>JBEKNO010000055.1:0-14650 GCA_049522735.1 Occallatibacter sp.
GCGCCGGCGATCGCGCCCAAGGCGACGGCGGGGCAGGCGTTGGGCGGCAAAGCCAAGGGCAGCACGCTGACCTCGGCCGCCGAGACGGCGGAGCGGGGCGAGATTCACGTAAAGACCAGCGGATTGAGCTTCGACGAGAAGAGCGGAGTGGCGACGACCGACCAGCATGTGGATTTTTCAGTGGTGCAGGGCAGCGGCAGCTCCATGGGGGCCACGTACGATTCGCAACCGGGCTTGCTGGTGCTGCATCGCGGGTTGGAGTTGACGACCGAGCGTGGCGGCAATACGGTGGTGATTCATGCCCAGCACGGGGAGTTCGAGCGCGGCGACAAGATTTGCTGGCTGCATGCGGCTACGGCCGATTACAAGGGCGGAGAAGCGACGGCGGGCGACGCTAAGGTTCTGTTTCGCGAAGATGGATCGGCGGTACGTCTGGATGCGATGAACGGGTTTACGCTGACGACCTCGACCGGCGCGCACGTGACGGCGCCCACGGGGTCAATGGACTTCAATGAGCACAACCAGCCCCGGCACGGTCATCTGAAGGGCGGTGTAAGGCTGGACTCGACGAGCCAGAAGGGGAGCCGCAACCGCCAGGTGCATGGAACCTCTCCGGTTGCGGAGCTGGAGTTCACGCCGCGGGGCGAGCTGCGCCACGTACACCTGGAGCGGGGCGTGGAGATGCACAGCGAGGATCTGAGCGAGACTCAGGACGGGAGCGGCCCGCTGCGGGAGAGCCGGACTTGGGCGTCGCCGGCGGCCGACGTGGAGTTCCGCGATAACGGGAAGGGTCAGGCGGAGCCAGCCACCATTCACGGCACGCAGGGAGTGGTAGTGACGGGCGAGAGCCAGCGCGGCACAGGAGCGGTTGCGCCCTTCCGGCTGGCGGCCGATGAGATGGCGGGCGAGTTAGAACAGGCTTCCCATTCCACGAACAAAGACTCGTTCATAGGGGCCCAGGGTACCGAGCTGAGGGAGATGACCGGGGTGGGGCGCGCCAGCATGGAGGAGACCACCGCTACGGGAACCCGGCAGACGGCGACCGGCGACCGGCTGGAGGCACATTTTGCCCCCGCTGGCGGGGGCGGGGCAAAGAGCGGACAAAAAAGTAGTGAGAGAGGCCTGTCGCAGGTTCAGTCGGCGGTTCTGGATGGCCATGCGGTGCTGATTCAGACGCCGGCGGCCAAGCCGGGCGCGCAGTCGGAGGCGCCGCTGCGAGCCACGGCAGGACGGGCCGTCTATGAGGGCGCGGGAGAGTGGCTGCACCTGACGCTGAGCCCGCGCGTGGTAAACGGCGGCTTCGAGCTTACGGCGGACAAGGTTGACGTATCCCGCGACTCGGGAGACGCGTTCGCGCATGGAAACGTGAAGGCCACCTGGGTGGATACCGGCCAACAGGGCGGGAGCGCAAACGGAACCTCCGGCCAGGGCAGCCTGGCTTTTGGCGGGCAGGGACCGTCCCACGTGGTAGCGGCCGAGGCGCAACTGCACCAGGCCAGTGGCGAGGCCACCTTCCGGGGAGATGCGCGGCTGTGGCAGCAGGCCAACTCGGTGGCCGCGCCGGTGATCGTGCTGAATCGCCAGAGGCAGACGCTGGTGGCGCGAAGCACGGATACGGCCGAGCCGGTGAAGGTGGTGCTGTTGAGCACGGGCGGAGCGGAACCCGGCCGGGACGCGGGCAAGGATGCGAGCGGGAAATCAACCGCGCCATCGGTGATCCGGGTGCGCGGGCGCGACCTGAAGTATTCCGACGCCGAGCACAAGGCGGTGATGCACAGCGGCGCCCTGGGCGCGGTGACGGCCGAGACGGGGACGGCGACATCGGTCTCCAATGAAGTTGAACTGCTGCTGCTGCCGCCGGACAATCACGCCAGCAAGGACGGCGGGGCAGCGCGGGTGGACCGCATGACGGCCAGGGGTCGCGTGACGCTCAATTCCGAGGGCCGGCGCGGAAGCGGGGAGCAACTGGTGTATTCCGGCGAGAGCGGGGAGTATGTGCTGACCGGAACCGCCGCCACGCCGCCCAGGATGAACGATCCGGCGCGGGGAACCGTGAGCGGGGAGGCTTTGATTTTCAATAGCCGCGATGATAGCGTCAGTGTCGAAGGGGGCGGACGCAAGACAACGACGGAGACCACAGCGCCTAAGTAAGAGGCGGAAGCGAGCCAGAAATTCAGATGGAAACACTGATAGCCGAGGGAATCGGCAAGACGTACAAGGGGCGGGCGGTAGTCCGCGATGTTGACCTGCGGATTTCCCGCGGCGAGGTGGTGGGGCTGCTGGGGCCGAACGGCGCCGGCAAGACGACCAGCTTCTACATCATCGTGGGGCTGGTGGCGCCCGATACGGGGCGGGTGCTGGTGGACGAGACCGAGATCTCGCGCACGCCGATGTACCTGCGCGCGCGCAACTACGGCATCAGCTACCTGCCGCAGGAACCATCGGTCTTCCGCAAGCTGACCGTGGAGGAGAACATCCTGGCGGTGCTGGAGGCGCAGCCGCTGGGCAGCCGGGAGCGGCGCATCAGGACCGAGCGGCTGGTGAATCAGCTCAACCTGGGCCACATTCGCACCACGCGGGGCTACGCGCTGTCGGGCGGCGAGCGGCGGCGGGTGGAAATTGCGCGCTCGCTGTGCATCCAGCCCAACTTCATTCTGCTGGACGAGCCGTTCAGTGGCATCGATCCCATCGCGGTGCTGGAGTTGCAGAAGATCATCTTCGATCTGAAGGCCAGCGGCATCGGGGTTCTGGTGACCGACCACAACGTGCGCGAGACGCTGAGCGTGACCGACCGGGCGTACATCATCGCCGAGGGGCGCATCATCTTCTCCGGAACCCCTCATGAGCTGGGCAACAACGTCGAGGTGCGGCGCCTCTATCTGGGCGAGGGCTTCTCGCTGGGTTGACGGATTTCAGGATTTGTCAAGGCGCCAAAGGCGCCGGGCGGGAAACAAAATTCCGGGATAAATTCCCGGATTGATTGTTGCCTGATCCGGGACGATTGGCGCATTATGGGGCAATTTTCCCTTTAGAATTTTTCAACCGCGATTACACTTACAATGGTTCCAACGGGAACGAGTCCCATTTATGTCGCTGTTGCAACCCAAATTGACCCTGAAAGTGGCGCAACGCCAGATCCTTACACCGGGCCTGATGCAGATGGTGAGCGTTCTTGCCCTGAACAAGCTGGAACTGAAAGAGATGATCGATGCCGAGATGGTGGAAAATCCCGTCCTGGAGGAGATTGATGAAACGGTTCCCATGCTGGATGAGGTTGCCAGCCGCGAGGAAAAGCTGGAACGTGGAGTGGAGGAAGCAGCGGCCCCGCCCAAAGACGTCTTCGCCGAGATCGACTTCGGATCGTACTTTCAGGACTATCTTGATCCCGGCTATCGCACCCAGCCGGAGTATGAAGAGAGCGAGAAACCCTCGTTTGAGAACTTTCTTTCCCAGCCTACGACACTGTCAGATCACCTGGCGTGGCAGTTGGGAGTTCTGACGCTGGAGCCGAGCCTGCACGATGCGGCGGAGTTCGTGATCGGCAATCTGGACGAGGACGGCTACCTGGCCACTGGCGAAGAAGAACTGGCCGCAGCCTTCATCCAGTCCCCGGAAGAGCCGTTGCCGGAGAACCAGGCCCAGACGGACGAAGCCGCGCCCAACGGGAAAGATGCGGAATTGGCTGCGGCACTGGAGCTGGTGCGGCGCGGCATTGACCTGGTGCAGCATCTTGACCCCGCGGGAGTGGGAGCCAGGGATCTGCGCGAGTGCCTGCTAATCCAGATCGCGGCCCAGCAGCACGAGTTCGGCCATTTGTATGCGAAGCGGGAGGCCGAGCCGGCAGAAGATCCGCATCGCGGCTTCAGCGCCGAGGCCGAGGCTCGGCTTGAGGAGCGGCGGCGCAGCATGGAAGTAGCGGCGCTGATTGTGGACCATCACTTGCATCTGCTGCAAAAGCGGGACGTAAAAGACCTGGCGCGGGCGGCCCAGATTACGCCCGCGGAGGCTCATGCCGGGGTGGAGTTCATCCGCACCCTGGACCCGCGGCCCGGCCGCCAGTACAACCGCGGGCAGACGCGGCTGATCGAACCCGATGTGGTGTTTCTCAAGCGGGGGGGCGAGTGGGTGGTCTCAATGAACGAGGAGGATCTGCCCAGCCTGCGGTTGAGCCAGCGCTACCGGCGGATGCTGCTCTCAGAGAACACCGACAAAGAGGTGAAAGAGTACGTGAAGGAGCGCTTCCGCTCGGCGATGCAACTGATGCGCAACATTGCCCAGAGGAAGAGCACGATACTGCGCACATGCGAGGTGATTGTGCGCCGCCAGCAGGATTTTCTCGACCAGGGGGTGGAGGCGCTGCGGCCGATGATGATCAAGGAAGTGGCGGAGGAGATCGGGGTTCACCCCTCCACGGTGAGCCGCGCGGTTTCAAACAAGTATGCGCATACCCCGCAGGGGGTGATCGAGCTGCGCTTTTTCTTTTCCGAGGGGTCGAACGGCCCGGAGGGCATGGACACGCCGCTGCTGGTGCTCAAGCGCAAGGTGCGCAAGCTGATCGAGGAAGAGGATGCGAGCCATCCGCTGACCGACGACCAGTTGGCCGCGATGCTTGGGGCCCAGGGCTTTCAACTGACCCGCCGCACGGTGGCCAAGTACCGCGAGGACATGGGCATCCCCTCCACCCACCAGCGGCGGCGGCGCGACAAGTAAAACCGGCCGGGGCGGCGAGCGCACGCTCGCATTCCGCCGGAGAAAGCTCCTCCGGCCATCGTTCCGCACAGCTATGGTATAGCATGGTCTAACCTTATTGTCCCGGCCGGGAAGCGCGCGGGGGAAAATGAGGAGCGGAGGCTGACCATGGAAGTGGAGTTCACCGCCAGGCGAGGGAAGATTACCAAGGCGCTGCGCCGGATGACCGAGAAGGGATTGGCAGGCATAGCAAAGATAGTGGGCAGGAGCGCGCACGCCAGCGTTACCTTCAGCGCGCAGCGGCACATGCAGATCGTGGAGCTGACCGTGCAGGCGCGGCAGCAGACGATTGTGGCCACGGGCAAGGCCGCCACCCTGGATGTGGCGCTTCGAGAGGCGATGGAGCACGCCGAGAACCGGGCGCGCCGCTACCGGGACCGGCGCATGGAAGGCAAGCGCCTTCCCAAGGAAGAGAAGGTGCTGACCGCGCCCCCCGTTGCCCGGCCCAAGGTTCGCGCCGCGCAGCCGGAGACTGAGGCAGGGCAGAGCAAGCCTGCCCGCGCCAGGGCCCGCGCCTCGATTGCCGTGCACTCCTTCCCCAACCGCCCCACGGTGGTGGAGCCGCACATACTGAAGAGCAGCGAAGCTATTGCGCTGAAGCCCATGACCATGGAGGAGGCGGTGAAGGAAGCGGAGTTTCGCGACCGTGACCTGCTGATCTTCCGCAATTCCGCGGGAGATATGTTTGTGCTGCATCGCCGCCGCGATGGGCAGATGGAGCTGGTGGAGATTCCGTAAGCGGTTTCCCAGAAGTTTGTCGAAATAACCAGGCGGGAAATGCAGATCCTTCGACTGTCCGCCGCAGCGGACCGCGGCGACCTCCGCTAAAGATGGCAGCATTGTTTTAAAAAGAATTCAGGGGACGCACTGTGTGGTGAACATTCGCGGAACTGTCTTTATTTCTGCGTTATGCCCCAGCTGGGCGGAAGTGTGCACACAAACGAGTCATCATGCGGACATTGGTTGCATCCGATACCCGTTTTTGGGGGATGGATGAAGGCCTGCGTTCGGCATAAGATTCAGGATATGGCCGCATCGACAGGAGAACGGCGAAAGGGCTGGAGGGGATATACATAAGGATGGCGATGGCGGCAATTTCCATGGAGCCTGTAAGCTTGAATCTTCCGGAAAACTCGGATTGTGCACAACAGCGGGAGGTGCTCGACGCCCTGCCGGCGCTGGTTTTCCTGGAACGGGCGGGCAGGATTGTCTTTGCCAATGCGGAAGCGCGGCAGATGCTGGGCCTGGACGCTGAAGAGTGGATTGAGCGGCCGGTCGAGGATGTTTTGTGGGGGCTGTTTCCGGGTACGGCCGAGCCGCAGACGCATCTGATCGGGAGCCAGCGGGGCACCCCGTTCCACGCCACGCTGCCAACCAGGGACGGCCGCCTGTTGCCGGTCGAAGGCACATACAGCATTCTCAATGCCGAGTTGCGCGAGGCGGTGATCGTGGCTCATCCCAGCGGACGGGAGCAGGCGCCGAAGTCGCGGCTGATGGAGGATGTGCTGGCCAGTATTCCGGATGCCGTGGCCATTGTGCACGACAACCATGTGCTCTACACCAACCCGGCCTTTACGCGCATGTTCGGCTACACCGCCGAGGAGGCGAGCGGCGGCTGCCTGCGGGATCTGATTGTGCCGGAGACGCGCCGGCACGAGCATGCCATGCTGCAAAAGGCGCTGGATGAGCAAGGACACGCGACCATGGAGACGGTGCGCGTGAACAAGGAAGGCGAGCTGTTGGATGTAGTGCTGGTGGCCGGGCCCCTGATGGCCGGCGGAGCGAGGATCGGCTACGTGCTCACCTACCGCGATATTGGCGAGCGCAAGCAGACCGAAGCCAAGCTGCAGCACGATGCCCTGCACGACATGCTCACGGGATTACCCAACCGCGCGCTCTTTCTGGACAGGCTGAGCCTGGTCTTCAGCCGCCGGTCGCGGCACCGGGATCAGAGTTGCGGGGTACTTTTTCTGGACATGGACCGCTTTAAGGAGATCAACGACACACTGGGCCACGCGGCGGGCGATGTGTTGCTGATTACGGTGGCCGAGCGGCTGCGCGCATCGCTGCGCCCGCAGGACTCGGCATCGCGGCTGGGGGGCGACGAATTTGGCGTGCTGGTGGAAAACATACTGGAAGCCGGCGACCTGAACGTGGTGGCCAACCGCATTTTGCGCGAGATGGAGCAGCCGTTTGAAATCTTCGGCCACCAGGTCCAATCCGGGGCCAGCATCGGCTTGGCCATAGCCGGGCCGGACCACACGACCCCCGAGATGCTGATCCGGGACGCGGATTTTGCCATGTATCGCGCCAAGCAGGAGGGCGGCAGCCGGATCGAAATCTTCGACAAGCGTTTGGAGGCTCACGTTACCAGCCACAAGGAGCGGGAGCGGGAGCTGCGCCAGGTGCTGGACAACCGTCAGTTCGAGGTCTGGTATCAGCCCATCTACCGGCTGGCGAGCGGCAAGCTGGAGGGATTCGAGTCAGTGCTGCGCTGGCTCAGGGTAGACGGCTCGGCCGACAGTTCCCGCGACCTGCTGAGCGAGGCCGAGGACAACGGGCTCTCCATCACCCTGGGCCGGGAGACGATCAATGCCGTGTGCCGGCAGTTGCGGAGCTGGAGCGAGGCTTTGCCGCGGCAGGAGCTGACCCTGACCATCAATCTGACTCACCGGCAGTTCTACCACGCCGATCTGGTGGCGCAGTTGCAAATGGCGCTGGAGGCGAATGCCGTGGATCCGTCGCGGCTGTTGTTTGCGGTGGCGGAGACCACGCTGAACGAGAACCCGGATGCGGCGGTGGCCATTCTGCAGCGCATGGTGGACTGCAATGTGCGCATCGCGGTGGACAACTACGGCTCCAGCCTGGCGCCGCTCAACCACCTGGTGCGTCTGCCCATCGACGTGCTGAAGCTGGCTCCCAGGCTGACCGCGGTGGCGGCCGGCGCAGGCCGCCAGCAGGCGGTGCTGGATTCGCTGATTCATCTGGGCCACAAGCTGGGCATGCAGGTGGTGGCGCAGGGGATCGAGACGGCTGCGCAAGTGGAGGCGCTGTGCCGCATGGGATGCGAGCTGGGCCAGGGTCCCCTGCTATCGTATGCGCTGGACCCGGCGCGGGCGGCGATGCTGATGGGATTGGGAGCCATGCCAGTACCTGAACCGGGCTCTTCGGTGTAGGATGGGCGCATGACACTAGGGAAGCCGGCGCCCCGAGCCAGCAGAGCGCGAGCGGCCGCCAAACACAGCAGGAAAACCACCAAGCCGGGCAAAGAACTGGTTATCGTAACCGGAATCTCCGGCTCCGGGAAAGCCTCGGCGCTCAAGGCCTTTGAGGATCTGGGCTTTCATGCCGTGGACAACCTGCCGCTGGAACTGCTGCCGGAGTTTGCCGGGCTGGTACGGAAATCCACCGAGATCAACAGCGCCGCGATCGTGGTGGATGTGCGCGAAGGGCAGACCCTGGACCGGCTCCCGGATATCCTCAAGCAGGTAAAGACGCTGTTGCCCACGCGGGTGGTTTTTCTGGATGCGCAGGACGCGGTGCTGGTGCAGCGCTACTCCGAGACCCGGCGGCCGCACCCGCTGCGCCGGTCAGAGACGGTGTGGCGCTCCATCGTGGAAGAACGGCAACTGCTGGACCCCGTGCGCAATGTGGCGGATACGCTGATCGACACTTCGAACTTCAACGTGCACGAGCTGCGCGCCCATATCCAGGCCCGGTTTGGCCACCAGGAGCAGAACAAGCAACTGCTGGTCTCCTGCCTGAGCTTCGGCTTCAAGAACGGCGTGCCGCTGGATGCGGATATGGTCTTCGATGTGCGTTTTCTGCCCAATCCGCATTTTGTGCCGGAACTTCGCAAGCTGACCGGGCTGGACCCCAAGGTGGCGGGGTATGTGCGCGGGTTTCCGCAGAGCAGGGAGTTTCTGGACCGGGTGACGGATCTGATGCTTTACCTGCTTCCGCATTATGTGGAGGAAGGGAAGAGCTACCTGACGGTGGCCTTCGGGTGCACCGGGGGGCAGCATCGCAGCGTGATGATGGCCGAGGAGATGAGCAAGCGGCTCAAGAAGGCCGGCTACCAGGCGAAGGCGCTGCACCGGGATATTCCGCGGACATCTTAGCAAGTCAGCGAGTCAGTACTTGACGATGGCGGTGAAGGAGTCGGGCTTGAGGCTGGCTCCGCCGACCAGGGCGCCGTCGATCTCTTCCTGGCCGATGAGGGCGGTGGCGTTGTCGGGCTTGACGCTGCCGCCGTAGAGGATGCGCATAGCCGCGGCGACTTCGGCGCCCAGCAGCCTGGCCACTTCTGCGCGGATGATCTTGTGCGCGTCGACGGCGATCTCGGGCGTGGCGGTCTTGCCGGTGCCGATGGCCCACACGGGCTCGTAGGCGATGACGATGGGCGCGGCGGCCTGGGCGGTGATGCCGGCAAAGGCTCCGGCGATCTGGGTTTTGAGCACATGGGCGGTCTTGCCGGCCTCGCGCTCGGCCAGAACTTCGCCGATGCAGACCACGGGGACTACCCCGTGCTTGAGCGCGGTGTGCAGCTTCTTGTTGACGATCTCGTCAGTCTCGGCAAAGTACTGGCGGCGCTCGGAGTGGCCGATCAGCGTGTGGGTTCCACCCGCGGCGAGGAGCTGACCGACGGAGGTTTCGCCAGTGTAGGCGCCCTCCTCGGCAAAGTGGATATTCTGCGCGCCGACCAGGACGTTCGAGCCCCTGGCGGCTGCAATTACCGTGGGCATGAGCACGGGCGAGGGAAAGAGGGCGATCTCGTCGCGGCTGTGGCCGGCCACGAGGGGCAAAAAGGCTTCGACGAAGGCCTTGGCTTCGGCAGGGGTCTTGTACATCTTCCAGTTGGCTGCGATCAGTTTCTTACGTGACATTTGTCTAGAATCCTCAGAGTGATTTTATCGGACCAATCTGAGCGAACGGGTGATATTGAGCACAGCGACGACGATGATCGTAGAGCGGTTCTCAAAACACGGTTTGCGCCTGTTGCGGGTGCGGTTGCGGTGCCCAACCTCGCCTGGCATCAGACGTACCCCCCCACCCATATTCTGGCAACAAATTCCTAGTTTTCAGTTAGTTGCGAGCGATGTGTCGCGCTAAATTCTTCTTATCATTGAACTTATTCGCAGATTCTTCTCAGCAAAGGACTTACGGGTCTTTTCTAGTAAATTCGCCGCCTTCGCGCGGCCCCGACGGCCGAAGGCTCGGGTCCAAGATCTTTTCAATTTCAATTGTGCACCGGCAAAGACTTATTTTTTGCAACCGGGGATTTGCTATAATATGATTATAGTCTGTGACTATGGGAGGAATTGCGATGCCAGCCACAATTGCTGCCGGGGAGTTCAAGTCGAAGTGTTTGAAACTACTGGATGAAGTTGCCGATAAGAGGGAGACGCTGGTGATTACCAAGCACGGAAAGCCAGTGGCGCAGGTGGTGCCGATGCCGCCGGAGAAAGAGCTTTTCGGGGCGATGCGGGGCAGCGGAGTCATTATCGGCGACATCATCTCGCCCCTGGAGAATGAGTGGGAGGCGCTCAAGTGACGGCGACCGCCGCTTCGGACCCTGCGCGGTTTCCGCTCTTGCTGCTCGATACCCACGCGCTTGTCTGGCTGATGTTCGGGGAAGACCGGCTGGGCAAGAAAGCTCATGAGGCTATCCGCAAATCTTCTCGGGTCGAGCGGTTGCTGGTCTCGGCAATCACGCCGTGGGAGATCGGCGTGCTGGTCGCGAAGGGGCGCATCGACCTGCATCAGGACACGATGGGGTGGGTGCGTACGGCGCTTGCGATGCCGGGTGTGAAGCTGGCACCGCTGGAGCCGGAGATTGCGGTCGAAAGTACGCGGCTACCGTGGGAGATGCACGCCGACCCGGCGGATCGGATTATGGTTGCGACGGCGCGGCATTTGGGGGCTGCGCTGGTTACTGCGGATGGGGCTCTGCTGGAGATGGCCAGGCAGGGGCACTTTGTGGGGATGGACGCAGCGGCTTAGGCCTTGCGATCTCGCTGACCAGCTACCAGTGATTAGTGGATTACAGGATCTTTCCGAGGGTACTCGACCCCAGTTCAGACAACAATTGGCGTATGCTGCATGGTGAATGAAATTCGGCGTGGAATCGTCAGTTAAACGGCGATTGCTCACAAGGTTCGCGTGGAGGATTTCCGGAATGACCGAGATTCGAACTCATACCATAACGGATAGCTTCATTGGATGCGATAACCCAATCGAGCTTGAGACTACACCGAGGACTCGGCGATTTTTTCTGCCCACTTTTTCAAAAGATGAACATGGAAGCTGGCATTTGCGCGGCAATTTCGTCTACCAAAAGAAGGCAAGTACCGGTTGGGTGGATGCGGACGGACTCTCACTCAGGGATGTTAAGGCGGGCGAGGCTAATTGTTTCGAGTTAAGCACAAAGGCAATGAACCGATTTCTCAACGGAATTGCTATCCTGCTCAAGTCGTCTGGGATTCTATCCCTTGAAGGGCGTTCTGGGAGGGTTAGCGTTGCACCGCCGAACAAGGTGATTGAAATCAATGATGAGAATCTTAAACCTGCCATTCAGAGCCTTATCAATAAGGGCCACGGCAGTCAATTCTGGAGCGAGCTTGCGGCTCTGAAACCAGAAGAGGCGGAGAGATTTGCCGACGACCAAATACTTGGAAGGCGGCGGGATTCTGTTCGAGAATTCGAAGGGGCTATGCGGAATGGGGCTTGGAATGAGCCAGAATGGGGTAAGTTCTTCGATAAGAACAGGTGGATTTTTGGTCTTGGTCTCCGCTATCAGTTTCTCTTTCAACTCCGTGCTCAAGCTAATTATGGTGGCTCCGACTTCACAGGCAAAGGGACTCAGAAAGGCGATTCTCTCCATTACACATTGGGTGATGATGCCAAATTCACCGTGCTTGTAGAGATCAAGCGGCCAGATTCAGTGATATTTCAGTCTACAGCAAAAGAGCAGAAGTATCGCAATGGTGTTCCAGGATTCGATGTGGAGTTTGCGAATGCGCTCTCGCAAGTCCAGGTGAACTCGCATACTTGGGAGACGGGGGATAGCAGACAAGATGCGAATAGAGACCAACTGGATCGTAATGGGATTTACACAGTCCAGCCGCGCTCGCTGCTCATTTACGGAAACACAAGCCAGCTGGATAGCGCGAAAAAGCGCAATTGCTTTGAGATATTTCGCGGTCAGCTAAAGAACACTGAAATAGTGACCTATGATGAGTTGCTTAACAGAGCAAAGTTCATCGTTGGGGAGATGTCAGGTGCAGCCGGTCCGGCGGATTAGGCCAGACCGGCTGCTGAGTTCAGCTTACTTATCCGTCAGGGCTTCCACGCCGGGGAGCTTTTTGCCTTCGAGAAATTCGAGGCTGGCGCCGCCGCCGGTGGAGATGTGGGTAATCTGGTCGGCTACGCCGGCCTGGTTGATGGCGGAGACGGAGTCGCCGCCGCCGATGATGGAGATGGCCGCCTTGTTGGCGGCGACGGCCCTGGCGATGGCGTTGGTTCCTACTGCAAAGCGAGGGAACTCGAAGACGCCGGCGGGGCCGTTCCAGACGATAGTCCTGGCCGTCGCAACCACCTTTTCAATGGCGGCGATGGATTTGGGACCGATGTCCAGGCCCTGCCAGTCGGCGGGAAAGTTGACCGAGGAGTCCCATAGCTGGGTTTTGGCGTCGGCGGCGAAGTTGTCGGCGAGAACGTTGTCGACGGGCAGCAGTAAGTTGACGCCCCTGGCCTTGGCCTTGTCGAGGGCGGCTTTGGCCATATCGATCTTGTCCTCTTCGACCAGTGACTTGCCGGTAGTGACTCCAAGGGCGCGATCAAAGGTGTAGGCCATGCCGCCGGCGATGACCAGCGTATCCACCTTGTCAAGCAGGTTGCTGATTACGTCGATCTTGCCTGAGATCTTGGAACCGCCGATGATGGCCACGAAAGGCTTCTCGGGCGATTCCAGGGCCTTGCCGAGGTAGGTGATCTCCTTTTCCATCAACAGGCCGGCGACGGCGGGCTTGAGGAAATGGGTAATCCCCTCGGTGGAGGCGTGGGCGCGATGGGCGGAGCCGAAGGCGTCGTTGACGTAGACCTCGGCCAGCGAGGCCAACGCCCGGGAGAAGGCCGGATCGTTGACCTCCTCTTCGGCGTGGAAGCGCAGGTTTTCAAGCAGCAGCACCTGGCCGGATTCGAGTTGGCGGGCCATCTCATTGGCCACTTCGCCGATGCAATCCGGGGCGAAGGCCACGTTGACTTTTTCGCCCAGCGCCTTGTCCAGCAGTTCGCGCAGACGGTCGACCACCGGGCGCAGCGAGTACTTAGGATTGGGTTTGCCCTTGGGCCGGCCCAGGTGCGAGGCCAGAATGACCTTGGCCTTGTGCTGGAGGGCGTAGACGATGGTGGGCAGCGTGGCCACGATGCGGGTGTCGTCGGTGATGGCCGAGCCGTCTTCAGTGAGCGGCACGTTGAAATCGACGCGAATGAAGACCCGCTTGTTGGCCAGATCGATATCGCGAATGGAGAGCTTGGGCATGGGAGCCTTCCTTAAAACAGAGATCAGGGATCAGTGGCCAAAGATCAGGGGTCGGAAAGACTGACCCCCTGATCTCTGACCCCTTCGGTTTACAGGCCCTTTTTGGCCAGGAAGCCTATCAGGTCGACGACGCGGCTGGAGTAGCCCCACTCGTTGTCGTACCAACTGAGCACCTTGACGCTGTTTCCGACCACCTTGGTCAGCGGCGTATCGACGATGGAGGAGAGCGGGTTGCCCTTGAAGTCGGAGCTGACCAGCAGGTTGGAGTCAACGCCCAGAATGCCCTTGAGTTCGCCCTCGGCGGCTTTTTTGAAGGCGGCGTTCAGGGCTTCGGCGGTGGTGGGCTTCTCGGCGATGTAGGTCAAATCGACGATGGAGACGTTGGGGGTTGGGACGCGGATGGCGAAGCCGTCCAGCTTGCCGGCGGTCTCGGGAATGACCAGCTTGAGGGCCTTGGCGGCGCCGGTGGAGGTGGGAATCATCGACAGGGCGGCGGCGCGGGCGCGGCGCAGATCCTTGTGCGGGAAGTCGAGAATGACCTGGTCGTTGGTGTAGCTGTGGATGGTGGTCATCACGCCGCTGACCAGGCCGCTGGTCTCCAGGATCACCTTGACCACGGGCGCCAGGCAGTTGGTGGTGCAACTGGCGTTGGAGAGGATATTGTGTTTGGCCGGGTCGTACTTGTCCTGGTTGACGCCGAGCACGATGGTCAGGTCTTCGTTGCTGGCTGGAGCGGAGATGATGACCTTCTTCACGGTCGCGCCCAAGTGCGCCCTGGCCTTGGCGCCGTCGGTGAAGTGGCCGGTCGATTCGATCACGATCTGCGCGCCGACTTCAGCCCAGGGCAGCTTGGCTGGGTCTTTCTCGGCCCACACTTTGATCTTCTTGCCGTCAACGGAGATGAAGTCATCGCCGGCGGTGATCTCATTCTTCAGGTTGCCCAGGATCGAGTCGTACTTGAGCAGGTGCGCCAGCGTTGCCGGGCTGGTGAGGTCATTGACGGCAACAAAATCGATTTCCTTATTGCCCAGCGCGGCGCGCAAAACATTGCGGCCAATGCGGCCGAAGCCGTTGATGCCAACCTTAACTGCCATGTGTGATTTTCTCCTTCGTAGTCGGTGAGTCTGTGGTTTTTAGTTTGGGTCTCTCGGCGTCTGAAATGAGTCCAGAAGGCAATTCCACCAAACCCTTGATCGTAACACTTCGGCCGTCGGGGCGAGGAGAAAACTCGTTCGCGCCCAGGGCAATCGCATTTCAAAACATCTCCAAGAGTCTGATCAGGTAAGCGTCGTCCCAACCGGCGCGTTTGAACTTCCCTCGCGTTGAGCCTTTCGATCCTTCCTTCTGCATCGCATTCAG
>JBEKNO010000056.1:0-15117 GCA_049522735.1 Occallatibacter sp.
GGTGCCGTGGGCGGAGTCGGGGATGAGGATCCGGCGGCGGGGGTTGCCCTGCGACTCATGCCAGGCGCGGACGAGGAGGATGCCGGTGAACTCGCCGTGCGCGCCGGCCGCCGGCTGCAGGGTGATGGCGTCCATGCCGGTGATCTCGATGAGGCAGCGCTGGAGCAGGTCAATGACTTCAAGAATGCCCTGGGCGAGCGAGTCGGGGCGGTAGGGATGGGCCTCGGCCAGGCCCTCGATGCGGGCCACCAGCTCGTTGACCCGTGGGTTGTACTTCATGGTGCAGGAGCCCAGGGGGTACATGCCCAGGTCGATGGCATAGTTCCACGTGGAAAGTCTCGTGAAGTGGCGAACGATCTCAATCTCGCTCAACTCGGGCAGCAGGCCCGGTGTGGTGCGATAAGAAGAACCTAATAATGCGGCGGCATCGACGGCGGGCACGTCCAGCGGAGGCATATTATAAGCGAGCTTGCCCGGCGACGATTTCTCAAAGACCAGCGCCTCGTTCTGCGTCTGGTGGGGGCGAACTTTGCCCGTTGTGCGGGGACCGGGGAAATTCGTTGTCGTCGCCATCTTCTATACCTCAAAGCCTTGTTTTGTAGAACTGCTGCGTGTTTCAGAGCCTTGCTTTGTAACAAGGGCACGGCTTCAGCCGGGCCGAAAAAGCCTGCCGAACTATGTTGAGTCAACACGGTCCATTTTCTTTCGCATCAGGCTGCAAAAACAGTACGGGTACTCCTCCGTGGATGCGGCAAGCCCAGCTTTGATAGGGTTCTCGGCGATATACGCACGATGGGCCTCAAAGTCCTGCCTATTCAAAACCTGCACTTCGGTGAATCCCCTCTGCCAGACTTCACCTTTGTAACCGAGTTCATGGGACAGACGGTGAGAGAACCGGCCCTTGATCAGCTGCATGGCCTTTTCGATGGTCATATCGTTGCTAACCTCGATCAAAAGGTGGACGTGGTCGGGCATGATGACGAAATCGTGCAGTTTGAAACGGTGCTCGGCAACAAGCGAGCGCAGTACTTCGATGAGGAGTCCGGCATCGCGCTCTGATTGCAGCAATCGCTTGCCCATGCTCATTTTTGTCGTCGCGAAAAAGATGCGCGACGGGTTCAGAATGTTGGCAGGGGCAGCATTGCGGGCTAAATGCGCCATGGCAGGGGCTAAAGCCCACTTCTCCTCTCTATTGCTGTTGCGGCCCGGCTAAAGCCGTGCCCTTGTTACAAAACTAGTGACGACACTCGAAATCCTTGGCTAGAGACGACACTCGAATTCTTTGCAAACCGAACTAGGTTGCAATCGGCGCCTCCACTGTCGCGGCGGCCAACACTTTGGCGGCGGTGTCGATTGCTTCGCGGGTGATCATTTCCGTTGCGCACCAGAGCGTGGCATTGTGCAGCTCGGGATACCAGCGGTTCAGATCGATGCCGCCGACGATCTTCTCGTCAAGAAGCCGCCGGCTCCAGGCTGCCGGGGCTTCTTCGGTTTGGAGCACAAACTCGTGAAAGCGCGGCGCGCCCGTGAACAACTGCGTTGTGCCCTGGTTTTGGGAGAATGCCTGGGCTGCGTAATGAGCCTTGGCCAGGTTGTGCTCGGCCAGTTCGCGGATGCCTTCCTTGCCGTAGACAGTGAGGAAGATGGTGGCCATCAGCGCCACTAATGCTTGATTCGTGCAGATGTTGGAGGTAGCCTTCTCGCGGCGGATGTGCTGCTCGCGGGTGGAGAGGGTGAGAACGAAGCCGCGAAAGCCGGTCGAGTCGACCGTCTGGCCGACCAGGCGGCCGGGCATCTGGCGCACGAACTGCTCTTTGGCCGCGATGACGCCGCAGAAGGGTCCGCCGTAGCTGAGGGCAACGCCGAAGGACTGGGCTTCCATGCTGACGATATCCGCCTCGACGGGCGGCCGGACAACGCCGAGCGAGACCGCTTCCGCAATGGAGACGATGAGCAGGGCGCCTCGTGCGTGAGCGATGGCGGCGATGGCGGGAATGTCCTCGATGATGCCGAAGAAGTTGGGGCTTTGCACCAGGACGGCGGCGGTTTCTTGAGTAACGGCAGCTTCCAGTGCGGCGAAATCGATGCGGCCGGTCTCGGCGTCATAACCGACCAGGGTCGAGGGCAGGCCCTGGTGTTTGGCGTAGGTGGCCAGCACCTCGCGGTACTCGGGATGGACGGTTCTGGCCACGACGGCCTGATGGCGGCCGGTGACGCGGACGGCCATCATCACCGCCTCGGCAGCGCCCGTGGAGCCGTCGTACATGCTGGCGTTGGCCACATCCATGCCGGTCAGTTCCGCGATCATGGTCTGGAATTCGAAGATGGCCTGCAGCGTGCCCTGAGTGATCTCGGCCTGGTAGGGCGTGTAGCTGGTGAGAAACTCGCCGCGCTGCACCAGCGAGTCGATGATGACAGGACGGTAGTGGCGATAGGCTCCTGCGCCAAGGAAGCTGGCGTAGCCGGTTGAGTTTTTTTCCCCGGCGGCGCGGAAGTAGTCAATGATCTCGCTCTCGGCCTGCTGGCGGGGCACGTCGAGGTCGCGGTTAAGACGATACTCGGCGGGGATGACGGCGAAGAGGTCGTCAATGGAACGGGCGCCGATTTCGGCAAGCATTTGCTGTCGTTCGGCGGGCGATTTGGGTAGATAGCGCATTGCAGCTTTTAGCTCCTAGCTTTTAGCTTTTAGCTAAAAGCCCGTGAGACAGGCCTGATGCGACCTGTCGAGAGAGAACCCATGGTAAGTCAATGAGATTTCCGGTTTCAAACACCAGCTAAAAGCTAACAGCTAAGAGCTAATAGCTTGGCTTCTAGCTTTCTTCCGCGATAAACGTTTCATAGGCCGCCGCGTCGAGCAACACATCGAGTTGAGCGGGATCGGCGACTTCGACCTTGATGATCCAGGTTTCGTGGGGGGCTTCGTTGATCTTGTCGGGCGAGGACTTCAGCTCCTCATTGACGGCGGTGACGGCGCCGGTGACGGGCGAGAAGAGGTCGCTGACGGCCTTGACGCTTTCGACGGAGCCGAAGGTCGAGTTGGCGGTGACCGGGTCGCCCACCTTGGGCAGATCCACGTAGACGATGTCGCCCAGGGATCTTTGCGCGTAGTCGGTGATGCCGATGGAACCGATGGAGCCCGAGAGCGCGATCCATTCATGTTCGCGGGTGTAGCGGTAGTTGGCGGGATAGGGCATAGAATGTCGTCTCCTCATTTCAATCCATTTGCACGTGGAGGGCGTGACAAGAGAGTAGTGTACGGCGCGGGGAAGGGTTGGGAAACCTGTGGATTGCGCGGGTCCGAATTAAGGAATCAGAGGTCAGTTTCTGACCTCTGATTCCCTGATCTCTGAAAACTATTTATCAAAGTACTTGCCGTGCCCGCCGTTGGCCCAGGGGTCATAGTGCATGGCGAAGTTGGCGCGGGTATTGGTGGAGGGGTGGTTGTACTCCCAGAACTCGATGAAGGGGCTGGGGTTGGGGTCTTCCAGCCAGGCCTCGCCGAGGGCGTTGAAGGCGGCCACGGCGGTCTTCTGCGGGTCGGGGACGATGCCGTGGATGGCTTCCTGGCCGTAGATGTCGGCCTGGTGTTCGAAGTAGCGGCTAAAGGCGTTGTTGGCCGGCGTGAGCAGGAAGCTGACGATGGAGATGGCCAAGAGGAGCACCAGAAAGCCCTGGCGGGTGGAGAGCGCGGCATCTCCGCCTTCCTGTCCGCCCAGCTTCCAGCGGGCGCCGAAGCGGCGCGCCATCCAGGCGGCAAACGCGGCGCAGCCCCAGAACACAAAGAACAGGGATAAGGCCGTGCCGGCAAGTATCTTGGGAATGTGGTTGAGGACGTAATGGCCGCTCTCATGGCCGAAGATGAAGAGGATTTCGTCGTCGGGGATGCGGCCGGCGGTGGTGTCCCAGACGACGACGCGCTTGGTGGCGCCAATGCCGCTGACGTAGGCGTTGAGGCCGTTGGTTTTAAAACTGGCCTTCATCAGGAACATGCGCTCGGGCGGAATGTTGGTGCCGGTGCGGGCTACCACTTTTCCGAGTTCCGTAACCAGCGCGGCATTGTTCTTGGAGAGGGGTTCGAACTTGTTAAAGATGGGCGCCAGCAGCGGCGACACGAAGATGCCGAGCACCAGGAGCGGGAGCGTGGCGACCCACAGTCCCAGCCAGTAGCGGCGGGGCCAGCGGCGCACGATCCAGTTGAAGAGCAGCATCACGGGCGCGCCAATCAGAATGGAGAGTCCCAGCGCTTTGGCCTGGTCGCCCATCCAACTGCCCCAGCCTTGCACGCTGATGCCGTAGCTGCGGCCGTAATGGTGGCCGAGAATGTCAAAGGGGAGGCTGGCCAGGGTGGAGATGATGAGGTAAATGACGAAGAAGAGCAGCCCCTGCATCCAGCGGCGGCGCAGGAGGCGCTCAGCCCAGCCAGCCAGGGCGGCGGCGGCGCGGGTGGCCAGCAACAGCCAGAGAAAGATCAGGCCCCAAAGCGAGCCGGCTATGTCAAGAATATTGCGGATACGGCTGAGGGCAATGGCCTTGGCCAGCTTGTCAGGCGGCAGGGTATAAGCCTGCGGGTTGGGCTGGGCGGCGGCCGGCTGGGACTGGGCTGATGGGGCCTGGGCCGGTTGAGCGGGGGCCGGTTGGGCGGCGCAAAGGCGCGGGGCCAGGCCCGCGAGCAGGATGCTGAAGCAGAGCGCCGGCAGCGAATAGCGTGCGAAAGTCATGAGGTTCTCCCTTACGTAAGCTGATTCTGAGACAATCAAGCTCACAGATGCTTTTACTCCATTTTTGCCCGCCCATGCTAGAACTTTCTTATCCCGCCAGGAGGCGAAACGCCGCCAGGGCTGGCTTTTGCCTGGCCTTTGCCGCTTTGAGTTTGGCCCTCCCCGTGAGGGCTGGAGCCCAGCAAGCCTCGCCGGTGCCGGGGATCCCTGTGCTCCACCCCACGGACCAGAATCCATCCACGGCGCCCCCGGTGCTTCTGGACGCCATGACGACCGAGCTGCATCGCGCTTTTACCTCGCTGGGCAAGCAGGGCGACGAAAAGCAGTTGCCGCCTTACTTCCTCAGTTATTCCGTGAACGACGGGAGCGCGGTATTCATCAGCGCCCAGTTTGGAGCGCTGGTGAGCAGTACGGCTTTCAGTGCGCGCGTGGCCGGCGTGCAGGTGCGTCTGGGCGATTCCAAGCTGGATAACACGCACGGAACCCATCGCGGCTCGGCGGTAAACAGCCAGCAACTGCCGCTGACGGACGACCGTGAGGCGCTGGCGCGGTCACTTTGGCTCGCGACGAACACGGGTTACGGCGCGGCGCTGGACAACTACCTCAGGGTGAAGACCGAGGCCCGGGTGCGGGCCAAGGAAGAGGATAGCTCGCCGGACTTCAGCCAGGAGACGCCGCAGGTGAACCTGGGCAAGCCGGCTCCGCCTTTGGCCATAGACCGCGCGGCCTGGGAGCAGCGGGTGCGGGCGCTCTCCAAAGTCTTCCGCGACTACCCGGACGTTTACCAGAACGTGGTGATTCTTTCGGTGCAGAACGAGACCAGCTACTTTGCCTCGTCGGAGGGTTCGCGGGTGGTGGCGCCGCACCTGCTGGCGCGGCTGATGGTCTTTGCCGTGACCCGCGCCGAGGACGGGATGGACCTGTTCCGCGTGCGGACCTTTGAGGCCGAGACGGTGGAGGGCCTGCCCGCGCAGGCGGAGATGGAAACCGCGGTGCGCGAGTTGGGCAAAAGCCTGGAGGCGCTGCGCAAGGCTCCGGTGACCGAGCCCTTCGACGGGCCGGCGCTTTTGTCGGGACGGGCCGCGGCGGTGTTTTTCCACGAAGTGCTGGGGCACCGGCTGGAAGGCCAGCGGCAGCGCGGCGACGAAGAGGGCCAGACTTTTACCAAAGATGTGGGCAAGGAAGTGCTGCCCAGCTTTTTGTCGGTGGCCGACGATCCGACTGTAACCACCTACGGCAACACGTGGCTGAGCGGCAGTTACGAATATGACGAAGAGGGCCAGAAGGCGCGGCGGGTGGAGCTGATTGAGGATGGGGTGCTGAAAAACTTCCTGATGTCGCGGCTGCCCATCGCCAGCTTTGCCAATTCCAACGGCCACGGCCGCGCACAGACCGGCAAGGTGCCCACAGGACGGCAGGGCAACCTGATTGTGACTTCGACCAAAACGGAGCCGGAGAACAAGCTGCGCAAGCGGCTGATCGAGGAGGCCAAGAAGCTGGGCAAGGCGTACGGGCTTTACTTTGAGGACATTTCTTCCGGGTTTGCCGTCACCCAGCGCAGCTCGCCGCAGGCCTTCTCGGTGATTCCGCTGGTGGTTTGGCGGGTATACGTGGACGGCCGTCCCGACGAGCTGGTCCGCGGCGTGAGCATTGTGGGCACGCCGCAGGCAGCGCTTAGGCGCATCCTGGCCACCGGCGAAAAGAGCGAGGTCTTCAACGGCGAATGCGGCGCGGAGTCGGGCACGATTCCGGTGAGCGCGGTGGCCCCGGCCATGCTGGTGAGCGAGATGGAGACGCAGCGCGTGCAGCAGGGCACGGCAAGGCCGCCGATTCTGCCCATTCCCGGCGCGGAGGCCGCGGCGTCCGCAAATAAGGAGACGCAATGAAGCCGATGCGACGAATGTTACCGCTCACCGCAGAAAATGCGAATGAATTTCTGAATTTGAGCCAGGTACACCAAAAGCGTCCCTCAGGGGCTAAAGCCCGGACCTTTTATGCAGGGTTGATGTACGGGCTAAAGCCCGTACCCTTCAGCGGATGGAATTTGTCCAGAGTCAGTGTCGCTGGATTTCTTGCGGCCATCCTCGGTGTAGCCTGCCTGTGTGCGCCGCTGTCGGGTGTGGCGCAGCAGACCCGCGCCGATGCGGAGAAAGACCCATTGTTGAAGGCCATGCTCGAGGAACTTGACCGGAGCATGAGCCAGTTACAGTTGAAGGGCTTTGAGAAGCCGTTCTTTATCCAGTACCGGATTGAGGACGTGGACGAATTCGCGACCAAGGCGGAGTTTGGGGCCAGCGAGGGCTCGGACCACAAACACCAGCGCGTGGCCCGCATCACGGTGCGGATAGGCGACTACAAGACCGACAGCTCGGGCGGGCGCGGCGACGGCGCGTTGCAACTGGCGGCGCTGGACGACGATCCCATCGCGATGCGGTCGACGCTATGGGCGGCAACCGACCAAGCGTACAAGAGCGCTCTTGCCGCCTATGCGCAGAAGCAGGCGGAACTCAAGCAGGTGCAGACGCCTCCGCAGGCCGACGACTTCAGCAAGGAGACGGCGGTGATCTCGCTGGCCGAGCCCTTGAAGCTGAAGGTGGACGAGGGCGTTTGGGTGGATCGCGTGGCCCACGACAGCGGGCTCTACCGGAGCGATGATTCGGTAAAGGCGAGCCAGCAGGAGGTGCAGTATTCCTCGGCGGAGTTCCACGCGCGGGTGACCACCACCTGGCTGGTGACCAGCGAGGGGACCATCGTGCGCAAGACGGCGGCTGAGTACCAGGAGGGCTTTGCGGTGGGCACGCAGGCGGCGGACGGGATGCGGCTGGACCGCTCCTATGCCTCGGTGGGCGTCTCGCTCCAGAACCTGGATGCGCCGCAGACCTTCGCCAAGCATGCGTTGCAGCTGATCGCCTCGCTCACCGATCTGCGCAAGGCGCCGCTGGTGGAGGAGGAGTATCACGGGCCGGTGCTGTTGAGTTCCGACGCCGGCGCCGATACGCTGCGTGAGCTGGTGGCAGGCTCGGTAACGGCCACGCGGCCCAAGCTGGGCACTGAAGCCCGCACCAACGGACCCTTTGCCTCCAGCTACCATACGCGGGTGCTGCCGGAGTTTATGGACGTGGTGGACTCGCCGGGCCTGAAGAGCTATGCCGGCCAGGGGCTGGTGGGCGCCTATGACGTGGACGACGAAGGGGTACCGGCGCAGGCGGTGAAGCTGGTCACCGCGGGCAAGTTGATGGGTTACTTGATCGGCCGCGAGCCGGTGCGCGACTTTCCCCAGTCCAACGGCCACGGACGCAGTGGTTTTACCGGAGCGCCCAAGCCGTCGATCGGCGTGCTGCGGGTGACGGCGAAGGACGGCTTGCCGGACGACGAACTGAACCGCAAACTGCTGGAAATGGCCAGGGATCGCGGGCTGAAGAGCGTTTATTATGTGCAGACGCTGGGCGGGGACTTGACCCCCAGGCTGCTCTATCGCGTAAGCCCCGACGGCAAGCGGGAACTGGTGCGCGGCGCGGTGCTGGACGACCTGGACCAGCGGGCTCTGCGCTCCAGCGTGGAGGCCGCTGGCAAGGATCTGTGGGTGGCCAACTACTTTGGCGACATGCCGGAGACGGTGCTGGCGCCCGCACTGCTGCTGGACGACGTGACCATCCGCCGCGCCAACGAGAAGAACGAGAAACTGCCGTTTTATCCGCCGCCGGAGTAGAGCGCTACTTCTTCTTCCAGCCACCGACGATGGCGCCCATGACCATCATGCCCAGCAGCCAGAAGCCGGTATTGATGCCCAGCAGCTTGAAGGTGCGGACTTCGAAGATGTATTCCGTGGACAATGTTGTGAGCACAAAACCCAGCCAAAGCAGCGCCGCAACCTTGATACCGCGCAGCGCTGTTTGCGGCCCGGTAAGCTGCGTAACGCAGGAGATGGCGGCGGCCATGAGGGCTTCCGCTACCAGCGCCGTGACGAACTGCAGGGCCTGGTTGACGCCGGTATTCATCAGCCACGCCTGGGTGCGGCCGATGCCTTCAAGCCACGATTGCAGAAAGTACGAGTACCAGCCAGCCTCCAACAGGAAGCAGGCTATTGCCGCAATGAGGATAGCCAGGTAGTTCTGCCGGACTTTCTGTTGTTCGTTTGTCATTTCGTCCTCCATTTCCCTTTAATTGTGCTTTTCCAGGATGAAAAGGCGGATTTCTCTTATGCAGTACAGCTCAGCGCATTAGTCCAGCCGGGTAAGGAAGGCCTCGCCCTCGGTGGGGCGCAGGTGGCGGGCAATGGACTCGGCCTGCTCGCGGTTGTCGCCCTCGGGGCGGATGCGGACCCAGTAGCTGTCTTCACCGGGAAACTCGATCACGTTGGCGCCGGGGTACTTGCGCATCAGCTGTTCCTTGAGCCTGTTAGCCTCGCGCTCGCTGTGAAATGCGCCAATCTGCACGCACCAGCGGCCACCCGTATGGATGGGTTTGGGGGTTCTGTAAACGTCCACGCGGACCTGCACCAGTCCGGCCCTGTAAACGCCGGTGGCTTTGGCTGAAGCGATGGTGAGATCGATGATCCTACCCTCCACAAAGGGACCACGGTCGGTGATGCGCATGGCGCTGTGCTCGCCGGTCTTCAGGTTGGTGACCACGATCAGCGATCCCATGGGCAGGGTGCGGTGCGCCGCGGTCAGGTCGCGGTCGTTGAAGACCTGGCCATTGGCGGCTTTGCGGCCCCTGGGCGCGGTATACCAGGTGGCCAGGCCTACCTCGGTCAGAATGGGCTTGTGGGTAGCCACGTATTGGAGGTCATCGGCGCTGACCCCGCCCGGCGGCACCCGCGTGGGGGGAATGGGCGCGGGCGGCTGGTATTCAGGGTACTGTTCCTGTGCCTCAGGCGGCACCTCTTCGGGCGGGGGTTGCTTTGCCGCTTTGTGGTGATGCCCGCAGCCGCACAAGATCACGAGCGCCAGCGCCAGGGACAATTTTCCCCAGTCGGCCTGTCGCCATAGATGAACGGGTCCGGTCATCAGGGGCGCGGATCCTTTGGCGGGCCGGGCGGTTGAGGGGGCGGCTGGCCAGGCTGCTGGTCGAGGCGGTCGGCGAAGCTGCGCAGCGAATCGGCCACCGTGCGCAGGGCGGAGATCGACTCGCTGCGCACCTGCGGGATTACGGCATCGTTCACGTAGGCGGCGGCGTGGCGCAATTCCAATTCGATCAGTTCGATAGCCTCTTCAATGCGGCGGCCCACGCCGCCCGCGCCGGGGCCATAGGGGGGATAAGTGCTCAAGATAAGTAATCTCCGGCTGATATCTTCTTACAAGGAACCCACACTTAGTCTGGAGGGGCGCGGCGAGGCGCGTCAATGGCCGGAGAACCAAAGGTGCCGCAATCGTCAATATGGAAATTCGCTGCGGGAATTCGCATCCCGTCCGCAGAAATCCGGATTCGTTGTGATGGCCTAGAGCAACTATGGGTTGAAAATTTCATCAGACGTTCATAGCGGGCGTTGATGGCCGGTCTCCGGCAGCGATTGCGACCGCCCGGCCGGAAAGCGACCTGCTTTGCGTAGACTGAGTGTGCAGCACAACCAGCTACCAGCGAGGATCCGGCCTTTGCGAAGCCGTATGGCGGAAGACGACAGAGATGGATGCGCAGGCACGCGCCGCTGGATGCGGGGACTGCGGCTTGCCCGCCTGGCTGTATTTCTGGCCGCGCTTCTTTTGCCGGCCCGCCTGGGCTGGGCGGGGCAGGCAGAGAGTCCCAAACCCGGGCCTGCTGTGCCGGAAACTCCTCAACCGCAACTCCCTGCCCGCGCCAAAAGCACGGTGATTGAGCCTTGCCACATCAAGAGAGACGGCGCCGCGGTGGTGGAGGCCGGGGCCGCGGCGGCCATGGCTGCCGACCCCGCTCATCCGGCCGTGGACCGCAGCCTGAGACCGGCGCCGTGCCCGCCCCTTGAGCCTCTTATCGACTGGTACGCGCGCTTCATCGACGGGCCGCAGGTGAAGCCGCTGAAGCCTAAAGAGAAGGCCTGGCTGGCGGTGCGCAACATTGCCGACCCCTTCAACGCCGTCACCATTCTGGGCCTCTCCGGCATCGCGGTGGCATCCGATTCCCACTCCCCCTACGGACCCGGAATGCCCGGCTTCGGACGTTATGTAGGCGTCAGTTATACAGAGGATATAACCGGTGAGTTTTTCGGCACATTTGTGATTCCGTCCCTCGTCCACCAGGATCCGCACTATCACCGCATGCCGGATGCAACCATCAAGCGCAGGATTGCCCATGCCATTTACCAGGTGGTGTGGACGCAGGGCGACAACGGCAGGGAGATGGTGAACTACGCCAACCTGGGGGGCTTCGCCATCAACGCCGAGATCAGCAATTTCTACGTGCCGGGCCAGGAAACCAGCTTGCGGGCCGGCGCGGAGCGCTACGGCACCGGTCTGGCCACAGCTCCCGTTGAAAACTTCATCAACGAGTTCCTGCCCGATATAGCCCGCCGCATTCACGTCCGGGTGGTCATGTTCCAGCGCATCATCAACCAGGTGGCCAGGGCCGGCGGGCCGTAGGATGCAGCCGGCCCGGGCGGTCTCCGCAGCCCGGCGCCCACGCCGTTCGGTGTTCAATTTTGACCATTCAAAGGCAGTTTCTGCCGTTCGCTGCTTCGGCTTTGGGTTGACCGGTGGGCACGGTTACCCTTGTACTAAATTTCAGCCTTCGTGTTTTCCTGAGCGTTGGGGACCGGGGGCCTGGGCCCGGCGAGCTGCCTGGAGCCTGCAAATACTTGAATTAAGGAGACCTACCATAATGTCCAAAGCGATCAAGTACGTCGAGAAAGCAGGCGTCTACGCGGCCAGAGGTGCGTGGTTCGTTTATGAACGGCTAAACCGCATCAGCCCCAATCCTTCGTTTACGCCCAAGTGGAGCGACAAGCCGCTGCAGAAGAGCTGGCAGAAGGAAAAGCCCCCGCTGGGCTGGCCACGCACTACTGACTCGCTTTGTCCCAAGTGCGTGCCCGAAATTCGCAAGCAAATTCTGGACGGCAAGCTGCCCCACGAAGTCCTGCTCAATGAGAAGGTGGGCGAGATCAAGGCCCAGATCATCGAGCGCGACGGCCAGATCCTGATGGTCAAGGACTGCCCCAAACACGGCCACTTTGAAGATGTGATGTCGATGGACCCGGCCTTCTTCAAGCATCTCGAAGAGAACTTCCCAGGACGCGACATGCGCGCCCATAACGACAAAGGCCTGCACAACCATGGCACCTCGACCCTGACCCATGGCCGCGGCGCGGTGCTCACCATTGACATGACCAACCGCTGCAACATGATGTGCGATCCCTGCTTCATGGACGCCAATCAGGTGGGCTTCGTCCACGAACTCGGCTGGGAAGAGATCAAGACCATGCTGGACAACGCCATCCAGGTCAAGCCCAAGCGGCAGATGAGCGTGCAGTTCAGCGGCGGCGAACCGACGCTCTCGCCGCACTTCCTCGATGCGGTAGCATATTGCCGCAAGGTCGGCTACAACAGCGTGCAGGCCGCATCCAACGGCATCGAATTCGCCAAGAGCAAAGAACTCTGCCGCAAAGCCGCTCTCGCCGGCCTCCGCTACGTCTACCTTCAGTTCGACGGCATCGGCAACGCCGCCAACTCGCACCGCAAGGTGGGCAACCTCTTCGATGTAAAGCTGCAAGCCATCAACAACCTGCATGAAGCCGGCGTCGAAATCGTTCCCGTCACCACCATCATCAACGGCATCAACAACGAGCAGGTGGGCCGCATCATTCAGTTCGCCCTCGACAATCCCAAGAAGATCAGCTTCCTCAGCTTCCAGCCGGTCAGCTTTACCGGCCGCGACGAGGACATCACCGACGAGCGCCGTTTTGCCCAGCGCTACACTCTCTCGCACATGGCACACGACATCAAAAATCAGATGGGCTTCGGCGAGCCGGAGCGCGATTGGTTCCCCATCAGCTTCATGAGCACCTTCTCCGATTGGGCCGACCTGATTCACGGACCCGCCGCCGATTGGGGCCAGCTCTCCTGCGGATGCCATCCCAACTGCGGCATCGGCATGGCGCTGATGATCGATAAGGAAACCAAGGAAGCCGCGCCCGTCACTGCCTTCCTCAACATGGACAAGGTGGCCAAGGATCTGGCCAAGGTCAACGACGCGGCTCGCGGCAAGTGGCTTTCGGTCATCGGTTTTGCGCTGGCTCTGCTGCGCAACTACGATCCCTTCCAGTCGCCCACCCACTTCAAGATCACCGACATGCTCAAGAAGATGGACAAGACCTTCAACGCCACCGGCAAGGACTACGGCAGCGTCAAGGGCACCCGCACGCTGGAAGACATCAAGAAGCGCCGCGCCGATCGCTGGAACTTCCTCTTCATCGCCGGCATGTGGTTCCAGGACCTGTTCAACTACGACTTCCGCCGCACCGAGCAGTGCATCATCCCCTATGCCACGCAAGAGGGCGAGATCAGCTTCTGCGCATACAACACCGGCATCGGATGGCGCAACATCATCGAGAAGATGCACATGACCGCCACACTCACCAAGTGGTATGAGGATCACGGGCGTCACGAAATCTTCGTCGGCGGCAAGAAGGTTCACATGCCCGAAGTCGGTCACGACCTACAGCTGAAGATGGAGCACGTCAACGCCGAGGCCAACAAAACGCTCGACCAGCTGGGCATCGCTAAGACCGCCCGCGAGGAGCAAATCCGCGCCCGCGACGAGAAGCTGAAGCAGGACGGCGAAAACGCCCGCATGGCCAAGCTCTATCGCGAACACGTCCTCGGTGAAAAGCCCGTCGAGGGCCTCGTCAGTCTAGGCTCCATCACCCCCGCCAAGCACGCCGTCAAGAAAGAAGAAGGCGAGCTGGTCGCCGGAGACTAGCCGTCCAGGCAACCGCGCCTTCGGCGCAAAACACCAAAGGCCGTCCGTAAGGGCGGCCTTTTTGTTGTAAACCGCGATTGCAAATACTCTGTTGTGTGTTTCATAAACTGCTTTGTATCAGGGCACGACTTCAGCCGTGCCGCAAACGCCACAAAAACAACGCGGGCTTTAGCCCCTGAGGGACGATTTGCACGGACTGAATGGCATTTATCAGATGGCTTCTAGCCCCCGTAGTCCTCACCCGTCCGGAGACAGTCGAAGGTACTGATCCCGTCGCCGGTTTTCGTCTCAAAATGGCCCGCGTCTGGGGTTGAGTTACAGCCAATTCCGGCAGTGTTGTGGAATATGTCGATGAATTTGTGTCGGCGGATTTGCGGCAGTGGTCTTCCACCCTTGCGCCAAAATGCGCAAGGACGGGGTACCCGACCTTTTGAGGCCTAATATCCAGAGGTTTATTCACTGCCAACATCGAGATGCATCATGAACACGGTGACTTCTCCCAAGAATCTTCTCTCGATATTGCTGTCTTGAAATGAAAGATCTATTCCCTCCCCAAAGCCAGCGTTTCTAATCATGTTATTCGTGAAGTCATCTACCTCACGGTTGATGATTGTTCCATCCAAGCATGTCACTTCTCCAATGTTCAATTGAGTCCATGCGCGAACGAAATCACAAATATCATTTGCGTATACAGTATTCCCCAAAAATTGTTGTCCGCTGATAGACCAGGGAAAGCGTCCTATATTCATTTCAAGCTTGCGAAGCATATTATGCATTTCACTGGGAAGATAATTCATCCACGGTAAGGCAGAGAATAGACTATCCTGCAATGAGGTGTTCGTTCCAGCATGGCTTGGCATAGCAATGCGATCTCTTGAAAGTGAATCTTCGCCTCGTGACATCTCTGTGATTAGGTCTGCAGACGCAAATATCATTTCGCCGGGCTCGAAGAGTAAGCCGAAAGCGTCGTGAGAGCCACGCAATATTCCACGGTTTCCAGAAAGAGGCGGAAAATTCTTAAGAAGGTACAATTGCTCACGGTCAATCCCCCACTTTCCTCCGCTTGCTTTCTTGTTCTGAATGATGCAAAGCCGTTGGAAGAGTCGCTGACTGCCGTTGGTAACTGTGGTGATGACTACCATGTCACCAAGTTCTTTCGTAGTCGGCTTGTCTCGGTAATCGAATTCAACATAGGAACGTGATCCATGAATCTTTTTTGCTAAAAGTCGAAGTCGTTTATACGATTTACCATTTATCGACGTAACCAAGCGTGTGACAAGCGCAACTTCGTTGTCATTTGCCGAGTAGCCCTGACCTAATCCTTCGTAGGCTGACCGAATAACCAGGTTCTGGAACGCTAGGAAGCCATTGTCCTGAACCATCTCATACATAGTTGATCCTGAAAAAGGCTATTTCAAGCGGACTGCATGGTCGTCAGCGCGCCGATGAAGCCCGATGGGGATAGAAACCGGCTCAGGATGGCGTAGATTTCGCGCATACAGCGGCGAGG
>JBEKNO010000057.1:0-14548 GCA_049522735.1 Occallatibacter sp.
GCCGTCGATCCGCAGGAAAAGATCGACGAGCTCATCAAGGCCAACTCCAAGCACTGGCGGCTGGAGCGCATGCCCGCCGTGGACCGCAACCTGCTGCGCATGGCCGTGGGCGAAATGCTGGGCTTCAAGGGCACGCCCTTCCCCATCGTCATCAACGAAGCCCTCGAGATCGGCCGCCGCTACTGCGCGCCCGAGTCGATCAACTTCCTCAACGGAATGCTGGACGCGATTGCCCGCGGGCTGATCGGAAAGTAAGGAAACAGGGACTAGGGATTAGATATGGGTGCAGGCGTCAAGCCTTCCCGGTGTACCGGGAAGGCTTGACGAACCGGATTGATGCGCGTGCGGGCCGGGCGCCTACTGCGCAGGCTTGGCGGATGACGCCGCTGCTCCGGCCTTGACCGGAGTCCTGGCGTGCGCATGTTTGACGCCCAGGGGCTTGCGCACCTGCGGCTTCACCGCGCTCTCATCCACCGGGGTGGTTCCCGTCACATCGGCCGAGAAATCGGCTCCGGAGGGCACCAGGTAGTCTTCCACCGTCTTGCCATTCGTGACGCCGGTCGCGACGCTGATCCGCGAGGCGTCAATGCCCTTCTCCGTCACCAGGTACGCCTTGGTGTTGACTGCGCGCTCAGCAGCCAGGTTCTCAACCTTGGCGTGCTTGCCCTTCTTCGGAGTCTTCTCCGCAGTGGTCGACTCGCCCACAATAACGGCCTTCGCATCCGGCTGCTTTTGCAGGTCAAGCGCCACTTCGTCCAGGCAGGCCTTGGCTTCGTTGTCCACCCGCGCCGGACGCAGCTTGTCCTTCTCGAAGGCAATGGAGCACAGCGCCTGCGCGTGCGGTACCGGCGGCACATACGGCGCCGTGATGGTCACCGTGGTATTCGCGGTTGCGGCCTGGCCTTTGTCGTCGGAGACGTTGCAGGTAATTTCCACCGCGCCGGTCGGAGCGCCCGCTGAATTGAACGCCGCCGTGGCGCCGCCGCCGCTCACCGCGCCGGCCGAAGCCGAGTAACTGTAGGTCAACGGACGGTTCTGCGGGCTGACCCCCACAGAGGTAATGGTGCTGGCGTCGCCCGGCTTGATGGTGCTGGGGTTGGCCGTGCAACTGATGGTGGGCGGCTCAAAGGCCCTCACCGTGAAGCTGGCCGTGCAATCAGCCGTCTCCCAGGGCTTGTCGGCCTTGCCTTCCTTCACCGTGCCCTTCACCGTGTAGAAGCCCGGGGCCAGCGAACCGGTGGCCACATTAGCCGTGGTTCCGCTGCCCGTCGCGCCGCTGCCCGTCCAGGAATAGTCGGCCTTCAGCTTGGGATTCAGGTTGCCGGTTGTCGCGGTCACCGTGACCGGGTCGCCGGGGAAGATTGTAGCCGGGCTGGCCGCGCAGGCCAGCGTCACCGGCGCAGGCGGCGCGAGGGTCTTGAGGTGGAAGACACCGCCGGTGCTCAGGCGCGCGATGTTGAACGTGCCGGTGCCGCCGGATCCGGCGAGGAAGTTCACGCTGGCATACTGATAATCCGCCTGGACGAGGCGAAAGGCCAGACGATGATTGAGCCACGGCGTCTCCAAATCCAAGCCGCCGCCAGCTGTCACCACCCAGCCCCATGTGTCGAACTGATAGAGACTGCCTACGCGTTCGCCGCCGCCCAGGGCGTGGACCCAGGGGGTAACATTTGCGGTGGGGAAGCGGAGGATCAAGCCGCCCGATCCGCCCGCCAGATCGTCATTGGAGTTAGTTGCCGAAGTGTTGGAGCCGGGGGGCCAATCCTCCGATTCCATGTGCACATCGCCCTCGAACTGCACGCCCACATTCTTATTGAAGAAGCGGGCAACGCTGGTAATCCCGCCGAAGTCGATGTTCTGATAGTCGTTCCGGCCTACCGTTCCCTTGGGCGACAGGTAGCTGTAACCCACAAAGATGTCCCATCTGGACGGGATATCGGTCGCCACTGTCTTCGTGGACGAGGTGGCAGTCACCTGGGCTCCCAGAACAATGGGCGCACATGCCGCAATGGCCAGGGCGAAAGCCCAACTCATAGACTTTGATGCTACAGATTTCATGCACTTACCCTCCGCAACCAAGCTGAACGACAAAAAACAATTCCACGTTCTAAATTTTCGTTGAGAATCTTCTACAGAATACAACAACCAGAGTATCCATCCACAGATATTTCTCTGACAAGAGTAACCATTACCGATATAAGGCTAATACGCCGTTCCCATTCCCGTTTTCGAACCGATAGAGGGAGATAAGACTCCGCGGCCGCGCAGGGATAAGACCGCCCAAAAGAGTTGTCCTGTAACGAGCCACCTCAGACAGTCTGCGGCGCCGGTCCGGCTATTTGAATCCTGTTATCCTTGAAAGGTGATTCAGCGCTCGAAAGCCGGTGGATTTTGGGGCATGGCCCTGTTGCTGGCCGTGGCCCTTATTGCCTGCCACAAGGAAGAACAGGAGGTGGTAGGCGTGGCCCAGAATGCGGTCAACGCGGAGCAAAAGGCGCAGGCCGCAGCGCAGGCCGCCGCCACCGAGCAAGAGCAGCAGCGCGCCGCCCTGGCCCGCATCCCGCTGCCCACCAAAAGCCTGTATGTCGATGTGCATGAAGCCGGCGCATGGGCCAATCCTTTTCTCAGCGTGAATGCCGATACCCTCAGCCTGCGCGTCACCATGGCCGACCCCAACCCCAGCAGCCTGGGACAGGGAACCCTGCTGCGCCCTGAAGCCGCCCGCCGCCAGGAAATACAGTTGCGTCCCGGCGACCTGGCCGATGCCCTGGTGGCGCTGCCTCCCGGCGCCTGGCGCTATGGCCGCGTAATCGCCGTGGCGGAGTCGCTGCTGGCCAGCCGCAAGGACCGCCCCAGGGTCCGCCTCAACGTCGAAGCCGTCATCCAGCAGCTGAACGACCTGGGGCTGGTCGTCGAAGAGTGGCCCGCGCGCTGATACTGCTCTACCCGCATAGATTTAAACCCAGGCGCAGCGGCGTTCTTGGTATACTCGCCGAATTATGAACTATTGGCTTGCCCGGAACGGCCAGAAATACAGCCCTTACTCGCTTGATGACATTCGGCGCATGGTGGCCCAAGGAAGCGTCGCCCCCACGGACCTGGCCTGGCATGAGGGAATGTTGAACTGGGCTTCCCTGGCCGAGATCGTTCCTTTGTCCACTGCGCCGTCTGCGCCGCTGGCGCCTCCTGTTCCGGCCGCCTGGAACCAGCCCCCGCCTCAACTCCCCAATGGGGGCGCCATTTCTCCTTCCCCCTACGGTTACGCGGCGCCGCCCCTCACGCCTCCCGATCTTCATTGGGCGCTGGTCCTGCTGCTGGGCTGCGTGACCCTGGGATTTTTCCTGATCGCCTGGTACTTCGTGGAGGCCAACTTTGCCCGCAAGATCGACCGCCGAAGCCAGGCCATCCTTCTGGGGATCCTGGCGTACGGCTCCTGTTTTGTCAGCGGGATCCTTCAGGCGGTTGCCCAGGCCGGCGATGAAGCCAGTTCCGGAATCGCCGTTTTCGGAGGGCTGCTGGAAATTGCGGGATTGGTGCTGTTCTTCGTCGCCGTCTTCAATATCCGCAGATCCCTGGTGGATTATTACAACCGCATTGAGCCCATCGGCCTAAAGCTCAGCGGCGTGATGACCTTCTTCTTCAACCTGTACTATTTCCAGTATCACTTCTCGCGCATTGCTGCATGGAAGAAGACCGGCAAACTTGTTCCCCAGTAACGTCATTTTGCGTCAAAACCGGCGATTTTCAGCCTGGGCCGTCCGCTTTTGGGCCGTTATGGGAGCCGCCGCCGGCAAATTCTTTTGGCGGACATCAAAACAGCAGGCACACAGCAGCCATTTGCTGTATTGTGTTGAAGGGGAGCAGGTTACCGGCGTAACGGGGAAGACCTGCAACTTCGATGTGCAGCCTGCGTCCAATGCGGTGAGGTTGGCGCGGGATTTGGCTTCGGACTGGAACTCGCGCCGGTCTTTTTTTTCCGGCGTGCGCAACTGGACGGCAACCGTGCCGGGATTTGCGGCACACCGGAAAGTTTTGATACGCTCAGGCATTCATCGGGCTGAGCGAAAGGAGTCTTCGTCATGGCAGAGGAAAACAAGGCATACGGCCTGGCATGGTTTGTGGCTGGGTTGGGCATCGGCGCGCTGGTGGGGATTCTTTATGCCCCCAAGAGCGGCCGTGAGACCCGCGAGAGCCTGGTAAACGGCGCTCGCGAGGGTACTGAATACCTGCGCAACCGCGGCCAGCAGGCCGCCGAGCAGGCGAGCGCCCTGATGGGCAAGGGCAGGGAGCAGATGGGCGAGTACGTGGATCGCGGACGGGCGCAGTGGGAAGAGTTTGTGGAGCGGGGCAAGAACCTCGTCAACGACCAGACCACCCGCGTAGCCGCGGCCGTGGATGCGGGACGCCAGGCCTACAAGGCGAACACCGAAGGTACGCCGGAGCGCTGAGCAGCCCTCTTGCGCGGGGATGCATTCCGGTCCGGCCACATGTTGTTCCATCAACCGTTCCGGGGCTGAGCGCGCGAGCGGCAACAGCGAAACACCATTGGTGTTTCCAGGGCCAGGCTCCAGGGTGTTGATTTCCTTCAAAATCAACACCTTGCACACGGTTGTTCAGGGCATGGCTGTCGTGGTTTCGCTCCAGGCAGGACGGGTGCGGGCCCCGGGCAGAGCGCTTTTCAATGGAGGCGTTCCAGAAACTGTTTTTTTTGAAGTCCGCGGTTGATCTGCGCGAGAACACTGCGATGCATAATTTAGACAATCAAACCATTCTGCTGGCCATTGTTGCCGTCACCGCGCTGGCAGTGTTGCTGCAGGCCATCGTTTTGCTGGCCATCTTCCTCACCGTGCGCAAGGCCGCCCGCTCCCTGGAGGAGGAAGTCGAGGATCTGCGTTCCGCGGCCATGCCCATCATCTACAACACGCGCGATCTTCTTACCCGCATGACTCCGCAGGTGGAATCCACGGTTGCCGACGTGGCGGCGGTGGCGCACGGGTTGCGGGAGCAAACCGCGCATGTGGAAGCCACGGCCAAGGTGATCCTTGAACGTGTGCGCCGGCAGAGCAGCCGGGTGGATACAATGCTCTCCAGTGTTCTGGATGCCGTGGATCGGGCCGGCGGCTTTTTGACTGACGCCGTCAGCAAGCCGGCGCGGCAACTCGCGGGCCTGTTGGCATCTCTCAAGGCGGTCATCGAATCGCTGCGCTCCTCCGATGCGGAGCAGCAGCCGCCAGACTCTCCGGGGGATGAGGAGAATTTCCTTTAAACAATCCAGCCCCCGCCGACTACCTCGTCTCCGTCATAGAACACTGCGGACTGCCCCGGCGTGACGGCGCGCTGGGGTTCGTCGAAGGTGGCAATGACCTCGTCCGCGCCGGCCGGTTCGATGGTGGCCCAGGCGGGCTCGTGGCGATGGCGAATCTTGGCTTGCACGCGCATGGGAGCGGTCAGCGCGGGAATCGAAATCCAGTTCAGGCGGCGGGCGCGCAGAGTGCGAGTGGCCAATTCGGCGTCCGAGCCCACGGTCACGCGGTGGCTGACCGGGTCGATATTGAGCACATAAAGCGGCGACGGCGAGCTGACGCCCAATCCCTTGCGCTGGCCCACGGTAAAGTTGAAGATGCCCTCGTGCCGGCCCAGCACCTCGCCATTCGAGGCGATCAGTTCGCCGGCCGTCTCGGGAACCTGCTCGCCCTGCTCTTCGAGATAGGCTGTGAGGAACTGCTTGTAGGCGCCGCCGGGGATGAAACAAATCTCCTGCGAGTCGGGCTTCTCTGCCAGCATCAGGCCGTGGCGGCGTGCGGCTTCGCGGACTTCGGTTTTAGTCAGCCTACCCAATGGGAAAAGCGTGCGCGCCAACTGCTCCTGCGTGAGGCCGAAGAGGAAGTAGGTCTGGTCCTTGGCCAGGTCGGCGGGGCGCTTGAGAATCCAGCGCCCGCGCCGCGGGTCGTACTCGTTTACCGCGTAGTGGCCGGTGGCGATGCGGCCGGCACCGATGGAGCGCGCGGTCTGCAGTAACTGGTCGAACTTGAGGTGGTTGTTGCACAGGGAGCAGGGAATGGGCGTGCGCCCGGCCATGTACTCCTCGACAAAAGGCCGCACCACATCGCGCTCGAAGCGCTCCTCCTGGTTGACGACATAATAGGGAATGCCGAGGTGCTCGGCGACGCGGCGGGCATCGTAGACGTCGTCAAGGGAACAGCAGCGGCCCGCCTTGGGCGTGTCGGGAATGCCATGCTTGCCGGCCAGCCGCGTCTGGTCCCATAGCTGGAGCGTCAGCCCTACTACCGCATTCTCCCCGTGGGCGAGCAGGGCCGCAACCGTCGAGGAGTCTACCCCTCCGGACATGGCTACGGCGATGGTTGAATGCTCGGTCATGGAATCCCTAGGGAAAGCGGAGTTAGCGGTGCTAGCGAAGTTAGCGGTGTTAGCCTAGCTCCGCTAACTACGCTAACTCCGCTCTTCTAGCTCTCAGCCCAGCGTTCCGGCTGCTACCGGTGAAAGTGCGCGCAGGTGTTCGACGGCCTCCGGCACCACCTGCAAAATATGATCCACATCCGCCTCCGTTGCGGTCTTGAGCAGGCTGAAGCGCAGGCTGGCGCGGGCTCTTGTCTTGTCGAGGCCCATGGCCATCAGCACGTGGCTGGGCTCGGTGGCCCCGGAGTGGCAGGCCGACCCGCCGGAGACGGATACGCCCTTCAGATCCAGCGCAATCACCAGCGCCTCGCCCTCCAACTGGTCAAAAAAGATATTCGTGGTGTTGGCCACGCGGGGAACGGGTATGCAGCCATCCTCATGAACCAAACCATTTGAGATTCGAGATATCCCACCCTTGCCGCAAAAACAAGTACGCGGCAAGGATTGGGCACCCAGCATTTGTGGAACTCGCAACCCGTTCACGCCGGTGCCGGCAATCCGCAAAATCCCCGCTTCCAGCCGGTCGCGCAGGGCCGCCAGCCGGTCGATGGTTCCATCTTCCAGCGAGTGCATGGCCAGTTCCGCGGCCCTGGCCAGGCCCACGATGCCGGGCACGTTCTCAGTGCCCGCACGTTGGCGGCGCTCATGGCTGCCGCCCACCAGGAGCGGCTCGATAGGAGTTCCGCGGCGCACGAACAGGGCGCCGGTGCCTTTAGGCCCGTGCATCTTGTGGGCGCTGATGGAGAGCAGGTGGCAGCCGAAGCGGCGCACGTCGAGCGGGATCTTGCCCGCGCCCTGCACGGCATCGATATGGAAGAAGGCGCTGGCCGCACGGGCAATCTTTCCGATCTCTTCCACGGGCTGCAGGACGCCGGTCTCGTTGTTGGCCAGCATCACGCTGATCAACCGCGTCTGGGGGCGGATGGCGCGCTGAATATCTTCCGGGTCAATGAGGCCGCTCGCCTGGGGCGCGACAAAAGTCGTCTCCACACCGTGATGAGCCACGCGCTCGGCGGCCTGCAAAATCGCCGAGTGCTCGATCGAAGTGGTGATGAAGTGGTCGCCGGGGCGCAGCAGGCCGAAGATGGCCGTGTTGTCGCCCTCGGTGCCGCCGGAGTTGAAGATCACCTCGGCTGCGTGGCAGTTGAGAAACCCGGCCAGCGTCTCGCGGGCCCGGTTCACGGCAGCGCGCGCCTGCTGCCCGTCGAGATGGATCGAGGAGGCGTTGCCAAAGCGCTCCATCCAATACGGGCGCATGGCCTCCATCACCTCCGGCAGCAGAGGGGTGGTGGCGTTGGCGTCTGCATAGATCCGGCGCATCACACAAGTCTCCTTTTGTAGATTGTACGGGCAACCGGGATTTTTCGCGCGGCGCCCGGCTTTGAACCTGATGCTTTTGGGATGAGAGTGGTTGCTTGCAATGCGGCGATTAAGCAGCGAAATGGTTTGAAACGCCCCGGATTTTCAAGGGCCTGCTTCGCGCACCTAAATAATGGAATCAACGCCTGCCGATCAGCAAAATCGGCTTGCCTGAGCCGCTATCTTTGGTATATTGAGGCTACCGGCTCCTTGGCGGGATGCCAAGCCCAGCGTAGAGTTGGATGAAAGTACATGCTTTCATTCAGGAATTTGGGCGTGTTCCCGGATGCGGCCTGTTTGTCCAGGCCGGGGGAGATGTAGAACAATCCTATTTCAAGTGAGGATGGCAGAACCTTGCGCACCACCGCACATCGGCGGATTCGATCGAAGCGTAGTTCCGGGGCGGAAACTCCGCCGGTTGCGCCCAGCGAGCCGAATTGGTTTGCCGTATACACGGTCTCCCGCCACGAGAAGCGTGTAGCCCAGCATCTGAGCCAGAGAAAGATCGAGTATTTTCTCCCCCTCTACCGGTCGGCGCGCAAATGGAGCGATGGTTCCAGGGTTACCCTGGAGCTTCCGCTGTTTCCCGGTTATCTTTTTGTCCACATCCGGCGCAACGAGCGCGTGCAGGTATTGAAAGTGCCGGGCGCCCTGGCCGTTGTGGGCGGAAAGGGGCGTGAGCCTGTTCCGCTGCCGGATGGAGCCATTGAGGCGCTGCGCGCCGGGCTTCACCTGCGGGCCGCCGAGCCGTGCCCCTTGCTGACGGTGGGACAGCGGGCCCGCATTCGATCCGGCGCGCTGGCCGGAATGGAAGGCGTTGTGGTGCGCAAGAAGAACAGCCTGCGCGTGGTCCTCACGCTGGAGCACATCATGCAGAGTATCGCCGTGGAAGTGAACGCGGAGGATCTGGAGCCGTTGCAAGCCGGGGCTCTCGCCTGCGCCTGAATCTACGCTCCTTCAAGCACTTTCCGAATAGCAATAAATGACGCCAAAGCTGCTGGGTGGATTTGTCCTTCAGCACAAATCCACTCAGCAAAAATCTTCCCCGCGCCACGTCAATTCGAGCCATGCCCCAGCGGGCCTATTCCTTGTAAAGCGCAGCGCCGGCAATGGCGGCCACGACGATCTCGACAAGGGCACCCGCGGTTGTATAGGCCGTAAGGCGACGCCCAAACAGGCCTGTAACCCACATGAAGCTGAGGTTGGGAAGCAGCGTACCTACAAACCAGACGGCCACGCCGGCGTAGGCCGCGGTCATCACTCCGGCGCCAAAGCGAGGCCGGATGGCGGCATAAATCCAGATCATTGCAATGCCGCCGGCAAGTCCGATCACGTTGAACCAGATGAGCTGGTTTGTCGTGAAAGCGGGACGCAGGAGCGCTATCATCCCGGCATCCCATTTAGACGCCAGCAATATGCCATCCACAAGGTAACCCAGGATATCTGCAACGATCCCGGCAACCAGTCCCCCGAGAATTACGCGACCGATATTGATTTTTCCCATACAGTACTCCTTGTCAGTGCGAAGTGAAACCTACGGAAAGCAACTGCGTTCATGCAGAAGCTGAGGAATCGAGCTAGTATACGCACCCCCATTGGCACAGGGCAAGGCATTTTTTGCTGCGGTGAGGCGCGCCCTGATGCTGCCGGCAGAAGGCAGCGAAGGCAGTCTGCGCATGCGAACGCAAAACATCCCATAAGCCATTGATAATAAACATAGTAATGGTGGAGGCGGCGGGAGTTGAACCCGCGTCCGAAATCGCTGCCAGCCAGGAGTATCCATGCTCAGTCCGGTTCCGAATATTTCACCTGGCGGCGCTTAGAACGGACAAGATGCGCCGCAGGCTAGTCCGATAATCTCGCGCGAATGACACGGACCGAGCCGCTCACGCCAGCCTGCTGTGCGACGCCCGCTCGCGGCCCACAGGCAAAGCCGCGGAAGACGGCAGCTTAATTAATTAAGCTGCAAGTGCCAGATTGTCGTTGGCAACTTTTGTTTTGCAGGCGATTACGGGTGCCCACACCCCGGCATGCCTCCTGAGCCGCAATCGATCCCGTCGAAACCGTGACGCCCCCACAACTTCGGGTGCGAGCCGGGCCAACTGGCTCGTGCTGCTAATTCGATTTTACGCCAATTCCGATTCTGCCGCTGACGGGTCTACTGCTTCTCCAGATCGATGCTCTCGTACTCGTGGCGGATAATGGCGGCGCGAATCTCCGCGGGAGTCTTGCCCAGCATGGTCTGCTGGTAGGCGAAGAAGCCCTCTTTAGCGCAGTGCGAGCACTCGGTCGAATGCGTGGTCTCATAGCAACTGTGCAGACTGGTGTGGCCCAGGGCGCGGTCGCAGCGGCAGTAGCAAGGAAGCTGGTAGATCACGCTGCTGATTTTGATTGCCTGCTGATAGCAGTGAACCTGCCAGGGGTAGCGGAAGTGTTCGCCGGTGAGTTGCTTGCCGGAAAGAATCGGCGGCAGGGCGCTCAAATTGAGCGGCGCGGAGGAATGGTAGGCGGGAATATCGTCGGCCGGGTTCGACCACTGCGCATAGCTAGCCGCGGTGAGGATGAAGACGGCCAAACACAGGGTCCAGCGGCGTTTGATCAAGTTCTTCATGGCAGCATACTCTCAGGACTATTGTAGCCGAATGCAGGATGTAGCGAAACCGGGGCGAGCCAACGCCAACCTTGCCTGGAATCACCGTGCCTGGCGTGCAAAAAAAGACGGCACGAACGGTCTTGCTGTTCGTGCCGGGAGGCCAGTGACGCAACTTACTTCCAGCTACTGAGCGGTAAGTCTACCGTCTCCATCACTGGAATATATACACCATAGCATAGATTAGGCAGAATGCAAATACAAAAATCGAAATTATTTTTCCATCGTCCAAAATGATAATTTTCCTCTCTTCCGCATCTAAAACGCAGCCTTCCAGATTGACAGGAAATGCAGGGAGCAGCCCCAACCAAGGCACTTTCAGGCATGACAAACCCTTTGGAATCTTCAACTTCATCTACTCCGCAAAAAGCAACCGGTCAACCGTCCGGCTGGTTCAAACTGGGAATTGTGGCAGCAGCCTCGGCGCTTGCCGGGGGTCTGGCAGCCGCCTTGTGGTACCGTAATACGGTAAAAAGGCTCCTCCAGGCTGAAGAAATCTCGCTCAATCCCCATTTTGGAAATCCCGGGGACGAGCCAGCGGAAGACACCTGAAGGCCGGAGGCCCGGTGCGATTGCCGGGCTCTCAGGCCAGCTTGTCCGCGCCGGCTGCTAACGCAAAGTCCTTGCTGGTGATGCCGCCTGCGTCATGAGAGACGAGGGCCAGGCGAACCCGGTTGTAGCGAATGTCGATATCCGGATGGTGGTTGGCCTGCTCGGCGATCTCCGCTACCTTGTTGACAAAGGCCACGGCGGCAGGGAAGGTCTCGAACTTGAAGGTGCGCACCAATTCACCGCCTTCGATGCGCCAATCGGGACGCGAACTCAGGTGGGAAGCAATTTCCGCTTGAGAAAGCACGGCCATGGTTTGATCTCCAAAGGGGAATTTCAGAACAAAACTATTCGATGCAGGTTTCCTGCTTTTGTATGCGGCAAAAAGTGAAATTGCTTCAGAGCCCCGGCGGGGTGGGGGCTTGCACAAATTCGAAGGTCGAGTAGCGCTTGTTCTGGCCGGTGATCTCCGAACGCAACTCGTTCCAAAGCTCATTGGAGATTCTGAGAGCGGCCTCCACGACGGCGGGATCGAACTGCGTTCCGGAGCAGCGCAGAAGCTCTTCGCGGGCCGCGTCGAAGCTGCCGGCCTGGCGGTAGGGGCGGTCGCTGGTGATGGCGTCAAGGGCGTCGGCGACGGCGAATATACGGGCGCCGATGGGAATCTCGTTGCCGCGCAGCCCGCTCGGATAGCCGCTGCCGTCGTAGTGTTCCTGGTGGGAGAAGACGATCTCCGCCGCGCCGGAAAGAAAAGGAATCTTGCGCAGCATGTGGTAGCCGCGAGTGGAATGCTCGCGCATCACCTCCTGCTCTTCCGGGGAGAGCTTGCCTGGTTTGCGCAGGATCTCGTCGGGAATGGCCATCTTGCCGATGTCGTGCAGAAAGGCGCCGCGCGCGATGACCCTGATCTCCGCCGGGCTGATGCCCATGGCCCGGGCCAGCGCGATGGTGTAAGCGGTCACCCGCTTGGAGTGTCCCTCGGTCTCTGAATCCTTCAGGTCCAGCGCGTCGCCCAGCGCCTCCAGCGTGATGTCGTAGGAATGCTCCAGATTTTCCATGGCCTGGCGGAGCATCTCGGTTCTGGCTCGCACCACCTGCTCCAGGTTCTGCTGGTAATTGTGGTTATCCTGCAGCACCTGGCGGTGTTCCAGGGCGCGCTGCACCGTGTTCACCAGGTGCTCGCGCTCGAAGGGCTTGAGCAGATAGTCGTAGGCGCCGCGGCGCATGGCGTCAATGGCCACGCCGATGTCGTGAACCGCAGAGACCATGACCACGGGAAGCTGCGGCTGCTGCCCGTGCACGCGGTCCAGCAGGGCAATGCCGTTTCCGTCCTGCATCACGATGTCGGCCAGCACCAGGTCAAAGGCGTTTTGTTCCAGCATCTCCAGCGCTTCGTTGCCGCTGGAGGCCAACTGCACGTCATATCCCTGGCGTTCCAGCGAGGAGCCTATCATGGAGCGGACGTGCGCTTCGTCATCCACGACCAGAATCCGCGCCGCCTTGCGCCGTCTTTCCTCGGCGCGCGCATCCGCCTCCGCGCGCTGATTCGCCGTGGGCTCCGGCGATCCATGTTCTTTCAGGTTCTTTGCCAAGACGGGTTCTCCCATGATCATCGCCATTCCCGGGAATGGCGGCGATGGCGTGCTCCTGTGAAACGAATATTACCCTGCTCTCCGCCGGCCAAAATTAAATCAGATAGAAAAAAGCAGCGGACAGTTCCGTTTTCAAGCTGTTTGCCGGTCATAATCCCACTTGGCATACGCACCGGGAGGGGCCAATGTTCCCCTATGAAGTTGTCCCTGTGAAATGGCCTCATCCTGAGCCTTGCAATACGTTTACCTCTTGGACAGCCAATCAAAAAAACGTTTAAACCGTCTCGTAGAAATAAATAATACGAGTTCAATTTTTCGGCCCCAAATTCGAAAGTGAAAGTTCAGGTGAAATCGATCCTTGCCAGCATATCCTGTCCACCGCGAGCTTTATGCATTATATCGAAGTGTTCCACACGTTCGCCGACGGAAAAAACAGGTTTCAGGGCCATCGCATGCGGGAGATGTACCAAGTAAACCACGAGGCCGGCGGTTTCCAAAAGCGATTTTTTAGAGGAATCTTCGCGCGTACCGGAAAGAATCAGTCCATTTTCTGCTTCTTTTGGCTGGCGCGCCTGGAGGCGGCCCAACCCTCCCTGTTGACTTGGCGAGCCCGGCCCACGGCCAAAGCGCCAGCGGGCACATCCTTTGTAATGCAGGAGCCGGCGCCGATGTAGGCTCCATCTTCGACGGTAACCGGCGCGACCAAAGTAGAATCGCTGCCCACGAAAGCGTCTTTGCCGATGTGCGTCTTGTGCTTGCTGACCCCGTCGTAGTTGCAGGTGATGGTACCCGCGCCGATGTTGGTTCTTTCGCCCACCTCGGCATCGCCCAGGTAGGTGAGGTGGCCGGCCTTGGCGCCCTTGGCCAGACGGGACTTCTTGATCTCGACAAAGTTGCCCACGTGGACCTCTTCGCCGATCTCGCTGCCGGGCCGCAGGTGGGCGAAAGGACCGATCTTTGCTCCATCGGCAACCGTGCTCCCGGCCAGCACGCAGCTCTGGCGAATCAGCACCCGGTTGCCCAGGGTGCAGTTTTCTATCACGGAGTAAGAGCGGATCAGGCACTCGGCACCGATCTTTGTTTGGCCCAGCAACTGCACAAAGGGCTCGATGACCGTATCCGGCGCCACTTCCACGCCGGCGTCAATCACGCAGGTCTCCGGCCGGAAGATGGTCACGCCCGCGGCCATCAGGCGTCTAGCGGCGGCGATGCGCCTTGCGTTCAATTCGACTTCACTTCCCATGCGCGAACTCCCATTGAGATTTGTGATTTCCCACCCTTGCCGCAAAAATCCGCCGCGGCGGACGGCAAGGATGGGGCACCCAGCATTGGTGGCGCTTGCGGACCGGTTTTTATTGCTTCTTCTCTTCCGCTTCCGGCTTGGCGGACGGCTTCTCCGGCCGCGGAATGGTGATGTCGATCGCCTGCACCGGCCCCAGCTTCAACTCGTCAAGTCCCGGCTTGATCTCCGGCCCGTTGCCCACCACCAGCACGGCCAGCTTTTCGGGGTGAATGTACTTCTTTGCCACTGCGGTCACATCGGCCAAGGTCACCTTTTCCAGGGCGGCCTTGTAGCTCTCAAGATAATCCGCCGGGTAGCCGTAGAACTCCAGCAGCTCCCGCTCGGTGAGCACCTTTTCCCTGGTGTCGTAGCGGAAGAGGAAGGAATTGAGGATGTTGTCCTTGGCCCGGTCCACTTCCACCTGGGTAAAGGGTTTGGAGGTGAGCCCGTCGATCTCGGCCATTGCGGCCCTGGTGGCGTCCACGGTGGAGGCGCTCTTGGTGAGCACGCCTACGCGGAACTCGGCCGGATGGTCATAGGCGAAGCCCATGCCGCCGCCAACCGCATAGGCCAGACCCTTCTCGGTGCGAATCTTCTGGAAGAGGCGGCTAGCAAACCCGCCGCCCAGAATCTCGTTCATCACCGCCAGCGCGGGAACGTCGGGATTGTGCCGGTCCGTGCCCAGGCCCACAATCTCCA
>JBEKNO010000058.1:0-14412 GCA_049522735.1 Occallatibacter sp.
GGCGGGATATGCCCGAGCAGGCGCGGGAGACGGTGCTGCGCGGCAAAGGCAGCTTTGCGGGCGTCTATGGATTCTTTGCACAGATGGAGCGCAAGAAGTACAAGCTGCACGTGCGCGTGATGCTGAGCAAGTATCGCGGCTACGCGGAGTGCCCGGATTGCCGCGGGCAAAGGCTGAGGGCCGAGGCGCGGTCGGTTCGAATCAACGGGAAGAATATCTGCCAGGCGACGGCGCTGACCATTGCCGAGGCCAAAGAGTTTTTTCACGCGCTAAGGCTTTCGCCGATGGAGGAGGAGATTGCCGGGCCGATCCTGCACGAGGTGCGGCAGCGGCTGAGTTTTCTTGACGCGGTGGGCCTGGAATACCTGACCCTGGACCGGCTGGCTTCATCGCTTTCCGGGGGCGAGGCGCAGCGCATTCAACTGGCCACATCGCTGGGTTCGCGGCTGGTGGGGGCGCTGTATGTGCTGGACGAGCCGTCGATCGGGCTGCACACGCGGGATACGGCGCGGCTGATCCACATTCTTGAGGAACTGCGCGACCTGGGCAATACCATCCTCGTGGTCGAGCACGATGCGGACGTGCTTCGCGCTGCCGATCACCTGCTGGATCTGGGGCCGGGGGCGGGGGAGTTTGGCGGCAAGCTGATGGCCGAGGGGCTTCTCGCGGAGATCGAGGCCAATCCCAGCTCGCTGACCGGGCGCTATCTTTCCGGGCAGGTTTCGATTCCGGTGCCTGTGCGGCGGCGCGCGCCGGGAAGGGAACGGCTGGTGCTGCGCGGGGCCGCGGCAAACAACCTGCACGGGCTGGACGTGGAGATTCCGCTGGGCTTGTTGGTGGCCATTACCGGGGTTTCGGGATCGGGCAAGTCGACGCTGGTGCACCAGGTGCTCTACCGGGCCGTGGCGCGGGCGCTGGGACAGACGGATGGGGCCGACCCATCAAGCGTTTACAAATCGCTGACCGGGGTAGAGCGGCTGAACGACGTGGTGCTGGTGGACCAGACGCCCATCGGGCGCACGCCGCGCTCGAATCCGATTACCTACATCAAGGGCTTCGACCTGGTGCGGGAACTGTTTGCCGCGCAGCCTGAGGCCAAGCGGCTCTCGCTCACGCCGGGGCATTTCTCCTTCAACGTGCCGGGCGGCCGCTGCAATACCTGCGAGGGCGACGGCACGGTTACCGTGGAGATGCAGTTTCTGGCCGATGTGGAACTGCCTTGCGAGGATTGCAACGGCACGCGCTACCAGGCCAGGGTGCTGCAGGTGGAGTACAAGGGCAAGAACATTCACCAGGTGCTGCAGATGACGGTGAAGGAGGCGCTGCGCTTCTTTGCCGGGCAGACCAAGCTGCTGGAAAAGCTGGCCGTGCTGGACGAGATCGGGCTGGGATACCTGCGGCTGGGGCAGTCGGCGACTACGCTTTCAGGCGGCGAGGCGCAGAGGGTCAAGCTGGCCGCTCACCTGTCGCAGGTGCGCGCCGCCAACGCCCAGGCCAAGCCCTCGCAGGCCAGCCGCGTGCTCTACATTCTGGACGAGCCGACCACCGGGCTGCACTTCGACGATGTTTCCAAGCTGCTGACGGCCTTTCGCAAACTGATCGACGGGGGCGGGTCGCTGATCGTGATCGAGCACAATCTGGACGTGATCAAATGCGCGGATTGGGTGATCGACCTGGGGCCGGAGGGCGGCGAAGGCGGCGGGCGGATTGTGGCGGAGGGTACGCCGGAGAAGATTGCGGAGAATTTGCTCTCGCACACGGGGAAGTGGCTGGGCCGGGTGCTGTGAGCGGGGGCTAACCGGGATTTTCGGAGATAGGGGTCGATTTATACCAGGATGACCAGTTCGCTGTATGGCTTTAGCCGCGGATCGGTAGTGAGTAGATGCAATGGTTCGCTGATAGCCTGAGCGATGAGCAAGCGGTCAAAGGGATCGGTGTGATGGAGCGGCAGGGTTGAAATAAGTGGTGTATGCCGTGCGAGGACCGGGAGTTCAAGCAGATTCGCGGCTTCGATGCTTGCCAGCAGTTCCGGTATGTCGGCTTTCAGCTTGCCGATCCGGACTTTGATTGCAATCTCCCAGAGCGACGCGGCCGAAACATAGGCCGCCTCGGCATCGTCCAGAATCGTACGGGCTGCTGAGGGAAGTCTGTGTGGCTCGTAGAACAGCCAGTAGATAATGTGCGTATCGGCAAGAACCCTCATTCCCGGCCTTCAAAATACTTTTGAATTTCCTCTGGCAATGGATCGTCGAAGTCATCCGCGATCCAGCCTTTTCCTTCCAGGAGACCGTAGACGATGGGCTTCTTCTTTGGCCGCTCGGTTGTGGTCAGGCGGGCGACGGGTTTGCCGTTGCGCGCGATGACCACGTCGGTGCCGGAAGAGGCCAGATCGACGAGCCTGGAGAGCTTGGTTTTGGCTTCGTAGATATTGACGATTTGAGCTGCGGAACTCACGGATTGCACTGCGGGCCTCCTTGACTAGACTAAGTCTAGTCTAACATATCCTAGGGATTGTTGCCACTTTGCTGGGCGAAAGATCCTCCTTTCCGCGGGGTGGCAGGGGTTCGGTTCCGATTGGGCAGCGGCCCGATTTGCCACGGGCCGTGCGGATTGGATAGAAAGGATGGAGCGACTTAACAACAGGTTGAATGAAGCCGGGAGTGAAGTCGTTTTCGGCTGAACAGGCAGCATTGTGTGTTCGATTGCAGCAACCTGACCGTGGGCGGGGAGAACAGTTCTCCAATTCACGTGCCCTTTCTGGCGCCCTGCAGGGTGGCTCACCGCGGCGAGCCGCTCAAACGTAGAGGTTTCGGGGTACAGCAATTGGAGAACTGCTGCATGTCCACGCCGGAACCATCGAATTCGAGGAAGCTACCCATTGAATATTACTCCGATTGCATCAGCCCCTGGGCCGGACCACTCGAAGCGCGCGCCGCTGGTGCCGGCGGGGCGCTTTCTGCCGTTTTTTCTGGTGACCGCACTGTTTTTTCTGTGGGGCATTCCCAATAACCTGAACGACATTCTCATCCGCCAATTCATGAAGTCGTTTGAGATCAACCGGCTGCAGGCGGGGCTGGTGCAGTCGGCGTTTTACCTGGGTTACTTTCTGGTGGCGATGCCGGCCGGCCAACTGATGCGAAAGGCCGGGTACAAGGCAGGGATATTGATCGGGCTGGGGCTGTATGGGGTGGGCTGCATTCTGTTCTGGCCGGCGGCGATTGTTGCCCAATACTGGTTTTTCCTCATGGCTCTGTTCATCATCGCCTGCGGGCTGGCGTTTCTGGAGACGGCTTCGAGCCCCTTTATTGTGCAAGTGGGAGCGATCGAGAGCGCCGAGCAGCGGTTGAATCTATCCCAGGCCTTCAACCCATTGGGCAGCATCTCGGCGGTGCTGGTGGGGTCGCGGTTCATCTTTTCGGGCGTGGAGCTGAACAAGGCCCATGTTGCGGCGATGGAGGCTGCAGGGAAATACCAGAGCTATCTGCGTTCCGAAACGCTGCGCGTGGTGGCTCCGTATATCGGGCTGGGGGCGATCGTGCTGTTCTGGGCGGCGCTGATTGCGCGTACGCCGTTTCCGCACGTGGGGCTGGATTACACCGAGAAGGAGGCGGCCGGGGATCGCGGGCCATCGCTCTGGAAGCGAAGGCATTTTGTGTTTGCGGTGCTGGCGCAGTTCCTTTATGTGGGCGCGCAGGTGAGCGCGTGGAGTTACATGATTCCCTACGCGCAGGCCTATGCGAAGGTGGCCGAGCGGAGCGCGGGCTATTGGCTCACGGGCGCGCTGGTGGCGTTCATGGTAGGCAGGTTTGTTTCCACTTGGATACTGAGGTATGTGTTGGGAGCCCGGCTGCTGGCCACTTATGCCGTAATCAATGCCGTCATCTGTACCCTGGCGGTTATGCGGCCCGGCTGGCTGGGCGTGGGTTGCCTGGTCGCCAACAGCTTTTTTATGTCTATGATGTTCCCGACCATCTTTGCGCTGGGCATCAAGGGGCTGGGGGCGCGGACCAAGACCGGCGGGGCGCTGATCGTGATGGCGATTATCGGTGGAGCCGCACTGACGCCGGTGATGGGCAAGATCGCCGACGCGGCCGGTTTGTGCTATGCGTACCTGGTGCCTGTGGTCTGCTTTGTTGGGGTTGCGCTCTACGCTTTGTTGTGGTCGCAGCCGGAGGCGGAAGAGCTGGCGGGTTAGCGGGTAAGCGATTCAGCGAGTCAGCAGATCAGCGAGTCGGCGGGGTCCGGTGGCTGGGTTGTATTTCCGGCTGCCGGACCCCGTTTTGCGTTTATTCGGCTACTACGGGGTTGGTCAGGGAGCCCAGGCCTTCCACGGTAATGGTGACGGTTTCGCCGGGCCGGAGCCAACGCCTGGGCGTGCGGCCCACGCCTACGCCGGAGGGCGTGCCGGTGGAGACGATGTCGCCGGGGAGCAACGGCGTGATGGAGGAGAGATATTCGATCAGCACGGGGATTTTGAAGATCAGCTCGCGGGTATTGGAGCTCTGGAGGAGCTGGCCGTCGATGGCGAGGCTGATGGCCAGCGCGTGCGGGTCGGGAATTTCGCCCGCAGTGACGATGGCGGGGCCCATGGGGCAGAAGGTGGGGAAGCTCTTGGAGAGTGACCACTGCGAGGTGGCGCGCTGCACGTCGCGGGCGCTGACGTCGTTGACGATGGTGTAGCCGTAGACGTGCCTGCGCCACTCATCGGCGGCAATGCGATAACCGCCCATGCCGATCACGAACGCCAGCTCGGCCTCGTAGTCAGGCTCGGCGGAGTTGACGGGGAGCACGATGGGGTCGCCGGGGCCGATGATGGCGGTTCGCAGCTTGAAGAAGACGACCGGGGTGGCGGGGACGGCCTTTCCCGTCTCCATGGCGTGCTCGCGGTAGTTGAGGCCGATGGCGAAGATGCGCGGCGGGTTCAGGAGCGGGGCGCGCAGGCGGACTTCGTCGAGCTTGAAGAAGGGGTAGGTGATTTCTGCTTTCGTTTCGGTGACGCCAGCGGCAATCACATCCAGAGCGGAGTGGAATCCTGCGCCATTGAGGCCGATGACGAGGTTGTCCGGCTCATGGAGGGCTCCGGGATAGGTCTTGCCGTCGCGAGCGGTGAAAGTAACGAGTTTCATTATGTCCTGGCTGCTTTGTCAGCGTTCAATCACACTGTATCGCATTGTCCCAGGGACAGTGCAGGCCCGCGGCAATTGCATGAACGGAGATCATGCTTATCCACTGGATTCGATCCGCCCCTCCGGGGCGGTTTCATCATTTTTCAAACGAATTCCCAGGGCTTCGCCCTGGGCTATTCTCGCCGCCTCCCGCTGGGAGACGCGCCAGACTTACCTGCTCAAAAGACTTGCCGAACCTGATTCTGCAATAAGAGTGTTCAGGCGATTGCGCTGCTGGTGGGCCGGTAAAGGACGTATGTAAATAGCCTTGCATGATAATGTTTTGGGGGCGGGAATTGTCTGTGGGAGCAAGGAAGGGAATTATGGCAGAGACGCACAAGTTGCGGATGGGAATGGTAGGGGGAGGACCGGGAGCTTTCATCGGCCCGGTGCACAAGATGGCGGCCGAGCTGGACGGCAAGATCGAACTGGTGGCGGGAGCGTTTTCGCAGTCGGCGGAGCGTTCGCGGGCGGCCGGGGCAAGTTTTGGGATCGATCCCGGCAGGGCGTATGCGAGCTACGAGGAGATGATCGAGGCGGAGCGGAAGCGGCCGGATGCAATCGACTTTGTGGCCATCACCACGCCCAACCATCTGCACCTGCCGGTGGCGGTGGTGGCGCTGGAGGCAGGTTTTCCGGTGATGAGCGACAAGCCGGCCACGGCCACCTATGAAGAGGCGCTGAAGCTGGAGGCGGCGGTGAAAAAGGCCGGGTTGCCCTACGGGCTGACGCATACCTATGCCGGCTATGGGATGGTGCGCGAGGCGCGCGACATCTGCGCCAGCGGACAACTGGGCAGGATTCGCAAGGTAGCGGTGGAGTACTTGCAGGGCTGGATGACCAAGCCGCTTGAAACCACCGGGCACAAGCAAGCCGCCTGGCGAGCCGATCCGGCTTTCAATGGTCCCGGCGGCTGCATCGGCGACATCGGCACCCACGCCTTTCACCTGCTGGAATATGTGACCGGCCTGGAAGTGACGGGCCTGAATGCCACGCTGCGCTCCGTAGTTCCGGGGCGGCGGCTGGACGACGATTGCAACGAGTTTGTGCGCCTGAACAACGGCGCGGCCGGCGTGATCTCGGCTTCGCAGGTGGCAGCCGGCGAGCTGAACGAGGTGCGGGTGCGCATTTATGGAGAGAACGGCTCCATCGACTGGCGGCAGCAGGATCCCAACCGGCTGCGAGTGAAATGGGTGGATGGGCCGGAGGAGATTCGCCATGCCGCGGCGGGTTATCTGAGCGCGGATGCGCGGGCGGTCGCGCGCGTGCCGCCGGGGCATCCGGAGGGGTATATCGAGGCCTTCGCCGTGCTCTACCGCGAGTTTGCCGATGGCTTGATGGCGTGGCGGCGGGGCGAGTTGAACCCGTTGCCGCCGACGCTGCCTGGGATTGTGGCCGCTGTGCGCGGCATGAGATATATCGAGCGCACCATCGAGAGCAGCCGCAAGGAAGGCTGGGTGGAGTTTTAAGAATTCAGCGAACAGGTTTCATTGCGAATGGTGCATTCCCTCAGGGACTAACGCCCAGGTTGATTTTGCGGGATTTATGTACGGGCTAAGGCCCGTATCCTTCAAGGCGCTGATTCATTCAGAGGATTCCCGTAGTCGCCTTGGCAATCGAGGAGAGAAGAGATGAAGACGATCAGGGGGCCGGGGATTTATCTGGCGCAATTTGCAGCGGATGCGGCGCCGTTCAACACTCTGGCAGGAATGGCGCAATGGGCTGCGGGGCTGGGATTTGCGGGCGTGCAGATTCCCACCTGGGACAAGCGTCTCTTCGATTTGAAGCTGGCGGCAGAGAGTAAGGATTATTGCCACGAGGTGCTGGGCGTGGTGGGCCAGGCGGGGCTTGCGGTTTCCGAACTTTCGACGCACTTGCAGGGGCAGTTGGTGGCCAGCCATGCGGCTTACGATGTGCTGCTGGAGGGGTTTGCGCCTGCCGGACTCGACCCCAGAAGCAGGCAGGCGTGGGCTGTGGAGCAGTTGGGATTTGCGGCGAAGGCCAGCCGCAACCTGGGGCTGAGTGCGCACTTTACGTTTTCAGGCTCGCTGGCGTGGCCGTTCTTCTATCCCTGGCCGCAGCGGCCGGCGGGGCTGATCGACGAGGCCTTCGCGGAGCTGGGGCTGCGCTGGCTGCCGATTCTGCGGCTCTTTGACGAGGCGGGCGTAGACGTTTGCTACGAACTGCACCCGAACGAAGACCTGCATGATGGCGCCACCTTCGAGCGCTTTCTTGCGGCGGTCGGCGGCCACCAGCGCGCGAACATTCTCTACGATCCCAGCCACATGATTCTGCAACAGATGGATTACCTGGCTTTCCTGGATCTCTACCACGAGCGGGTGCGCGCCTTCCACGTGAAGGACGCGGAGTACAGGGCGAGTGGGCGGTCGGGGGTCTATGGCGGCTACCAGGACTGGATTGACCGGCCGGGCCGATTCCGCTCGCTGGGCGATGGGCAGGTCGATTTCAGCCAAATCTTCTCGAAGATGGTGCAGTACGACTATCCGGGCTGGGCGGTGCTGGAGTGGGAGTGCTGCCTGAAGCATCCCGAGGCGGGCGCGGCGGAGGGCGCGAAGTTCATTCGCGAGCGGATTATCCGCGTGACGGAACGCGCCTTTGACGATTTTGCCGGCGGCGGGACGGACCAGGGACGGAATCGCAGGATTCTGGGACTGGGATAGTCCCTAGAACGGCTCCCGCAGATGGATGAGGCAAAGGAGAGAATTGGGCTCATGGAGCGTTTGATTCTTGACGGCCAGGCGCTCACGCTGGCCGAGATTGAAGCGGTTGCGCAGGGCGGCTGTCCGGTGGCGATTGCTCCCGCCGCGCTGGCGCGCATGGCCGCGAGCCGGGCTCTGATTGAGGAGATTCTGGCCGCGGGTGAGACGGTCTACGGGGTCAACACCGGCTTTGGGAAGCTGGCAGACGTGCGCATTCCGCCCGGAAGCCTGGCGCAGTTGCAGACCAACCTGGTGCGCAGCCACGCCGGCGGGGTGGGTCGGCCGCTGTCGGAGGCCGAGTCGCGCGCCATGCTGCTGCTGCGCGCCAATGTGATGGCCAAGGGCTTGAGCGGCTGCCGGCCGGCGCTGGTGGAACTGCTGGTGGCGCTGCTCAACGCCGGCGTGCATCCGGTAATTCCAGAGAAGGGGTCGGTGGGCGCGAGCGGGGACCTGGCGCCGCTGGCTCACCTGGCGCTGGTGGTGATCGGCGAGGGCGAGGCAATTTTTAAGGGCGAACGGCTTGCAGGAGGCGAGGCGCTGCGGCGGGCCGAACTGAAGCCGTTAACCCTGGCGGCCAAAGAGGGGCTGGCGCTGTTGAACGGGACCCAGGCCATGACCGCCGTGGGCGCATTGGCGGTGGCGCGAGGGCGGCGCGTGGCCATGCTGGCCGATGTGGCGGGCGCGATGTCGCTGGAAGCGCTGATGGGAACGCCCGCGGCCTTCGATGCGCGCATTCACGAGGCCCGGCCGCACGCGGGGCAGATGGCGGCGGCGGCCCACCTGGTGCGGCTGCTGGAGAACTCGGAGATCCGCGAGTCGCATCGCGATCACGATTCGCGCGTGCAGGACGCCTACTGCCTGCGCTGCATGCCGCAGGTGCATGGGGCGGTGCGGGATGTGCTGGCGCATGTGGCCGGCGTGCTGGAGATTGAGGCGGGGTCGGCTACGGATAATCCTCTGGTATTCCCACATCTCTCCTCCAAAACGCAAGAGCACGGAGTGCTGTCGGGGGGGAATTTTCATGGGGCGCCACTGGCTTACGCCTTCGATTATGCGGCGCTGGCGCTGACCGATCTGGCCAGCATCACGGAGCGGCGCATCGACCGGCTTCTGAATCCCGACATCAACGAGGGACTGCCGGCGTTTCTCTCGCCCGATGCGGGGCTTTCGTCGGGATTCATGATGGCGCAGATCGTGGCGGCGGCGCTGATCAACGAGTGCCAGGTGCTCGCCGCCCCCGCGTCCACGGGCAGCATTCCCACCAGCGGGGGCAAGGAGGACCATGTTTCGATGGGCATGACCGGCGCCTTGAAGCTGCGCCAGATTGTGGAAGATGCCGAGCGCGTCGTGGGGATTGAACTGATGTGCGCGGCGCAGGGGTTGGAGTGGCGCAGGCCGCTCAAGGCAAGCCGGGAGGTGGAGCGCGCCTATGCCGCGGTGCGGGCAGTGGTTCCGCGGCTGGAGCAGGACCGGGTATTGGCGCCGGATATCGATGCGCTGGCCGCGGCGGTGCGGGCAGGAGCCTTTGACGCCTGGGCGGAGTAGAGCGGCGCGGCACTGCGTCCATCCGCCGGCCAGCAGCACGCCGCCCACCAACATTCGCCAAGGTACGTCATGAGAATTTGGACTAAAAGTGGCCGCCATGTTGCCATTTTTGCTACTGACAGAGCGCGCCAGATCCCCCGTTCCAGGCGGCGCCGGATGGGCTAATCTTTTATGGAGCAATAAGATACAGCTTTGAGCAGTATTGAGGCATCTCCTGGTGATTTGAGATTTTTTCTTCATTTTTCTATTGATTTTTGAAGAAAATATCCGTAAAATAAAACACTAGCATCTCCTATGGAGTGACAGGCTCCCCGGCCCGTTACAGAGAATGAACATGCAAAACACCCTCCTTTAAGGACAACAGATCGATGGCAAAGCGTCGTGGAAATCCGAATTGGGGCAAGCCGGAGCCCATCGGCCCGGTTGTGCCCACAGTGACCTCCTTCGAGCAGATCGTCAAGGAGTTCAAGCTCAGCCCGGATCAGTACATCCGTTCCACCCGCCTGCGCGAGTGGGCTCGCCGGAACAAGAATTCCAAGTACATCCCAGAGGCTCTTCTCGAAGCCTGGGGTTTTGAGATCGAATCGACGTTGTAGGCCAGTTTTTTTTAGTATTCTTTACAAAAGCGCTGCCTTAGGGCGGCGCTTTTGCTGTCTGCGGGTCTTAGAAATGATCTGCTATGATCGACGGTGGAGAATCCGGCGTACAATTCTGTGATAGTGCAGCGAACCCAAAAGCTTAAGCTGGAGTTTTTCGATGCCTGCTCTTCAAAACGCTCGTATGTCCTATTGGTTTAGCATTGCGATTATTTTCTTAACGATTCTCCCTTTAGTTCTGTCAGCTCAAAAAGCGCACAATGCTCCATCTCCAAAGCCAATCGACGACAGTACTAAACAAATGCAACTTCGTTTTCGGCTCGAATCTAATCCTCACGACAAACAAGCTCACGAAGAACTGATAAAGATTTTTAAGGCTAAATACGCATTTCGTCCTGAGATGGAGGAAGACGGTTCTTGGCTTCGAAATAACCCTGATGATTATTTGGTAGAAATCGAGATGCGATCTTTGGCAACAACTGCTGTAAATGATCCAGAGTATGCGATTGCGACAGACCATTTCGTCCTGGCACATACAAATCGTATAGACGATCCCAAAGATTACGATTTCACGAACGATCGATTGGCATTCGCTCTCCTAGATCGAAACCATAACATTGAAGCACTGGAAATACTAAAGAGGGCTACGATTGATAATCCTGATGATGCGGGAGTTTGGGAAAATTTAGGTGACGCTCAAGCTCGAACCGGCCAACTATCGCAGTCAATACCCTCCTATCGAAAATCAATTGAACTTGACAGCAACCAAGAGGGACCGCATAAAGGACTCGCTAATGCCCTATTCAAACTAGGGCAGTATGCAGATGCAGAGACTGAATTTATGGCTGCAATTTCGGTCTATAACGCACAATATCATGGCAGCGTGTCAACAGATACGTTTCACATGATGATGAAGCAGATTCAAGAGGCCACTCATAATGAACCAAACCTCGCTGACCTTCACCGGCAACTTTCTTATGTATATATGGCAGAGCAAAAATATGATAAAGCCTTTACTGAAGTTGATGCTGCAGCAGCAGCAAATCCTACCGACAAAATCAACTATGAATACCTCCGTGCCTCAATGTATGAGAAAACTGGACAATTGGAGAAGGCTAAAGCCATTCGACTCCTAGCCCATAATGAAATACAAGATGAGTTGAAGAAGGAACCTCATAATGCCGAAATGGATGCCATGATATCCTACCCTGAAATTATGTTTATGGAGATCGAAGACGACAAGCAAGCATCGGCCCATGAAATCATCACTTTTCTCGAACCACTCATATCAACTGGAACTCTTAAGCCAATGGACCTTATTTCCCTCGGACTCGCCTATTGCAATATAGGTAGGCCGATTGACTGTAAAAATATAGCTGAAGCAGGAATCCGTTCAGGCAGGAAGTTGAATACCCCAACCTTCCATCACAATTTGGCGCAAGCTCTTCTGGAAAATCAGGATTTACGCGGAGCCCTTGAGCATTTCCAGGAGGCCTACGAGCGTGATCCACAGAATATGACATACCGCATGGACTACGATGCCACAAAACGGCAGCTTGAAAAATAATTGTTGATCATATACCGCTGCCATCTGAACACCTCTTTTGCCCTTTCCTGCTCCCATCGGCGAGAATGAAAGAGTCGATGCCAGAAACCCCACGCACCTTCGAGCCCCCATTCACCGACGTTCCCGGCGCCCTGGGCGAGATACGCGCCGGGCGCATGGTGGTTGTGGTGGACGACGAGGACCGGGAGAACGAGGGGGACCTGACCCTGGCCGCCGAGCACGTGACCCCGGAGGCTATCAACTTTATGGCCCGCTACGGCCGCGGGCTCATCTGCCTGACCCTTACCGAGGAGCGCGCCGATTATCTGCGCCTACCACCCATGACGCAGCAAAATTCCTCACGCTTCGGCACCGCGTTTACCGAGTCGATTGAAGCGCGGGAGGGCGTGACCACGGGCATCTCGGCGGCGGACCGGGCGCACACCATCCGCACCGCCATTGATGCCGGCGCCACCTATTCGGACCTGGCGCGGCCGGGCCACATTTTTCCGCTGCGGGCGCGCAGGGGCGGCGTGCTGGTGCGCGCCGGCCAGACCGAGGCTTCAGTGGACCTGGCGCGGCTGGCCGGGCTCAATCCCTCCGGCGTCATCTGCGAGATCATGCGCGACGACGGAGAGATGGCACGCATTCCGGACCTGATTCCGTTCTGCAAGGAACACGGGTTGCTGATTCTTACCGTGGCCGAACTGATCCGCTACCGGCTGCGCCACGAGCGCTATATTGTGCGCGTCGGCGAGAGCCGCATCCAGACCCGCTACGGCGAGTTCCGCATGATCGCTTACGAGAGCGAGGTAAACGGCGGCGAGAGCCACATCGCGCTGGTGCGCGGCGAACTCTGCAAGGACTGTCCCGCATTCCCGGCCGGGCCGGCGGAAGGGGGCTTCGCGGGCGCCGGTTTGCCGGGCGATGCGGACGCGGCGAGGCCTGTTTGTACCCATGCCGTGCTGGTGCGGGTGCATACCCGCTGCACCGCGGGCGATGTGTTTACCGCCGACTGCCGCTGCCGCGAGACCCTGGACCAGTCCATGCGCATGATTGCCGAGGAGGGTTGCGGCGTGGTGCTCTACCTGCACAACACCTCGCGCGGCTTTGAGATTGACCGCGCGCCTGCTTCGGCGGGGGCTGCGGCGGGCGCCTTCGAGCCTGGCGGAACAGCCGCCTTGCCGGGCGCGCTGGGCGCAAACGCCGGCCGGCTCATCCTGCACCAGGAGCTGCGCGCGCGCGAAGGATCGCAGGCCCGCAGCGGGCGCATTTTGCGCGCCATTGGACTGGGCGGACAGATCCTGTCGGACCTGGGCATCCAGCGCATCCGCCTGCTCTCGAATACACCCATGCATATTCCGGCGCTGGAAGGCTTCGGACTGGAGATTGTGGAGCAGGTGGCAATCCCGGTGGAGGAGTGCAGCCGGGTGGGATAATGCACGCATGATTGCGTGGTCTCGGCGGTCTTTAAAGAATTACCCGATGTAGACGCAATTCGGTGAAATCAACTCGTACGCACGGGAGTATCCCGGTGTTGCGGATTCCACGAAACCCGCACTGGCGGAAATCGATATCTGCGTGATGGATGCGCCCGCGAGAGAATGTTCCAGGTTGAAATCTTCAACAAATGGCCGCTCATTTGCCCTTCTTAAACCCAGCTCGATCTTTGAGTTGCCGGTTTCCTCAGGGTTGCCCGCTGGCCTGCGCGAAGGTTGACTTTTGCCCCGGCTGACGGATCGATGATTCATTGCATCGCTTTTCTTGTCGAAGTTCATCGCAACTCCATTTATTCTGTAGCTTGCCTGAACCGTGCTCGCCCTGGATCAGGGCATTGAACGCTCAAGACGAGAAGACTGTTTCTCGTCTGCCGAAATCGGCATTTACCTTAGATGGCTCGCGGGCCGCCGGCGCCTTGACCAGACGGCCCGGCTGACGTTTAAACGGAGATTGCCTCGGAGCGTTTCCTGCGGCGCGAGGCGCAGTAGAGCTGCTACCGGCAGATAATGCGGAATCCTTGAGCGCCGAGACGCATGCCAGGCGGTGTTCTTCCAGTTCGTGCCTGGCGCGCTCCATATCGACATTCTTGTAGGCCGCAAACTTCCTGCTGACCCGGTAATATGCAGCGGAACAAGCCTCTAAGTACTCTTTTTGCCTGGTCTTAAACGCCCGTTCCAGATTCTCGCAGACGACGCAGCCCATGCCGCCCTCCCTTTTTCCGCCAAGCCTGCAGGAGCGGCCTTAGCGGGAGAAATTTCGAGGCGACAACTTTGCCTAATCCAGGTTATTTATTAGACTTGGAATCGATCGTGAGGAAACCTCCTGGGGAGGTATTACGGACCAGGAGGAAGGTGCTATCAGTTAGCCTGCCTCAATCCAGAGAATCTGGAAGATGAGCCTTGCCGCCCACGTTACCTAAAGATTATGTTGGATGCTTACACCTGTCAAGCGTATTTACTATATTTTCTTCTTATCAGCAATTATTTACCCGGATTCAACCGCTCTTGAGCAGTTCCGCAGAACCCGGCCTCACTCTTCAATAAGGAAATACAGGTTAACCCATTTGCCGGGCGCAATGGGTGTAAATACCGTCCATCCTAATTCTGCACCATGAGTTGTGCATTCGCTAAGGTTCGCGGGCATGCAACCGTCCTGGTGCATCTCATTTCTGGGATTGTCCTGCTGTGTCTTCTTGCAATTGACATGATTGCAATGGGATATGGTAAGGCCGCTTTCAGAAGAAGCGATTCCAGCCACCAAAGTGAGAGCTATCCGCGGAACCGCGGATCGAATCACAAGAAGAATTTATGTACAGAAATCTGCTGCTTGCCTTTGTATTC
>JBEKNO010000059.1:0-14343 GCA_049522735.1 Occallatibacter sp.
ACTGGCACCAAAGGCGCTCGGTCGTCCATGCTGTGGCCTGTTTGCTTTTTGCCAGCGCCAGACAAGCTCGATCTCCGAGCGAAAGCGCTCGACTGACATGCGTATATGCAGCCGCTACCTCCGCCTCGGTCCGGCCAAAGGGAACCAATTCGACGCCTGCGAGAACCGCCGAAAGGTCATCTCCGTGGAGTAGCAGATTCTCTCTCTGCATCCGCGTCAGAATCTCGCACCAGTTCACTGAACTGATGAACACCTCTGCATCGGAGCCCAACTCCAAGGCATCCAGCAACGCGTACACACGTTCACCGCCCGACTCATTCAAAATCATCGCCAGAACAGCAGAAGCATCCAGAACAATCCTATTCACGGGCCGCTTCCTCACGCCGTTCCTCTAGGAACTCGTCCAGAATTCCATCGAGGCTCCCACGTTGCTTAATGATTCCGGCCCGGATGCTGGCCAGAGCCATCTTTCTGCTCAGAATCCGGATCGCGCCCCGATCACTGCTGACGGTCAGGCGGTCTCCAGCCTTGAGGCCAAGCTCCTTACGGATTGCCGCAGGGAGAACAACCCTGCCACTCTCTCCAAGAACTACCGTTTCAGTTAACATTTGCCACCTCGTCTACATTATGGCATATTTCTCAATATATGGCAGATGACGGCAAGAAACTACTCCGCGGGCGCTCCCGCCCGTGCGGCCAGCACTATTCCCACTCGATCGTCCCCGGCGGCTTGGAGGTAATGTCGTAGACGACGCGGTTGATGCCGCGCACCTCGTTCACAATGCGGCTGGAGATGCGCTTCAGCACCTCGTAGGGCAGTGGGGTCCAGTCGGCGGTCATGCCGTCTTCAGAATGCACGGCCCGCACCGCCGCGGTGTACGCATAGGTCCGCTGGTCGCCCATCACGCCCACGCTCATCACCGGCAGCAGCACGGCAAAGCTCTGCCAGATCTTCGAGTAGAGCCCGGCGGCCCTGATCTCGGCTACCACGATCTCGTCGGCCTCCTGCAGCAGCGCCACGCGCTCCCGCGTCACCTCGCCCAGGATGCGCACCGCCAGTCCCGGCCCCGGAAACGGCTGGCGGCCCAGAATCTCTTCCGGCATCGCGAGGTCGCGCCCAATGCGCCGCACCTCATCCTTGAACAGATCCCGCAGCGGCTCAATCAGCTTGAGCTTCATCAGCGCCGGCAGGCCGCCCACGTTGTGGTGGCTCTTGATGGTCTGGCTCGGCCCCTTCACGCTGCTGGATTCGATCACGTCCGGGTAAAGCGTTCCCTGCACCAGCCAATCCACCCCGCCGGTCTGCTTGGCGATGCGCGCCGCCTCGTTCTCGAAGACCGCAATAAACTCCGCGCCGATGCGCTTACGCTTGGTCTCCGGGTCGATCACCCCGGCCAACTGCGCCAGGAACCGTTCGCTGGCATCCACGGCTACAATGTTCAGGCTCAGCTTGTCGCGCAGGTTTTTTTGCACGTTCACGAACTCGTTCTTGCGCAGCACGCCGTTATTGACAAAGATGCAGGTCAACTGGCTGCCGATGGCCTTGTGCACCAGCACCGCCGCCACCGACGAGTCCACCCCGCCGGAGAGCCCGCAGATCACGTGGTCCTTGCCCACTTTGGCGCGGATGGAGGCCACCGTGCTCTCGATAAAGTGCGCCGGGGTCCAGTCGCCGCGCGCCCCGCAGATATTGAAGACAAAGTTTTTAATGATCTGCGGACCCAGCGGCGTGTGGTGCACCTCGGGATGGAACTGCACTGCCCAGATGCGCCGCTGATCGTTGGCGATGCCGGCCAGCGCGTTGGAGGTGACCGCGGTGCGGCGAAAGCCCTGCGGAAGTTTCTGCGCCTCGTCGCCGTGGCTCATCCACACCGCCAGCGCCGGCGGCAGCCCGGCAAACAGCGGCGTAGCGCTGTCTTCGATGGTCACCTCGGCGTGGCCGTACTCCCGCTTGGGCGCTGAAAGCACCTTCCCGCCCAAATGGTGGACGATGAAATGCAGCCCATAGCAGATGCCCAGCACGGGCACGCCCAGTTCCAGAATTTTGGGGTCGGCGGCCGGCGCATCCGCATCGTACACCGACGACGGCCCGCCGGAGAGAACCATCCCCAGCGGTTTGAGCTCCTGAATCTCGCTGATCGGCGCCGTGCAGGGCAGCACGACGGAGAAGACGTTCAGCTCGCGTATCCGCCGCGCAATCAGTTGCGTATACTGCGAACCGAAATCGAGAATGACGATCGTCTGGGTGGCCACGTTTCAGTGTGGCAGGGTTAAGGCCGTGATGTAAAGACAATTGAGGGGCAACGACTGGATGTATACTGCCGCAGTGTGAGGGTGGCAACATGAACGAGACAGAACGGCGTCAGCGATTGCGGCAGTGGCTCGACACGATTTATCGAGAGGTGCAAGATACCATGCTGGACAATAATGTCTTTTGGGAGGTCCAGGAGATGTTCAAGAACAACAGACGCCTCGCCGACACATCAAGCATTTTCAACCAATGGATGGCTTCCAATTTCATTCAGGCGGCAGCAGTCAGCGTTAGGCGGCAAACGGATCGAAGCAAAGATAGTATATCGCTGTACAGGTTCTTGATGGAGATAAAGAAGTTTCCAACGCTACTAAGCCGTGATTCTGTGATTGCGCGATACGCGGAGACAAATAGTTCCCTGCCAACGAATGTATGCATCGATCTGGCCAACGGCGACTACGACAGACGTGTAGGAGTTGGAAAATCTGTCCCCGATCCAGTCCAGATACAATGCGAAATTGATAAGCTACTGGATTTAGCGAGAGGCATCAAACACTATGTCGATAAGAGGATCGCACACTACGACGAACGAGGGCTAAGGCAACCGGTCCCAAAGTTTTCTGATCTGGAAGTTTGTTTTTCATTCTTTGAGGAGATGATCAAGAAATACAAAGTCTTACTGGAAGCGACAGGGATCACGCAGATTCTTCCGACATTTCAATACGATTGGAAAGCAATCTTTCGTTTTTCATGGCTAAACGACCAAGGCTGACCGAGCGGCAGATTACCACTTACACTGCCTACTCATAGTGGTACCGCGCCTGAAGAAAATAAACTCGCTCGGCGGTGACTTTATAGACCAGCCGATGCTCTTGAGTAATTCTCCGGCTCCAGTAGCCAGCGAGTTCATGCTTGAGCGCCTCTGGCTTGCCGATCCCGTCAAAGGGGTCGGCGAGTACTGCCTCTACCAGTTCCAGGATGCGGAGCGCCGCCTTGCGGCCGGTTTTGACCCAGAAGAGAAGTTCTTCACGAAATTTCGGATAGAAAACGGCTTCGCGCACGGTTTTCTTGCTCATCGCGGCGATCACTCGGCGGGGTCAAGGCCAACGGACCGGCGAAGGCTCTCGATGGTTTCCGGTTCGCCGTTTCCTTGCTCGGCCCAGCGAATGGCCTCGAGCAACCTCTCGGCATTTTTCGGCGAGCGCAGCAGATGCGCCGTCTCCATCAGGCCTGCCAATTCATCGGCCGGGATGATAGCCACGTCGCGCGCGCCGCGCCGCCGGACAATCACCACTTCACGGTCGTCGGTCACCCGGTCGAGAAATCCAGCGAGCCTTTCGCGCAGAGCGGTGTATGTGGTTTCAGTGGCCATCCCAGTAGCCCTCCAATCTTCAAATGTACAGCTTTCCTGTACGTATTGTCAAGAGAACAAGCAATCGCCGCCGCCGATTGAGGGATCGGGAGCGCCGTTTGACGCTGTGCCAACGCCGGTCGTACCCTGCTCCTGCTTGCCCTGCAAAAGTCAGAGAAAAACTGCATGAAACGTATCCATGGCAATCCGGCTGCACTGCTGTTCGCGGTATGTCCGGGCTTTAGAACGGACATAAATGAGGTCAGTCCACAGTCCCGCCGTGATAGGCTGCTAGGCATCACAGCTCGCACTGCTTGGGCTGCTACAAACTCGATCCTGGCCTCTCTCCACGGGCGCTTGAAGCGCCGGCAGACCTGGCCGGTTGACCCTGTTTCAAAGAGGACATGCGATGAACCGTATTCGTTTCGTTTCCATCCTGTTGCTGACCGGCGGAATGGCTTTTGCGCAGGCGCCCGCGGCTACCGATCCCGCCAAGCCCACGCCGCCCGTGGCCATCAAGAGCTTCGATCTCCCGGCCATCGACAAGAGCGCCGATCCCTGCACGGATTTCTACCAGTACGCCTGCGGCAACTGGATCAAGAACAACCCCATTCCCGCCGACCAGGTGCGCTGGGGGCGGTCTTTCTCGCTGCTGCGCGAGCGCAACATCTACCTGCTGTGGCAGGAACTGGACGCCGCCGCCAATCACGCCGGCAGCCCGCTGGAAAAGCAGTACGGCAACTATTTTGCCGCCTGCATGGACACCGCCCTGATCGAGCAGAAGGGCCTCAAGCCGCTGGAACCCGCCTTCAAGCGCATCGCCGGCCTGAAAGACGCTCACAAGCTGGCTGCCCTCATCGGCGGCCTGGCCGAAAACGGCAACCCCGCGCCGCTCTTCCGCTTCGGCGTCGAGCAGGACGACAAGGACTCCTCCCAGCAGATTGCCGTGATCGGACAAGGCGGCCTCTCCCTGCCCGACCGCGATTACTACATTGTGGACAACAAGCACTTCCAGGAGATCCGCAAGCAATACGTCGAGCATCTGACCAAAATGTTCACGCTGGCGGGCGACTCCGCGGACCAGGCGGCCAAGGAAGCCGCGTCGGTGCTGGAAATAGAGACCGCGCTGGCCAAAGCCTCCACCAGCCGCACCGATCTGCGCCAGCCGGAGAACCGCTATCACATCTACACCGTGGCCGATTTCCAGAAACTGGCCCCGGAGTTCGACTTCGATGTCTACTTCAAGGACGTGAAGGCGCGCCACTTCGATACCCTCAACGTGGCTACGCCCAATTTCTTCAAGGCCGTGAACGAGCTGATCGCCAGGGAGCCTGTGGAGGCCTGGAAAGCCTACTTCCGCTGGCATACCCTGCACGCCGAGGCCAGCAACCTGCCCAAGGTCTTCTTCGACGAGAACTTCGCCTTCTTCGGCAAGACGCTCTCCGGGCAGAAGGAACCCACGCCGCGCTGGAAGCAGTGCGCCGGCATGACCGACCGCGCCCTGGGCGAGGCCGTGGGGCAGGACTGGGTCAAGCGGAACTTTCCGCCCGCCGCCAAGGCCAGCATGGACCAGCTGGTGGCAGCTCTGGAAAAATCCCTGGGCGACGACATCAAGACCCTGTCCTGGATGAGCGACGACACCAAAAAGGCAGCCGGGGAAAAGCTGGCCCTGATCCGCAACAAGATCGGCTATCCGGAGAAGTGGCGCGACTACTCAGCCCTGAAAGTGAAGCGCGGCGATCTGTTCGGCAACCTGCGCCGCGCCGAGGTCTTCGAGCGCAACTGGAACCTGAACCACCTGGGCAAGCCGGTGGACGAGAAGGAGTGGGGCATGACGCCGCCCACCGTCAACGCCTACTACAACCCCTCCTTCAACGACATCAACTTCCCGGCCGGCATCCTGCAGCCGCCGTTTTTCGACTTCACCGTCGACCCGGCCGTCAACTTTGGCGGCATCGGCGTGGTCATCGGCCACGAAATGACCCACGGATTCGACGACGAGGGCTCAAAATACGACGGCAAGGGCAACCTGCGCGAGTGGCAGACCGCCGAGGACCGCAAGGCCTTCACCGAGCGCACCGGCTGCATGGCGGACGAGTACAGCGGCTTTGAGGCAGCCGCGGCCAAGGGCGATACCCCGGCGCAACTGCTGAACGGCAAGCTCACCCTGGGCGAGAACACGGCCGACAACGGGGGCCTGCGCATCGCCTACATGGCCTTGTTGGACACGCTGGCGGCCGAGGGCAAATCCATCGACGACAAGATCGACGGCTATACCGAGGCGCAGCGCTACTTCCTGGGCTTTGCCCAGGTATGGTGCCAGAACCAGACCGAGCAGTCGTCCCGCCAGGCGGCGCTCACTGACCCCCACTCGCCCGGCCGCTGGCGCGTCAACGGCTCGGTGCGGAACTTCGACGCATTCGGTAAGGCCTTTGGATGCAACAAGGGCCAGCCCATGTACCCGGAGAATTCCTGCCGCGTCTGGTAGGCCGGCCCGGCAACCGCGGTGCGGTCCCGGAAGCGGGGCCGCACTGGCCGGATGGCCCTCATTCTCCCCCTTGCGCGTTGGCGTTTCCCGGCGTCCCGGCGGTCTGGCAGATGAAAAATGCGCGGTTTTGCCCATTCTCCTGCTAAAACTAGGCATAACCTGCCCTCGCCTTTTACAATGCAACAGGGACCTACCCCCACCCAGCTCTGCTGTGGATCTAGCAAACTTGGCGGCGCACGCCTGACCAGGATGAAGGAATCGCATGAAGTTTACGAAATACGGCAAGGCACTTCTGATGAGCGCCCTCTCTGTCGCGGTAGTCCTCGGCGTTACGTCTTGCATTCAGAGTTATACGGTTGGCTATTTGTATGTGACGGGCACGGATACGGCCCAGTCCTCCGGCAACGGCATCCTCAGCGGCTTCAGTATCGAGCACAATACGGGCAGGCTAACGCCCGTTCGCGGACTGCCTGTCTCCTCCGGCGGCGCCAACCCGGTTCGCGCCGTTCTGGTCGGCAACAGCCGTTTCCTCTATGTCCTCAACCGCGGCGTAACCGCCTCGGGCGGCTCCGACTGCACAACGGATGACCCCTGCCAGAACTCCAACATCACTGTGTTCGCGGTCGGCGGCTACGGCGTACTCACCCAGCAGCAGCAGTTCTATACCCAGGGCATCAACCCCTTCCGCATGTTCACCGACACCTCGCAAAGCTACCTCTACGTGCTGGACCACGACTCCCCGGACAACTATAACCAGTCCAGCACGGATGGCTGCGCGCTGGCCCTGGCCGGTGTCCAAACCTGCGGCGACATTACAGCCTTCTCCATCAACCAGACCACGGGCCGCCTGTCGCTGATGGTGAACGCCCAGGTTACCGCGGCCAGCGGTCAGCCCCTGACCTACTTTCCGGTTCCGGCTAATCCGATCGATGTCTATGCGTCTACCGGGTTTATCCTTACGCTGAACGCTAGTCCTACGGCTACGCAAAGCTACCCTTACACCGGCGGCATCTCGGTCTTCCCATACACTTTCGGCTCCAGTGGGCAGTTGACCATAAATCAGAACAGCCCTCAGCCGCTGAGCATCCTTGAGGGTACGGCCTTCGGCGTTGGAGGCAATTACCTCTATGTGCTTGACAACGAACCGATTTATTTAAACGGAAGCGCAACCGCTACCTCGCAGAGCCAGTTTCTGCCCTATACCGTCGGAACCAACGGCTCTCTTCAGTCGCAGACCGGCGGACCTGTGCCCGACGACCCGGCACAATCCAATCCCATCCGCCTGACCATGGAAACCAGGGGCAAATGGATCTACGTGGCCAACCAGGGCACATACAACCCCACCTCGGGCGCATCGGAGAACGGCATAACCGGCTATGTCATTGACCCCACCACGCACCAGCTCAGCGAAATGGCTGGCTTGCCGTTCAATACCGGCTCAGGCCCGCAGTGCCTGGTGGAGGATCCATCCAACCAGTTCTTTTACACGGCCAACTATTACGATTCGACCGTAACCGGCAATTCGCTTGACCAGAACTCCGGCTTCCTCGTGCCACTCACCCAGAACCATAACGTGCCCTCCACCTATACGCTCCCTGGCCCGGCCACCTGGTGCCTGATGAACGGACGCACCGACTAGCACGGCGCGGGGCGCGGTTGTGGCCAGGGCGGGCGTCAGCCATCTGGCTGACGCCTGCCACCAGCCTCCGGGGAACCGGAGTTTTTGAAAGAACGTAGCCGAATGCCGGACGCGGCTTTTTCATGCCGCGCCCGGGATTCGATTCCAAACCTGATGATTCGGAGCCTGAGCTTCAGGCCCGCGGACGAAAGATGCGCATGAAGTTCAACAAATCGAGCCAGCTGCTGCTGGTCTCCGCGGCCAGCCTCCTGGTAGCCGGCCTTATCACCGCTTGCGGCACGCTCACCGTGGATTTCGTTTATGTGGCCAGCTCCAGGGCCGCGGGGCCCAACAACTACGGCGAGATCGATGTCTTCGAGATCAATTCGGAGTCCGGCTTTATGCGCCAGATTCCCTCCTCGCCCTTTCCTTCGGGTGGACGCGACCCGGTAGCCGAAGCCGTTTCCTCCGACCACAATAATCTGTTCGTGGTCAATCAGGACGACAACACCATCGTCCAGTTCGTCATCGGCAACGACGGCAAACTCTATCCGTACAACACGGTCAATACGCCCGGGGTCTTCCCCTTTGCCGTAGCCGTGAACGGATCGAACCTGTTTGTCGTGGACACCTATCAGCCGCTGCCCACCTGCTCCCCCGCGGAGCCGTGCTCGGGTTCCATCGCCGTTTATCCCATTGCTCCCGCCTCCGGCAATACCCCTGACACTCTGGGAGCGCCGGTGGTCAACACCAGCATCGACGCGGCTTACTGGCCGCTGAGCTTGCCTGCCAGTCCCAGCGACGTGCTGGAGCCCACGGCAGTCAATGTTCTGGCCTCGGGCGCCTACCTCTATGTGACCGCTTACGATACGGCATCGGGCGCCAGCTACATCTTCGGCTTCTCGGTGGCCTCAGGCGTGCCTGCCGCGCTCAACGGCGGCGTACCCCTGGGCGGGGCGGGGACGCCCTTTGCCACGGGAACCTGCATCTCCGCTTACCTCAACGCGCCCTATGTGGTGGGAACCTGTCCCTCCGCCATGGCCAGCGCAACCGACAGCACGACAAATAACCAGTACCTCTACGTCACGGACGAGGCAAACGGCAAAGTCCTTGGCTACTCGGTTGACTCCGGCACCGGCCTGCTGACCCCGCTGGCCGGCAACCCCTTCCCGGCTGGAGACCAACCCTCCGCCCTTGTCGTGGATCCCTCGTATCCTTTCCTCTATGTCGCCAACGCGCTGGACTCCACGATTACGGCCTACTCGATGGGCAGCGGCGGAGCGCTTACCACCATCGCCACCTATGCCACGGGCCTGCAGCCGGTAGCTATCGGCATCGATCCCTCAACCGAACACTTCCTTTTCACCGCCAACTATCTTGGCAACACGGTCTCCGGCACCATTTCCGGCTATGAGTTGAGTCCCACCGCCGGCACGCTTGTCAATTCGCAAGGCTCTCCCTTCGTATCCAACGCCCAGCCCACAGCCGTGGCCGCCATTCCGCATAACGGCACGGGGGGCGGCATACAGAAATAAGAGCTGGCGCCAGGAGCACTAGCAACACCCCGTACCGGGCTTTTACAATACTGACGGGGCAACCTAAACAAGTTTTCCGGGGCTGCAACTTGATAGCCCACGACGAAGGAAGCGCATGAAGTTCAACAAATCGAGCCAGCTATTTCCGGTCTCCCGCGTCTTTTTGATCGCTATGGCCGGCCTCCTCGCGGCCACCCTCATGACCTCCTGCGAGATCACCACCATTGATTTTGTCTTCGTAGCCAGTTCCGCGGGCTCGGGATCCGGCAGCGCCGGGCAGATCCAAACCTTCGACGTGGACTCCGAATCCGGCGCGATACGCAATGGACAGCCGACCGTACCCAGCGGCGGAACCTCGCCGGCAGCCATGGCCGTCAGCTCGAACTATCAGCATCTCTACGTCATCAACCAGGGGAACAACTCCGTGGTCCACTTCGCCATCGGCGCCTCCGCCGTCCTGACGAAGCAGGACTCCACCACCGCCATTAACACGCCCGTGGCCCTGGCAGTGGACACGCCTGGAACCTACCTTTATGTGCTCACTGGACCTGATCCTGCCGTGCTCACGGCCTACTCACTCTCCAGTAGCGGCGCGATCGGCTCCGTGGTTTCGCAGCAGACCCTCAGTCTCTCCGGCGTTTCCAGCAAATACGCGAAGGATGTTCTTGTTCCCACCGGGGTCACCGTGCTGGCCAACAACAACACCGTCAGCGGCAATGGCGTCTTTGTCACCGCCTACGATCAAAATGCCTACAATCCCGGCGGCCCGGTCACCAGCACCGCCAACCCCGGCTGGGTCTTCGGCTATAGCATCGGCTCGGGAGGCGTGTTGACCCCGGCCGCGAACAGCCCCTTCCAAGCCGGCGTCAAACCCAGCGCCATCGTTTCCGATCCCACCGACCGATTTGTCTACGTCACCGACTATGCCTCCAACGAGTTAATCGGATACTCGATTCACGACGGCAGCACCCTGGCTTTCCTCATCAATGGCCCCTTCAAGACCAACAACGAGCCCCAGGCAGTCGTTATCGACCCGCGCGGCAAATACATTTATGTAGCCAACGCGCTGAGCTCTTCGGTCGCCTCCTACTCCATCGACCTCGCCACCGGTACGCCCGCGTCCAACATTGGCGCCAGCAACAGCACAGACACCGAGCCGGTCGCCATTGTGGTGGATGCGGCTCTGGGCCGCTTCGTCTATACCGCCAACTACTTGGGCAACTCCATCTCCGGCTTCAAATTGGACCCCAATACGGGCGAGCTGACCGCCACCCAGGCCTCGCCGTATCCCTCCGGGGCGCAGCCCGCCGCGGTGGCCTCCATTCCCGCCGGCAGCCACGCGATAGAGACGATTACCCCGTAACGGCAAAAACGTTTGATGGCAAATAAGCCCAGCCTGTTCGCGGCTGGGCTTTTTGTCGCGCCAAATACCTCCTACGCGCCCATCCACCTGCGCAGTTGCCGCTGCGCCGGCTTCTCCACCAGGTGCAGAGCAGCCAGCGCCAGCCCAATCAACACCGCATAGCTCACCCACGGGTCGAACCGGCTCAGGCCCAGCCGCTCCAGCACATGCGTGTCGTGAATCAGGCGCCACAGGTTGAAGTGCAGCAGATAGAGGCAGTAGCTGGCCTCGCCCACAATGACCAGCGGGCGCCAGCTCAGCGCGGTGGCCAGCGGGTTCTCCCCCGCCAGCCCCAGCACGATGCAGCCGAAGAGCGGCATCAGCAGGCCTTCGTGCATAATGGCGTAGGGCATCAGCGGCCCCAGCGCCAGCAGGCCGTAGATGCCGGCAAAGCCGCCCAGCCCCAGCCACAGGCGCAGACGGCCGGCGCGCACCACCACTTCGTCCAACCCGGCCAGCATCACACCGAAGATAAAACTGGCCAGGTGCGCATAGGGCGTATATTTGAGCGCCCACAGCCAGCGGCCGTAACTCCAGCGGTCCAGATGCGCAATCCCATCCGGATTGAAGGCCATATACAGCGCGCCGGGAAGCAGTCCCAGCATCCAGATGCCCCCCATCTTCACCAGGTGCGGCCCTACCCGCTGCGGCCGTTTCCAGCGCGCCAGCCAGGGAAAGATGGCGTAGTAGAAGGCCTCGGCCGATATGGTCCAGGCGGGCGTGTTCAGGAAGGTGGCGATGGCCGGAATCCAGCCCTGCAGCAGCAGTGGCGTGAGCGCCAGGCCGGCCCAGAACATCCCCTGCGTATGGCTTGCGTATTCCCTGCCTAGCGTGCCCCAGCTCAGCAGCAGGCTCAGCAGGTAGATGGGATAGATGCGCGTAAACCGCGCCTTCCAGAAGCGCACCCGGTCAAGTTTCCCGTCCCGCGCCCGCCCGGAGTAGTTGTACCCCAGCACAAACCCCGAGAGCAGAATGAAGTAGCTCACCGAGACGTAACCGGCGTTGACCACCGGCGCCAGCCAGCCAAACCACTGTGGATTGGAGAAATGGAAAAAGACGATGTTGAGGGCCGCAAAACAGCGCAGGCCCGTCAGCGCATTCAGCCGTGCCGGCTTGGGGGTATCCACTGTCAGTTTGATGTCTCCGGACAAAAGATAGCTGACAGCGGACAGCATATAGTTGACAGCGAAAACTATGCCCGGCAACTGTAAGCTGTCGGCTGTTTACTGTCAGTTGCGTTACGCCGTCACCAGCGATCCGACCTTTTCGCCCAGCACCACCCGTTTGATGTTCCCCGGCTGGTTCATGTTGAAGATAATCATGGGCAGGTTGTTGTCTTTGCACAGGCTCACCGCGGTCAGGTCCATCACCTTCAGCCCCTGGCGCAGGATCTCCATGTAGGTAATCTCGTCGTACTTCACGGCATCCTTGAACAGCACCGGGTCGGCGCTGTAGACACCCTCCACCTTGGTGCCCTTCAGCAGCACGTCGGCCTTGATCTCCATAGCCCGCAGGCTGGCCGCCGTGTCGGAGGAGAAAAACGGATTGCCGATGCCTGCGGCGAAGATCACCACGCGGCCCTTTTCCAGGTGCCTGACGGCGCGGCGGCGAATATACGGCTCGGCCAACTGGTTCATGAACACCGCGCTCATCACGCGGCACTGCACCCCGCGCTGTTCCAGGGAGTCCTGCAGGGCAATGGCGTTGATGACCGTGGAGAGCATGCCCATGCTGTCGGCGCTCACCCGGTCCATCTCCCTGGCCTGCTCTTCCACGCCGCGGAAGAAGTTGCCTCCGCCCACCACCACGCCGGCTTCCACGCCCAAAGCGTGAATTTCCACCAGTTCGTCGGCGATCCCGGCCACCTTGTCGGCATCCAGGCCGAAGCCGCGCTCGCCGGCCAGCGCCTCACCCGAAATCTTGAGAACGATCCGTTTATACATGCTTTTTCGAGTATCGCACACGAACGCGACGATGAATCACGATTCGCAATCCGCGAAAAAGGCCCAGAGTTTGCGCCCTGGGCCTATTGCCAATCCTTGATTGCAGCTTGAATTGCACCACCGGCGATTCCGCCTTCGCCACGCCCCAGGGAGCAGGTTTACACGCGTTGGAGCGAAATCAAGCGCCTCGCTTTTCCAGGTTGTCGAGCCTCGCATCATGCTGGCCCAGGGTGCGGTAGAACTCCCGAAGGTCCGATTCAATTCGGTCCAGACGCGCCTCTAACCGGTCCATTCGGCTTCCAAGCTGGTCCATGCGACTCCCGACTTGGCCCTCCAGGCGATCAAAAGACCGCTGGTTGAGAAACATTCCGACCAGAACCGTCAGAGTAGGCAAGCCGACCACGATATAGAGCTGCACGTTGTTCATGCTTCCAGCGTACCTCCGAATCGCTCTGTTGTACAGAGCGGAATGTTCGCTCTTTCCGTCCGCAGATAGCAAAAACGACCCAAAGCAGAAGCCTCGGGCCGTCCCTATTCTCTGTTCTCTGTACTTTTACTCCGCTGCCGCTTCCACAGCCTTTGTGGTGGCCACCGTCCAGTCGGCCGCACCCACCTTGAAACGCGCGAAGCGCCGCACCGTAATGTTCTCGCCCAGCTTGCCCACCTTCTGCGCGATCAGTTCCTTGATGCTGATGGCCTGGTCCTTGATGAACGGCTGCTCCAGCAGGCAGACCTCCTCGTAAAACTTGGCCATCTTGCCGTCCACAATCCTCTCGATCATCGCGGCCGGCTTGCCCGTGGCCGCAGCCTGCGCGCGATAGATCTCCTTCTCCCGCTCCAGGTCTTCCACAGTCACGTCCTCGGGCTTCACGTAGCGCGGATCGCTGGCCGCGATGTGCATGGCGATGTCCTTGAGCAGCTCCTGGAAGTCCTCGGTGCGGGCCACAAAATCGCTCTCGCAGTTCAACTCGATGAGCACGCCGATCTTGCCGCCGGCGTGAATGTAGGTGCCCACTGCGCCCTCGTTGGTGGCGCGGGAAGCCTTCTTCTGCGCCGAGGCCATGCCGCGCTTGCGCAGCACCACAAAACCCGCCTCAATGTCTCCCCTGGTCTCCTGCAATGCCTTCAGGCAGTCGCCCATGGGCGCGCCGGACTTCTCGCGAAGCTCCTTCACCAGCCTGGCATCTATCTTTTCGCTCACTGTCATCGTCTCTCTTTTCCTGGCTTCTTGGTCTTCCTGGCGCCCGTTCAGGTTTATTGGAACGGATGCCAATTGAGTTTGTTGTATCCCAGGTCTCAAGTGCGAGACCTGGGGTACCCGGCATTAAACCAAAATTCCGCCGCACCGCAGGTGCCCGGCATAAGAAAAGCGTGGCACTCAACTCCGGCGGCCACGCTTGTCTCATTCCGCGTCCATCGGCGCGCGGAAAAAATTAAAGAGCGCCCTCGGCCACTTCGGCCTCGTCCAGGGCCGCAACCGCAGCGGGAGCCTTGCGAATGCCGCCGCCCAGCGCCGCCTCCAGGTCCACTTCCTCCGCCGGCGCGGCACCTTCGGCCACAGCCTCTTCCGCCGCCGGCTCGGGCAGCTCATCGGCAAAGGCCTTGTCGCCCACCAGGTTCACGCCCTCCGAGGCCGAGTCGGCGATCTTCGAGGTGAAGAGGCGAATGGCCCTGAGCGCGTCGTCGTTGCCCGGAATCACGTAATCCACCATGGTCGGGTCGCAGTTGGTATCCACCACCGCCACCACCGGAATG
>JBEKNO010000060.1:0-14333 GCA_049522735.1 Occallatibacter sp.
TCTGAATGCGATGCAGAAGGAAGGATCGAAAGGCTCAACGCGAGGGAAGTTCAAACGCGCCGGTTGGGACGACGCTTACCTGATCAGACTCTTGGAGATGTTTTGAAATGCGATTGCCCTGAGAGGGTAAGGCCGTTTGCACTTAATTGCGTCCCTTTCCTGTACGCTAAGAGCAGACATACCGAATGAGACAAGTGTAGAACGGAAGGTAGCGAGTGCCTTCCTGATCTTTTTCGGCCTATCTCCGCGGCACGCGTGCGCAGGGGAGAAGCAAGGCGCTGTTTTTTTTAGTGCATTGATTCTGGAAGCGATGAACACACTTCCGAAAATCCGTTATTAGGCAATCCCCCACGGGGCTTGCCGGATGCTCCCCCTCTGCGGATGCGAGTGACCGTGGAGCAGTGGCCGCGAATGGCGGAATGATGGGCAAATCACAACAGGAGCTGACGAAACACCCGAAAACAAGCAGAAAAACCGGCCGCAAACCAAGCGGCGCAACCGGCAACGAACCAACCCCGCCGGCTAGCCCGGCAAGCAATAACGAGCCGGAACCCGGCGAAGGCGCAGATCGGCTGCGCAGCGCCATCAACAGATTGGTGGGCCAGCAATGCGGCAGGATCGCCCAGGCGCTGGTCGACAAAACCATCGCCGGCAATATGACCGGAGCCAGGCTCCTGGCCGATCTTTCGGGAGCCAAAAACCCGCGCAACCAGCCGCCCAAGAAGCGGTTCGGACCGAGCGATGCTGAGCGGTTGGCGATGGAGCCCCCATGGCAGGGACCGCCGGAGGACGACGAAGACGTGGGCTTCGCAGGCCTGGAACCGGAAAACTAAAAATCCCCCTATAACCCGTGCGGGTACCCGCCTTAGGCGCGCCTCTGTTTTGCGCCTGAGGCGGGAAACCGCCACTAGCATTCACAGATTCGGGGCAATTTGCAGGGACGAACATTCCCCTTTAGCACTGCTGGGGACGGTGGCCTTCTCCACTCCGGCCCACTCCTGGCGGAGGGAGCAGGGGCCTTCAGGCTCCTGGACGCAGGCCTGCAAAGGAGGGAGCAGGGGCCTTCAGGCTCCTGGGCGCAGGCCTGCAAAGGAGGGAGCAGGGGCCTTCAGGCTCCTGGACGAAGGCCTGCAATAAAGGTGGCTTTAGCCACGGGCCTTTCGGATATGATTCCGAAGTGCGGATTGCGCCACAAGAAACTCGGACGTACCTGGTGACCGCAGTGACGGCGCAACGCCGCAGTCTTTTTCAGGTCACGGCCACCGCGGAATTGCTGGAGCGAACCATCCTCGACTATCACAGCAAGGGGAAATTCCTCCTGCACGCGTTCGTCATCATGCCTGACCATTTCCACGCTCTGATTACGCCGGCTCCTGATGTTTCGCTTGAAAAAGCCATGCAGTTCATCAAGGGCGGCTTCTCCTTCCGCTTGAAAAGCAAGCTCGATGTGTGGATGCGCAGCTTCAACGAGAGCCAGATCTCGACGGAAGAGAAGTTCCTAAGCTGTGTGCGGTATATCGAGGAGAACCCCGTTCGCCGTGGACTTGTACCGACGCCGCAAGCCCATCCCTTCAGCTCCGCTGCCCGTGGCCCGTTGGACCCCATGCCTCTCCATCTGCGAGGCCGTCCTGGCAGCGGGGAATAAGGCCCGGGCCTAAAGGCCCTCAATTGAGCCGCTGTATCGAGGGGCCTGAAGGCCCCTGTTCCCTCCGGAGGAATAGGAAACGGCCATCAACCAAGGAGATGAAAACCCGCCGCGAGTTCTCCGTCCTGCCCATGCTCCCCGATGCTGCCCTTTGCCTAGGGCCTGTTCGCACTACCCTTTCCGTGGACGCGATCTGCCTTTCCGGAGGGAGCAGGGGTCTTCAGACCCCTGAGAATCTCAATCAAAGAGGCTTTAGCCCCGGGCCTTTCTTGTGTTCGGCCGAAACAAAACAAGTCAGCCACGAAGCCCCAAAATACCTTCTCCGGGGCTGAAGCCCATATGTAAATTTGCATCCATTCAGGGGTCTAAAGCCCCCCTGCTCCCTCCACTAGGAGCGGATAACCTGACGCCGACACAAGTGTGAACAGACCCTAGCTAACTAGGTGCCCCGACCTGCCACCACGCCTCACTTCCGCCGTCCCCGCTCCCGCGCCGTATACCGCTTCCTCCACAACTCCTGTTCCACAAGCTCCATCGCCCGATCCTCCAGCGAACGGTGCCACGGCGCCAGCCCATACACTAAGTCGCATTCGAGCGCCCGCGCCATCCTCTCCAACTGGTACAGGCTGATCCTCCGGTTCTGTTCCGACCGCTCCGTCTGAAAAACCATCTTCGTCGTGAAGTCCATCGTCTCCGCAATCCGCTTCGCCGGAATCCCCGTAGCCAGCCGCATCGCCCGCAACCACCCCTCCGGCGGCCGCGAATCCTTCCTCGCCCTCCGGTACGGCCGCATTTGCCGTTCCAGCTCCAGACGCGCCCTCTCCCGCAACACCTTCACCATCGTTCCCACTCCATTTCCGAGCGCAACCCTACAGTCAGGAAAAACGCGGAAAAACACCGCAATTTCATTGCGCCACGTACGTTATTAATCTGATTAAGCTCATTCTGACAAATCACCGGGTAATTCTCTGCAACCCTTTATCTCCGATCAGCACCTTTCCGGCAGCCAGTCCGCAAATTCGGGCAGTTGAAAAGGGTAACCCTTCAAATTTCTGCAACCATATCGGCGAACATTTGCCGCAAAAACGCAACTCTCCGCGCGAACATTGCGCGGTCGCGCCGCAGTCTATAGGCGAACATTTCGGGTGTTCCGGCGCGTCAGCGCGCCAGGATGATTTCGTTGCCCAGGATGCGGTAGAGGGTGGAGCGGGAGATGGCGAGTTGGCGGGCGGCGCGCAGCTTGTTGCCGCGGTTCAGGTCGAGCACGTACTGCACATGATGGCGGATGACGGCGTCCAGGGAGAGGCTGTCGGCGCGAACGGGCTGGGGCACGTCCGGCTGCGACTCGGCGGCGGTGGGCAGGGCGAGGTCGGTGGCGCGGATAACGCCGTTGACGGCCTCCAGCAAGGCCGCTTCCAGGACCGAGGCCAGCTCGCGCACATTGCCCGGCCAGTTGTGCTGGAGAAGGCGGGCCAGGGCGCCAGGCCCCAGCACTACGGGGTGCTGCTGGTAGCGGTTGCAGATGCGTTCGAGCAGGGACTGGGCCAGGGGGGCGATGTCTTCGCGGCGCTGGCGCAAGGGGGGAATGGCGAAGCGGACGGCGGAGAGGCGGAAGGCCAGGTCGGGCATGAGGAGGCCCTGTCCGGCCATCTGGCGCAAGGGGGTCTGGGAGGAGGCCAGCACCACAGCGCGCCCCGCCGGGCGGTCCTGGATTGCCTTGAGAACGCTCAGCAGCAGCCCCTGGCCGGGAGGGGCCAGCAGGTCAACGCGGTCCAGGTAGGTAAAGCCGGCCAGGGTGGCGGGATCGGCGTCGGCTACCAGCCATTCCCGGGCATCGCGGCGCTGAAAGCTGGTTCCGGCCAGCGGAGAACGGCTGAAGAGATAGCGGGCTAGGGTCTGCTTGCCACAGCCGTGCTCGCCTTCAATGGCGGCCACCTGCACATGGGGCGCGGCCATCTCCGCCTGCATGAGCAGCTTGCGCCAGGCAGCGCTTACGCCCACAATCTGCACCGCGCAGTAGGAATCCGCATCCACAAGCGTCAGTCCGGAAGCGGATAGCTGTGGCTGGAACTGCGCGGCGATGTGCGTGGATCTCAACGTGCCTCGCCTCCCCGGCTCAAAGCAACACTACCGGCCTTCAAAGATCTTATCGGCGAGCCCCGAAAAAACATGAACCGGAGAGATGGGGGTTCCACTGCGGCGCGCGGGGCGAGGAAGATTCCCGCTTTGTCTTTCTAGCTGGAGCGTGTGGAGAGCTCGTCGGAGAAGATCTGGCCGTCGCGGATATGGACTACGCGATGGGCGAATTCGGCGACGTCCGGCTCGTGGGTCACCACCACGATGGTGTTGCCGTTGGCGTGCAGGATATCAAGCAGGGCCATGATCTCCAGGCCGGTTTTGGAGTCCAGGTTGCCGGTGGGCTCGTCGGCCAGGATGATGGAGGGGCTGTTGACCAGGGCGCGGGCGATGGCCACCCGCTGGCGCTGGCCGCCGGAGAGTTCGTTGGGCTTGTGGTACATGCGCGATTCCAGGCCCACGTCGGCCAGGGTTTGCTTGGCCCGCTCGATGCGCTCGGCGGCGTGGGTGCCGTTATAAATCAGGGGCAGCTCCACGTTGTGCAGCGCGGTGGCCCTGGCCAGCAGGTTGAAGGTCTGAAAGACGAAGCCGATCTCCTTGTTGCGGATGCGCGCCAACTGGTCGTCGTCCAGTTCGCTGACCAACTGGCCGTTGAGCCAGTAGCGGCCCCTGGAGGGGGTATCGAGGCAGCCGATGAGGTTCATGAGGGTGGATTTTCCCGAGCCCGAGGGACCCATGATAGCCACGTACTCGTTGTGCCGGATGCGCATGGAGATGCCGCGCAGGGCCTCGACCTGCTGCTCGGAGCCCATATCGTAGGTGCGCCACAGATCTTCGACGACGATGACGTCGCCTTGCGGCCTGGCCGCCGGTTGCACACGTTCTTCGCTGCCGATGCTGTCCAGAGCCATCCCAATCTCATCCTTTGCCTGGTTTTGCCTGCCCGATCCTGTCTGCCAGTTTAGCTGAACCGCGGCTATGAGGTTCCGCCGGAGGCGGGAGTAGCCGGTTTGGAGGTATCGCGCTTGACCAGCGAATTGTTCTTCAGGGCGCGCAGCGTCTTGAAGGGACCGATTACGATCTCCTGGCCCTCGGTCAGGCCGCTGAGCACCTCGGTGTCTGTGGCCCCGGTGATGCCGGTGGCGACAGGCACAAATTTGGCGCGCAGCTTGCCTCTTGCGTCCTTGTCCACCACATAGACGCCCTGCACCGGAGGCGTCTTGGCGGTGGCGGAAGCAGACGAATTCGATGCCGCCTGCACACCGTCCTGGCTCTTGGGTTTGTCGTCCTCAGGGTTGTGCATGGTCAGCGCCTGGATGGGCACCGTGAGCACGCTGGGCTTGTGCGCGGTGGTGATCTTGGCGGTGGTGGAGAGTCCCGGGCGCAGTTCGCTGGTGGGCGCGTCCAGCGTGACCACGACCTTGAAGTCCTTGGCCTCTTCAGTGCCCGTGGTGGACTGCGAGGTGGCCACGCCGGTGGAGCGCAAGAGGGCCTGGTCGCCGGCCAGCGTCACGTGCCCTTTGAAGACCTTGCCGGGCAGGGCATCGACGGTGACATCGGCGGGCTGGCCGATCTGAATGTTGACGATGTCGGTCTCGTCCACCTTGACCTCGGCGGTAATGACGCTCATGTCCGCCAGGGTCATGAGGGTGGAGCCCTCGGCGTTCTGAATGCCGACCACTACCGTTTCGCCCTCGCGCACGGGCAGGTTGGTTACGATGCCGTCAAACGGAGCGATGGAAACCGTCTTGTTCAACGCGTCCTGGTTGAAGCGCAGGGTGGCCACCTGGGTTTGCAGATGTCCGCGCGCGGAATCGGTTTGCGCCCTGGCCTGGTTCAGACCGGCCACCGCCTGGGCCAGCGAGGCCACATCGGTGTCGTAGGCCGCTTTCTTGGCGTCGAAGTCCTGCTTGGCCATGATGCCGGCGTTGTAGAGACCCTGGGCGCGCACCCAGTCCAGCCGCTTCTGTTCCAGATCGGCCTTGGCGCGCTCCACGTTGGCCTCGGCGGTCTTTTCCGCGGCTATAAAGGAGGCAATGTCGGTCCTGGCGGCGTCGATGGTGGCCTTCTGGGCCTCGACGTTGGCCTCCGGCTGCACGCTCTCCACGGTGGCTATCACCTGGCCCTTGGTCACGTGATCCCCCTCCTTCACATAAAGGTGGGTGATGCGCCCAAACGAGGTGGCGCCCACGTTCACGTAGGTTCTGGGCTTGATCTGTCCGGTGCCGCTCACGATCGTGGCCAGCTCCTGACGCACGATCTTGCCGGTCAGAACCTTGGTGTAGCCGGCCTGCTGCGTGTAGATATACACGGCCACGAGTGCAACGGCCACTACAACGGCGAGAACAATTAAGAGAATCTTCTTCATGTGCGGATGGTGCTCCAGGTGGCTCCCATTCCAGTTTACGCAATTGTGCCCGGCAGCGTTCCCCAAAGGTGAAAAAACCGGTTACCAGCCTATGCAAGGCCGCCGCCGGCCCGGCCGCGCAATCCGTGCCAGAAGCATGGATTGCGTACACGCGCCATGGAATAACGCGGCGAAAGGAGGGCGCTCTCCTATTTTGACGGCTAAACCGCCCACACGTCTCAAAACCTTTTGCACCAGAGGATTAGACTGTCTCCCGGGCCGCCCCGGGGGTTACATTGGAGGCATTTCCGCGTCCAAACGGCAGCCCGCTTTATAGGGAATCTTGCCCAGCCCCACCGGGACCCGTAGAATAAAGGATCGCAGGAGTTTTGAAGGCAATGATGCTTAACGGCCGTCTTTTTCTCTTATCCGCACTGGGTTGCGGCCTGGTGTTTACCTCCGCCGCGGGGTTGCTGGCCCAGCAGGCGGCCAACCCGCCGGCGCAGCAGGCCGGGCAGCAAGCCCAGCCCGCCTCGACGGGCCAGGGCCAGGAACCGGACCCGCTCAAGCGCGAGCGTACCGACAAGGAGAAGTTCGCCGCCCAGAAGGCCGTGCGGCAGGAGTTGAAGGTCGCTTACAAGACCTGGCTTACCCAGGATGTGACCTGGATCATCACCGACGAAGAGACCAAAGCCTTCAAGTCGTTGAGCAACGATGAGGAGCGGGACGCCTTCATCGAGCAATTCTGGCTGCGCCGCAACCCCAATCCTGATTCACCGGAGAACGAATTCCGCGAAGAGCACTACCGCCGCATTGCCTACGCCAACGATCGCTTTGCCGCCGGCAAGCCCGGCTGGAAGACCGACCGGGGGCGCATCTACATCGTCTTCGGCCCTCCCGACTCCATCGATGGGCACCCCTCGGGCGGCATCTACGAGCGGCCGCCGGAAGAGGGCGGCGGCGAGACCTCCACGTTTCCGTTCGAGACCTGGCACTACCGGTATATCGAGGGCATCGGGGAGAACGTCGACCTCGAGTTTGTGGACACCTGCCAGTGCGGCGACTACCACTTCACCATCGATCGCAGCGAGAAGGACGCGCTGTTGCGCGTTCCCGGCGCCGGCATGACCCGGTATGAACAGATGGGCAAGGCCAAGCAGTCCGACCGCTTCCATGGCGGCCTGGAAAGCCTGGGTCCCGGCCTGCTCTCGGCCCAACAGGAGGCCAAGGAGTTCGACCGCATTGAACTGATGTCCAAGTTATTCGCCCCGCCGCCCATCAAGTTCGCCGATCTTGAGAACTTCATCTCCGAACACAAGCTGATCAGCGGCCCGATCTTTCCCTTCGATGTGCGCACCGACTTCATCAAGGTGACGGAAAACACGGATCTGGTGCCGGTGACCCTGAACATCAGGAATCGCGACATCACCTTCGTGACCAAGGACGGCGTCTCCAAGGGCGTGGTGAATATTCTGGGCAAGGTGACCACCCTGACCCACAAGACAGTGCAGACCTTTGAGGATACGGTGGAGGTGGATGAGCCGGCCGAACTGCTGGAGAAGACCCTGGACCGCAAGTCGGTCTACTGGAAGGCTCTCCCCCTGCCGCCGGGTCTCTACCGCCTGGATATTGCCGTCAAGGACGTGAACAACCCGGATCACATAGGGCTCTACGGGCGAGGCATCGAGGTACCCACCTACCACGAGGAGAAACTGGGCACTTCCTCGCTGATCCTGTCGGACCAGATGTACGTCGTTTCTTCGCGCGAGATCGGCGCCGGCAGCTGCATCATCGGCAATACGCATATTTGTCCGCGGATAAGCCCCAACCCTGCCACCCCCATCAGCTTCAAACGGAGCCAGGATCTCAACTTCTGGATGCAGGTCTACAATCTGGGCGTGGACGAGGCTACGAAGAGCAACCAGGCCACGGTGACCTACCAGATCATCGATACCGCGAGCAATACGGTGGTATTTGAAAAAGAGCTGGAATCAAAGGACTTGGGGTCGCACAGCGACCAGCTGACGGTGCAGAAAACGCTCCCCATGGCTGGCCTGCATCCAGGAAAGTACAAGGTGACAATCAAGGTAAACGACACAATCTCAAAACAAGAGATTGCGCAATCGGCCCCATTTGTCGTGGAATAGTATGTATCCCGCGCAGCAAGCTCATCGGACACAAGATTCGGAGAGCCGCGCGGATACAATTCGCAAGAGATTTGCCAGGGACGCCGCCCGTTCACTTATGGTGAGAATGCGCAGGGTCCATCTCGTTGTTTTCGCGGCGCTGATTGCCGTGGGGAGCACTCCGTTGAACGGAGCCGCCCCTGGATCGGTATCGGGCACGGTGCGCGACTCCGCCGGAGTGCCGCAGGTTGGCGCCGTGGTTCAGTTGCTGCGCCCCGACCTGAGCGTAATCGCCAGCGTTTATACCAACGCCAAAGGCCATTTCACCATTCCATCGGTGTTTCCCGGCCGCTATGCGCTCAAGGCGATGGGCACATCGTTCCTGCCCTCGCTGCGGGAAAACGTGCGTGTCCGCACCGGCACCGTTGTCAATCTGACCCTGAACAGCCTGTACGAAGTGATGCAATGGCTGCCCTCTGAACCGCGCGCCGGCAACGCCCCCAAGGACGACTGGGTGTGGACACTGCGCTCGGCCGCCAACCGTCCGCTGCTGCGCTGGCTGGAAGACGGGCCGCTGGTAGTAGTCTCCGACGGTTCCGGGGCAGCGCCAAGGCTGAAGGCCCGCCTGATGGCCACCGGGCAGGAGGGAACCTTTGGCGAAAGCGGCGAACGCTTTTCGGCCACGGTGGAAGAGACGCCGGTCAACAGCCGCGAGCTGCTGGCGCGCGTGGATTTTGCCCCGGGCACCGATGCCGGCATGGAATCCATGCTGGGCTTCCGGCAGGATATGGGTTTTGCCGGCTCCGTACAATCGGTGGCTGCCATCGCCATTCATCCGGAAGTAGACGCCTCAGGGGGCGAAGGAGCCGCCGGGGCCGGGGGATTAGCTGAGGCCGCCATCCGCACCTGGGAGACATTGAATCTGGGCGATGAGATTGAAGCGGAAGTGGGCTCCACGCAGGTGCTGGCGCGCTTCGCCGGACATTCTCCCAACACGATAGCCGCGGCGCTGCCGTTTGCCTCAGCGGGCTGGCGCAATCGAAGTTCCACCGTTCGCTACCGGATGGCTACCTTCATGCCCGGCGTGCAGGAAGCAGATGAAACGGAAGCCCAGGCCTGGCTGCCCCAGCTATCCATCCGTAATGGCAACCTGGCCCTGGAACACGGTCTGCACCAGGAGCTGGGCTGGGAACGGCGCAGCGAAGCTACAGGCGTAGCCGTTCTGGTTTATGCCGACAACCTCGACAACCCGGTCATGGAGGCCATGGGCCATTTTGCGGCGGGCTCTTCCGCTCCCCCGGCGCCCGTTGCCGCTACCGTGCTCTTCGACCCTTACAGCGGGCTCATACGCGCTGCCGGCCCTGACTTTTTCAGCGCCGGAATGCTGGCTACCATGGATCGCCGGCTGCCCAATGGCAACCATATCCGCCTCAGCTACGCCAATGGCGATGCTCTGGTGCTGGGGGCGTCCGGTTTACCGGTGGGGCTGGCCCAGCTGATTGCCTCAGCCCATACACGCCGCGCCCAGAGCTACGCGATCTCCCTCTCCGGCACCATCGATGGCACCGATACCCGCTGGCAGGCCAGCTACCGCTGGCAACCCGAATCCACCATCACCCGCGTGGCGCCGTTCGCTGAGAATGCCGCTGAGCCCTACTTCAACCTTCACCTCCGCCAGCCCATCCGTCTGCGCAGCGATGGAACAGGCGGCTTTGAGATACTGCTCGACGTGCGCAACCTGCTCGCCGAGGGCTACCAGCCCTACCTCTTGAGCGACGGCTCCCTGCTGGTCTTCGCCCAGGACCAGCGCAGCATCAGCGGCGGCCTGGCCTTCACGTTCTAGGGCAATTTCTTAGTGGTTCTTAGTGGAAGGATCAGCTTTTTCCGCGCCGCGCCTTTGGCGGCTGCTCCCGGTCTGTGCTATATTTTTCAAGGGTCGGCAGGATCACCTGCCTGCTCAAGCCGTGTGCAACGACTCCCGCTTCACGGCTCATCCTGATTGCCAGGACGCGTAGCTCAACTGGCAGAGCATTCGGCTCTTAACCGACAGGTTGTAGGTTCGATTCCTACCGCGTCCACCAAAAATCAACAAACTTACCAGGGCCACCTCTGCCTCTTTCGCCGAAGTTTGCCGAATTGCTTTCGGCCGCCCCAGATTCATCGCTTTCGTACACGATTCTTCAATCTTGCGACATAAGGATCCGGCCAGAAGAAAAATCATCTCCGTCCTTTTTTGCGCACGGTGTTGGCCTTTGATGGCGTGATTCGAAGATCTCCTTCTATTTTCAATTTACGCTCGATGCGGCCACCGAATTTTCATCTCTGACGCTTCCAGGCTTAGTATTCCTGCTTATCAACAAAGAGGTAAATAAATACTTACAGGACGGTTGCGCCCATTACACTCGTATCGACCACTTAAAAGATAAATACCGGTTTGCGAAAGAATAGAGATTCTTTTGTGTTGGCCCCTGAGCAAATAAAAAATTTGCGCGGAAGGTTGGCGAATGAGCGAAACGGTCGCGAGCGTGGAACAAAAGCCGGAGCGAAATATTGCCGTCGACGCTTACCGCGGCCTGGTCATGCTGCTGATGATGGCGGAAGTTCCTCAGTTGGCGCACGTAGCGCAATCTTTCCCCCAACAATCCCATCTGGCGGTTTCTGGGCTTCAACCAGAGCCACTCCGAGTGGGCGGGCATGAGCCTCCACGACACCATCCAGCCGTCCTTCACATTCCTGGTCGGCATTGCGCTTCCCTACTCAATCAGAAGCCGCCAGCGCAAAGGCTCCAGCTTCAAGGGAATGCTGGGCCATACCATCTGGCGCAGTTTCGTGCTGGTGGCGCTGGGGGCTTCCTTGCATCCACCCGCGGCACCATGACTAACTTCGGCTTCGCCGACACACTGAGCCAGATCGGGCTAGGTTACACCTTTGCCTTTCTGCTCACTTTCGTACACCCGCGCTGGCAGTGGATCGCATTTGGCGGGATTCTCTTATGCTACTGGCTGGCTGGTGCTCACAGCAAGAAGCTATTTATCCAAATATAGAGCGGTTCTCACTTCACATATTGCCATAGGGAGTAACGGCAGGAAGAAAAATTCTGAAGGGGATAATAACGGGAAGGGCGCACGGTTAACCGGACGCCCTTCACTGTTCTAATTCACCAGCACCGCCCGGTAGCGCACCTTGTTTTTCTTCACTTTTTCGATGGCTTCGTTGGCCTTGGCCATGGGGAATGCCTCGGTTAGGGCCTTCACGCCGTGGCGGGCGGCCACGTCCAGCATCTCCCGCAGCCGGTTGGGAGGGCCGATGGGGCTGCCGTTGACAGATCGCTGACCGGAGATGAGCGGAAAGGCCTGCACGGCGACCGGCGAGGGTGGAACGCCCACAAAGCAGAGCGTACCGGTGGGACGCAGAATCTGGATGTAGGTTCCCCAGTCCTGGTCGGCGTTGGCGGTGTTCAAAATGAAGTCCTGTGTTCCGGCGACATCTTTCATGGCCTTGGATTCGCGGCTGTTGACGAAGTTGTGCGCGCCTAGCGCGCGCGCCTCTTCTTCTTTGTCGGCTGAGGTGGAGAAGGCCGTTACCTCCGCGCCGAAGGCCCGCGCGAACTGGATGGCTATGTGTCCCAGTCCGCCGATGCCCACGATACCGACCCGGGAAGAAGGGTTGACGCCATGGATGCGCATGGGGTTATAGACGGTGATGCCGCCGCACAGCAGGGGCGCGGCGTTTTCGCTGGCGAGGGCTTCGGGGATGGGAATCACGAAGCGGGCATTGGCGCGGACGCTGTCAGCGTAGCCGCCATTGCGATGCACGCAGGTTCCCTCTGCCTCGAGGCAAAGGTTCTCCATTCCACAGGTGCACCATTCGCACACGCCGCAGGAGTTCGATTGCCAGCCCAGGCCCACGCGCTGGCCCACCTTGAGCGAGCGCACCGAGGAACTCGCCGACGATACCGTGCCGATAATCTCATGGCCGGGGATGAACGGATACTGGCTGATGCCCCAGTCGTTGGCGATGAGGTGAAGATCGCTGTGGCAGATGCCGCAGTGGGTAATGGCGATCTCCACCTCCTGCGGCCCCAGCTTGCCTGGGTCGTAGTGAAAAGGCGACAGTTCTGCTCCTGCCGCGTGCGCTGCAAGTCCTTGAATTTGAGCCATGACCGGTTTGGAATCCTCGCTGGGGGTGGCAAAGAGGCCGGCAGAGTTCAAAATGAACCGGCCTATGGGTTTGGCGGGGATGAATCCCCGCCAAAGCTATTTTAAACCGCCGCCCGGCCTAAATGCAGGTTGAAAATGTGGAAACAGCTCAGTACGCCTCGCCCGCCACCTCCGCCGACGTCAACAATCGGCATACGGTTGCCGCTATCCTGCGGGCCGATCCCAGCGCGCGAGTCGGCGGTCCAGCCGTGGCCTATTGGAAGTCGCCCATTCTTCCGGCGCTGATGGCGTTTTGCGACAGGGAAAAGGCGCCGCTCAGCTTTGTTTCATGGCATATCTACAATAGTGACCCCAAAGCAATCCAGGAGACTATCGAGGGAGTTAAAGCCCTGCTGGCGCAACACCCGTCCCTGCGGCCTGAAACGATACTCGATGAGTGGAACATGGCTTTGACCGTGCCGCCCCAGGATGTTCGCATCCAGCCGGCCTTTGTGGCGGAAAGCCTGGCGCATGAAAGCGTCAGGCCTGACGTATTCCTGCTATTATCATATCCGCGATTGTCATCTTGACCGCGACCGGATGGCGCCGTTCTTCTCGCCGGGCGGGGTCTCGTTCTTTGCCAGTTGGTGGAACCGGATGCCGCAATATTCGGGGCTATTCGATTATCAGAATGTTATGCGGCCCGCGTACTTTACCTTCGAACTGCTGGCGAGGGTGACAGGAGACCGTCTTGAGGCCGACTCCAACGACGACTCTGTGCATGCATTCCTGTCGTACGATAAGTCGTATCATATCTACAATCTTCTGTTCTGGAACTTTTCAGCTAGACCGGTTACCGTCAATATCGATACTTGCGGCCTCAAAGAGACCTTGCTCGCAAAGCGCAGAATGCTGGACGCCGAATCGCCCTCTGAAGACGAAAATGCGCGCCTTCGTCCATTGCCCGACGTGAAGGTTGAGCCGGGGACTGAGCCGGTTGAGATACACCTGGAGCCGTACGGCATTGAATCCTGGTCCCTGGAACCTCTTAACTGGATGGATAAGCTGCTTGGCCACTAACGGGGAGCGAAGATGAGAGAAACTTTGCGCCAGTTTTTGTCTCGCCCATTTTGGCGGGAATGTCTTCAAACTGCGCTTTTGTACCCGTGAAATATTGTTCGTTGGGCACACTATTGTTGAATCTGCAAACATCGTGCGCCTTGATTCTCATCGAGACCTCTTGTGATCTGATAAGCACAAATACGGCAACGTGCCCCGAGAAAATATCGATTACTCGCTCCGGGAATTGAACCTTTGTCTTCCACAAAGCGTAAGTTCTATAATTCGATTCACAAGAAGGAATCATGGATGCAATCGAAGTTTTAAAGACACGCCGGTGTATTCGTGCGTACACAGCCGAACCTGTGGCGCGAAATGTAATCGAGGACATTGTCAACTGTGCTCGTCTGGCTGCGACGGCCCGGAACGAGCAGCCGTGGGAGTTTGTTGTCGTAACGGAACGCGAGGCATTGCGAAGAATCGCCAGCCTGACAGACTACGGCAAGTTCATCGCAGATGCCGCAGCCTGTGTAGTCGTCTTGTGCAAAGATACGAAGTACTACCTCGAAGACGGATGTAACGCGAGCCAGAACATGCTACTTGCAGCGACGGCGCATGGACTGGGCGCGTGCTGGGTGGCTGGCGATAAGAAGCCGTATGCGGAGACGGTTCGGAAGGAAGTGGGGGCACCGGACGGATACAAGGTTGTGAGCCTTGTTCCGTTCGGACACCCGGCGGAATCCCCGCAACAACCGAAGCGACTGCTGACGGAAGTGCTGCACTGGGAGAAGTTCTGAGAGATTTTTGCAGCGGCTCAATGAGGAGACTATGAAAAAGTGTGGGGCGGCACGCCGCAATTTGTGGCCGGAAGTCCGCGCGCCGCGTTTGGAAGGCCGGGGTGCAGGCCGGCCAGATGCTCTCTATGGCCGCGACTGATCTCG
>JBEKNO010000061.1:0-14315 GCA_049522735.1 Occallatibacter sp.
GAATCTGCACCAGCACCTACACAATCAGGTCGCCGTGCCCCTTGTCGTTCAGGTAGGGAACGCCCCGCCCGCGCACGCGCACCTCCCTGCCGCTCTGCGTGCCCTCGGGAATTTTGATGTTCACCGGGCCGTCGATGCCGGGGATCTCGAACTCCGCGCCCAGCGCCGCCTGGGGAAAGCTGATGGGGATGACGCAGTGCAGGTCATGGCCGTGGCGCTCAAAGAAGTCGTGGGGCCGGATGGAGAGCACCACATACAGGTCGCCCCTGGAACCCCCGGCGCGGCCCGCGTCGCCTTCCCCGGCGTAGCGGATGCGCGTGCCTTCCTCCACTCCCGGCGGCACCTTGACGTTGAGTTTGAGTTCCTTGGAGACGCGCGTCTCGCCGCGGCAGGCTGGGCAGGGATCACCGATGACGGTGCCCGTGCCGCCGCAGGCGCCGCAGGCGCGGGCCACTGCGAAAAACCCCTGCTGGTAGCGAATCTGGCCCCGGCCCTGGCACTGCCCGCAGACGCTGGGTCCGCGGCCGGAGGCGCTGCCCCGGCCTTTGCAGGCGGCGCAGGTCTCCAGGCGGCGGATCTTCACCTCGGTCTCGGCGCCGAAGAATGCGTCTTCGAAGTCGATGGTCATATCGAAGCGCAGGTCGTCGCCGCGCTTCTGGCGCGAGCCGCGCGGCGCGCTGCTGCCCACGTTGAACATCTCGCCGAAAAGATCGCCGAAGATGTCGCTGATGTCCATGCCGCCAAAGGGGCCCGCGGCAAAGCCCTGCCCGCCCAAGCCGGCATGGCCGTAGCGATCGTAGGCGGCGCGCTTATCCGCGTCGCTCAGCACCTGGTAAGCCTCGCTGGCCTCTTTGAACTTCTCTTCGGACGCGTGGTTGCCGGGGTTGCGGTCAGGATGGTATTTCAGCGCCTGCTTGCGATAGGCGCTCTTCAACTCCTGATCGCCCGCATCGCGGGAGACGCCCAGGATCTCGTAGTAGTCTGCTTTGCTCACTCTTGCACTCATTCGCTCTTCTGTTTGGGGTTGTGCGCCACGCGCACCAGCGCCGGACGCAGGAGCCGCTCGCCAAGCCGGTAGCCGCGGCGGATCTCCTCGGCCACATGCTGGTCGGGCAGGTCGTCGCGATCCACCGCGCCCATGGCCTCATGCAAATGGGGATCGAAGGCCTCGCCCACGGCGGCAACCGGTTCCACGCGCAACTTGCGCAGGATTTCTTCCATCTGCTTCACGATCAGTTCCACGCCGGAGCGCAACTGCTCCATTGACCCGGTGGACTTGAGCGCCAGCTCGAAGTTATCCACCACGGGCAGAAACTCCTTCACCACGTTGCCGGTCACATAGTCGCGAAAATCGGCCTTCTCCCGCTCCGCCCGCTTGCGGGCGTTCTCAAACTCGGCCTGCAACCGCGCCAGGCGGTCGACCAACTGGTCGCGCTCCGCCTTCAACTGCTCGTACTCCGCCCGGCTCACGTGCTTGGCGCGGCCTGTGTGAACTTCGCCGCCCCCCGCCGCCGGCTCTGCGAGTGGTTCTTCCGCCGATCCGTCAGGCGGACTCTTCGGCGCTTCCAGCATGTTCAGCTCTGTTTCCTCTTCTGGCATAGTTCTACGCATTCTCCCCAAAATCAACGCTGCCTGTTTCCATGATAATTTGCGCGGCGGAAGCCGCGTTCCCTGCGGGTGTAAGCCTTTTTCAGGATTCCCGGCCACGGTCGCCGGTCAACTGAATTTCCCGTTATGCTCGGCCTTCCTAGTCCGCAGGAACTTCCAGGATGCGCTCGGAAAGCCGGGCAATGTAGCGCACCGCCTGAATCATCTCCTGGTATTGGATGCGCGTGGGCGCGATAACGGCTACGGTGCCCAGGTTGCCGCCGCCCAGCCGGGCCGGAGCGCCGATCAGCACCAGATCCTGCATGGCCGGCGAAGCCTCATCCAGCCCCACCACCACGCGCACCTCCTGCTGGCGCCCGTCCACGTAGGCGGTCAGCAGCTCCACCAGCCGCTGTTTGGTCTCCAGGGCCAGCAGCATCTGGCGCAGCCGCTCGCGATCCGCTTCGGCGGCGATCATGTTGGCCATCCCGTCCACAAATATGGCGGGACCGGCCTCGCCGCCGGCCAGGGCGCCCTTGCGGCACAGTTCCTCCACCGAGGCCAGCATCTGGCGGTAGGCTTCCCGCTCCATCTCCACGCGCCGCGCGACTTCCGCGCGTATGCGCTCGATGGCCCAGCCTCTGAAGTTCTCGTTCAGGTAGCGCGCCGCCGTCTCCAGATCCAGATGCGTTAAATCGCGGTCCAGGGCCAGCACGCGGTCCTGCACAGCGCCCACCTGGGTTACCAGCACCGCCAGCACCCGGCCTTGCGAGAGGCGGGAAAAGTGAATATGTTCCAGCACCTGGCCCTCGGTGGAACTGGCCAGCGCCACGCCCAGGCCGCTGGAGATGAGCGCCAGCACGTGCGAAGTCCGCTCCAGGTACTCATGCGAACTGGCCACGCCCGTGAAGCTCTCCTCGATCTGCCCGCGCCGGGCTTCGCTCAAAGCCGAAGCGCCTTGCGCCATCGCGCCGCCCGCCTGCGCGCCACCAGCCATGCGGCCCGCGGAAGCATCCTGCCGGGTAATCTGTTCCACGTAGTAGCGGAAGGCCGCCGCGGTGGGAACCCGGCCGGCCGATGTGTGCGGCTGTTCCAGCAGCCCCGCCTCGCCCAGCGTGGCCATCACGTTGCGCAGGGTGGCCGAACTCAGCCCTTCCTTATTCGCGAAAAAGCGGGCAACCGCCTGCGAAGCCACCGGTTCGCCGCTGGCGATGTACAGTTCGATGATGGCCGTTAGCACCAGCCGCTCTCGCGGACTGAGACGCGCATCTGGCATCTTCCCTGCTTTCCGTCCTGCTTGCCTCTGACGGCCCGGAAAGGACGTTTCCCACCCGCGTCCTGACCGGGTAAGCGCGTACTAAGCGCTTGTTTTTCTATCACTTATACAGGAATAAAGTCAAACTTCTCCTCTTTAATTCTAGGCAGTGGCAATTGCCGCTGTCAACACGAGCCCGCTTCGGCGCACTCGCTTGAGGCCTCAGGCTGGTAGATTTTGAACAAGGGCGCGCACATCTCATCTTCCCTGGCTCTTCCTCTCACCGGGGCGCGGGACCGGGATGAGGGACCGGGATGCGCGCCGCAAGGAAACCAGCCATGTTCCACGCCACTGAAGACATTCGCATCAAATGGACCAAAGTCGTTCTCCCCCCTGTCTTTCTCGAGGAGGATTACCCGGTCACCGAAGCCGCCTCGACCACCATCTTTAATACCCGCAGCGAGGTTGCGGAGATACTCAACCGCCGCGATCCGCGCCTGCTGGTCCTGGTTGGCCCCTGCTCCATTCACGACACCAGGGCCGCGCGCGAGTATGCCGCCCTGCTCCAATCCGCCATCCAGGAGTTTTCCAGCCAGCTCCGCATCGTCATGCGCGTCTATTTTGAGAAGCCCCGCACCATCATCGGATGGAAGGGGCTCATCAACGATCCCCATCTCGATGAATCTTTCAAGATCAATGACGGCCTGCGCCTGGCGCGGCGTCTGCTGCTTGACCTGGCCGAGATGGGCGTGCCCACGGGCACGGAGTTTCTGGATATGATTACGCCCCAGTACATTGCCGGCCTGGTCAGTTGGGGCGCCATTGGAGCCCGCACCACCGAGAGCCAGGTTCACCGCCAGCTCGTCTCCGGGCTCTCCTGCCCGGTGGGATTCAAGAACGCCACCTCCGGCGACATTCAGATCGCCATCGATGCGGTCCTCTCCGCCGCTCACTCCCACACCTTTCTGGGCCACACCAAGCACGGGCAATCCGCCATCTTCGTCACCGCTGGAAATCCGGACTGCCACATCATCCTGCGCGGCGGCCGCAAGACCGTGAACTACACCGCCGATTGTGTTGCCGATACCGTCGCCCGAATGGAGAAAGCGGGGGCCGCGCCCCGCATCATGATCGACTTCAGCCACGCCAACAGCAACAAGGACTACCGCCGCCAGGCCATTGTCTGCCACGACGTCGCCCGCCAGATCGCCGCTGGAAACAAGAACATCATCGGCGTGATGATGGAGAGCAACCTGGTAGCTGGCGCCCAGCGGCTCGTCCCCGGCCAGCCCCTGGCCTACGGCCAGAGCATCACCGACGCCTGCATCGACTGGGCAGAAACCTACGCCCTGCTCAAGGAATTGGCCGCTGCCGTCCGCGCCCGACGAGGCGCCAGTCCTGCTCATCGAGCTGTTTAACTGATTTGCGGGTTCACTTCTAGATTGTGAGAAGTGGGAAAGCACACTACCGACCTCTCACCATCTTTTCATGGAGAATCTTCCACTCACGCGCAATCTCCGGCAACCGAGTCAGAACTTCACGCCCGAAAATCACTTCATCGACAAAACCCATGTGCAAAATGTCAATAATGCGGCACAGGTACGAACGACCGCACTGCCACCATGTGAAATGGTCGTCGAGAAAAAGTAGATGGTAGACCTTGCGGCCTGCCACCGCTTCAAGTTCCTCCAATTCCATGCCATCCAGCAGCGTTTCATACACGCCATCGGCAACGCGGCTGCCGAATGTTGTCGTGTAGTAATACTCCTTGATTTCCCATATACCCACAGGGTTTACAACAGACGGAAAAGCGCCGTCAACGCGCCGCGCCAAAGTTCGTTGCGGCATTGCATCATGCGTTATTGTGGTTAAACTTCTCGGATCGTAATCGCAAGGTGCATCGCCTATATTCGCCTCGACCAGCATATTTACCATTCCGGTCAGGAAGGCGTAGTTCCGTTTTTTGCCCTTCTGCTTATTCATCGGCAATGGACATTTGGGTTTCAATCGGGCTTTGAGCCGCTTGAATTCCGCTTGCGCGGCAGCCTTGTCCATCAACTGCCCTTGAACGGTGTTGTCCAGGATATTCGCACGATGATTGAAGTACGCAAAGAGCAGCTGGCCGAAAGGGGTGAGTTCTCCGGCAGCGTCCGATATGTGGGCCGTGTTTAGATCCAATCGCTGAAACTCTTCTCGAATCTCGTCCAAAGTGGGGATACGGATCGCGCTCGTACTGCGATCGGTGTAGCCCACTTCCTGGCTAATGGTTCGAACGTGCGCCCAGAACTCTTTTGGTTGTCGAATAAAGCGCGAATCAGCCTTCAAGGTAACGCCTCACGAACTCCGTCAGCGGAATCCCTACCGCATTGCAGACGGTCTCCAACTCGATCAGGTCCAGGCGCTGCTCACTGTTCTCGTACTTCGAAACATACGACTGCGCCTGACCAATGCGTTCGGCGACTTGACCCTGAGTGAGATTGGCCTCGACGCGAACCTGTCGCAGGAGGGCTGCGAGGCGGTGCTACTTCATAGACGACACCATATATTCCGGTATAGAATATTCAAAGTTCGAATATGGGTGTTGAAGGTAGAAGATGACTACAATGCATAAAACCAATTCGGCATCTCAAGCATCGCTCTTTACCCTCGAAGAACTCTCGCTTCCACAGAGGCAGTTCCACACCCAACTTCTCAAGTGGATCGGGAATAAGCAGAGGCAAGCAAGCGCGATCATCCAGCACTTCCCTAATCGGTTTGGAACCTACTTCGAACCGTTCTTAGGCAGCGGTGGAGTTCTGGGGGTTCTTGCACCGGAGCGAGCGGTTGCGAGTGATAGCTTTCTTCCGTTGATGGAAATCTGGCAAATGCTCCGTGAAGATAAAGAGGAGCTGAAACGCCACTACGCCGATCGATTCGCGTTGGTTCAGGCGATGGGGAAAGAAAAATGCTACGCGAAGATACTAGCCCGCTACAATGCGAGGCCGAACGGTGCTGATTTGGTGTTTTTATGCCGCGCCTGCTATGGAGGCGTTGTTCGTTTTCGCAAAGTTGATGGTTACATGAGTACTCCGGTTGGAATTCATTATCCAATTTCTCCAGAGAGCTTTGCGCAGCGTGTTGATGTCTGGCGCGAGCGCACCAGAGGAACTCGTTTTATTCACGCAGACTTTGCTGACGCTATGGCGCTTGCCACAGAGGGAGACCTTGTTTACTGTGATCCTCCTTATGTCGACAGCCAAACAATCCTGTACGGTGCGCAAGGTTTCTCGGTCCGTCGCCTCTTCGACACCATCGCGGACTGCAAGGAGAGGGGTGTATATGTGGCGCTTAGCATCGATGGCACCAAGTACTCCGGTCGCAAACTCTGCGACGTTCCAGTACCGGAGAACTTGTTTGAACACGAAGTGTTTCTTACCCTTGGACGTTCTATGCTTAAGCGATTTCAGATGAACGGTCGCAGTCTCGAAGAACACGAGGTCACGGACCGGTTATTGCTCACCTATTGACCGAACAATCGTCCTCACTGGCTCGACGATTGAGGAGTTCCAAACTGGGTCTGCTTTCAGGCTGTGAACGCGACCCGCTATGATGGTGTGCAGCGCATGAAAGGCGGCGCAAACCCATCCATGTCCCCCACCATCTTCATCTCGGCAGGCGAAGCCAGCGGCGAGCACTACGGCGCGCTGCTCATTGAGGCGCTGAAAAAACAGCTCGCCGCATCCGGCCAGGCGGCCCGGTTCTTCGGCATGGGCGGCCCGCGCATGGCCGCCGCCGGCCTGGAGCGCGTAGTCCGCTCGGAAGATGTGGCCGTAATGGGCCTCACCGAGGTTCTTCTCCACCTGCCCCGCATCTACGGCGAGTTCCGCAAGCTCAAAAAAGCCATCCGCGCGCGCAGGCCGGACGTGGCCGTGCTCATCGACTTTCCTGAAATCCACTTCCGCCTGGCCAGGCAGCTTCACCGGATGGGCGTTCCGGTCATCTTCTTCGTCAGCCCCCAGTTATGGGCCTGGAAGAAGCACCGCATCCGGCTGGTGCAAAAGTACGTCAACCGAATGGTGGTGATCTTCCCCTTCGAGGAGCCGTTCTACCGCGAGCGCGGCGTGCAGGCGGAGTTTGTCGGCCATCCGCTGGCCGAGTTGCCGCTGCCCGCCATCAGCCGCGAGCAGTTTGCCGCAGCCAGCAAACTGGATCCCACGAAGATCTGGGTCGCCCTCCTGCCCGGCAGCCGCCCCAGGGAGATTCGCGACCTTTTGCCTGAGATGCTGGAGGCGGCGTGGAGCCTCTCGGGCTATCCCCGCAATCCAGCGGACAGGGGCAGCGAGGCCTATGCGGCTCTTTTGCTGAAGTTTGGCGCGCCGTCCCCCCACCGGCGCAGGCTCGCCGATCTCTTCGAGTTTGTGGTGCCCCTGGCGCCCACCCTGAACGAGGCGCAGCGAAGGGCCGTGCTGGATCTGGTGGACGACCGCGGGGGCGGGCTGTTCATCCGCGTGGTCGACGACGCGCGCGCGGCGCTTTTCCACGCCCAGGCCTCGGTGGTGGCCAGCGGCACCGCCACGGTGGAGGCGGCGCTCATGGGCAATCCCTTCGTGGTGGTCTACCGGGTCTCGCCCCTCACCTATGCCATCGCCAGGCGGGTGGTCAAGGTGGCCCACGTGGCCATGGTCAACCTGATTGCCGGTAAGCGGGCTGTCCCGGAGCTGATCCAGCATGACTTCACGGCGGCAAATATCGTCCAACAGATCGAGCGGCTGCTACCGGAAGGGGCTCCCCGCCAGTCCATGATGGAGGAGTTAGCGCGGATTCGCGCTTTGCTGCAGAGCCGCCCGGCGGGCCAGGACGGTCAATCCGGCGGCGCCATCGAACGAGTGGCGGCAATCACCCTGGAAGTGATGAATGAACAATCTGTCAAATAACTTGGTTTTCGCTGAAGGGTACGGGCTGTAGCCCGTACGTCAAATGCAGAAATGGATGGTGCTTTACAGGCTGCGACAAAAACTTGGAATTTCGGGTGAAATTGGTGGAAAGCGTCTCTCCGGGGCTAAAGCCCACGTTGATTCTGTTGGCATTATGCGGGGGTTGAAACCCCCGCCTCCCTCCGGTTCGAGTTTTTCCGCAGCCTGTAAAGCCGCACTCTTTCAAAACAGAGGAATTACTCGGGCACCCTGCATTTGTAGAAAAAACGGGTGACTGCGATCATGACTGCTATGCGTAACCAAATGCGTAATTTGCGGCTTGGACTCGGCCTGCGCCTTACCCTCGCGGGCGGTCTGATCTGCGCCCTGCTGATGGCGGCTCCGCTCTGCGCACAGAGGCCCGAGCGGCCAGCCCTCGCCATCGCCGGCTACGTGATCGACGCCGAGCTGGACCCGGCCACCCATCACCTGGCCGCAAAAGTCGTGGTGAACTTTACCGCGCCGGAGACCGCCGAAGTAGTGAGCTTCGGCTTCCATCCAGCGCTCAAGGTAACCAAAATCACCGATGAAAGCGGCAAGCTGCTCACCGGCGAGCGCGCGGCGGACGGGACCATCCGCGTCACCCCGGCCGCCCCCTTTGCCAAGGGCCAGACCTCGCGCTGGACCTTCGAATATGAGGGCATGATCACCGGCAACGACGACGGCCCCATCGAAGGCCTCAAATTGGCCGCCATTCAGGAGCCCATCACCTGCCTGCTCTACCCGGCGCGCTGGTTTCCCATGACCGGCTACCTCACCAACCGCTTCACGGCGGAGATGCACATCCGCGTGCCGCAGGGAATGAGGGTCTTCTCGAGCGGCAGCCAGGGGCCGTCGCACCCGGTCACCCTGGCCAACGGCAAAGATGGCGACCAGTACGACTTCAACTGGACCAAACCCGGCTTCCCCGGAACCGTGATTGCCGGCCGCTATGTGGGGCCGGTTTCGGTGGGCGCTGGCAACGTGAAGGTCTACCTGACCATAAGCCACCAGGGCTCGGGCAACGACCTGGCCCAGACGGCAGCCAAAGAATTCGACTTTTTTACCGATAGCTTCGGGGAGCCGGAGACCAGCCATCTGAATGTGGTGGAACTGCCCGACGATACGCTGCCCGCCGCCTGGGCGCCGGAGTTGGCGGCGATTATGGGCTCGCATGTGGGCGACAAACCCGGCGTGCGCCTGCTGGCCAATACCATCGCCCATCAGTGGTGGGGTTCCGAGGTTAGCCCCCGCACCCTCAACGATGCTTGGATCACCAACGGCATGGCCCGCTACGGCGAGCTGATGTATGTGGAGGACGAGAGCGGCAAAAACGCCATGCACACGGCCATTCAGGACGTCGCGGCCGGAGCTTTGGCCTACGACACCATTCCCCTCTCCAGCGCCGCCCGCCTCAACCCCTTCTCGCCCGAGTTCCAGTCCATGACCCTGGAAAAGGGCGCCATGGTCTTCCATATGCTCCGCTGGGAGATCGGCGACAAGGCCTTTCTGGACACGCTCAAGGGAGCGCTCAGCCAGTACACCGACGCCGGCATGCGCTCTTCCGATTTTGTCAAAGTGGCCGAGGCGCAGAGCCAGCAGCAGTTGACCGCCTTTTTTGCGCAATGGATCGACGGCACCGGCGCCCCGCAGTTCACCAACAAGTACGCCGTCTACCGCCTCGGCAACAACAAGGGCTTTCGCACCATCGGCGAAATTCAGCAGGATCTCGACCTCTTCCGCATGCCCGTCGAGCTGCGCGTGGAGACCGACGGCAAGACTGAAACCAGGAAGATTGACGTGGTGGGCGCCGACACGCAGTTCATGGTGGATACCTTCGGCCGGCCGCGCCGCATCAGCATCGATCCCCAGAACTGGGTGCTCAAGGCCACTCCCGACCTGCAGGTGCGCATCGCCATCCTGAAGGGCCAGCAACTGGTGGCCCAGAACGACCTTACCGGGGCGCTGGCCGAATATCAAAAGGCCTTGCAGGCCAACCCCCAGAGTTCCCTGGCCAACTACCGCATTGGCGAGCTGCTCTTCGCCCAGCGCAACTACCAGGCCAGCGTGAATTCCTACCGCGACGCGCTCCGCGGCGACGGCGAGCCGCGCTGGACCGAGGTCTGGAGCCATATCCAGATCGGCAAGATCTTCGACCTTACCGGCCAGCGCGACCGCGCGGTGAACGAGTACCGCCTGGCAGTGCAGACCAACGACAACACCCAGGGCGCGCTCAACGAGGCCCGGCAATGGCTGCAAAAACCGTATAAGCGGCCGGAAAGCGACTAGAGTTGGTTGCATAAATCGGCTTTGTATCAGGGCACGACTTCAGAGGCTGCGAAAAAGGGAGAACAGAAAGCGGATCTCTCGAAAAACGTCCCTCCGGGGCTAAAGCCCTCATTGATTCTGTTGACTTTATGCGGGGGTTGAAACCCCCGCCTCCCTCCGGATCGAGTTTTTCCGCAAGCTGTTCAGTCGTGCCGGATTTAACCGGAAAACAAAGGGCTTTAAAGCGTTTCCACCGTTCCTATAATGCGCCGTGCCCGATCCTTTCGCCTTTTTTCTGGCGAAAGGGTGGGAAACCGCATTTCTCACCTTCTTACCGCCTTACACCAACTGTGAAAATGCTGTAGTCCCTGAGGGATATTCCCTCACCATGTATGACAGCGTCGGCTTTGTCAAGGCACTTTTTCGCCCCCTTCGGCCGTAAAAAGAGCACGGGGGAGCGTCCTTTCCAAACCCACCATTGAGCAGGGAACGAATCTCAGGTTCTTTCTGAGATTCGTTCCATATTTGGAAAAACCGGCCTTTCCGCATAATCGACCAAAGCTCGCGCGTTGAACAAAATCATTTTTCGATGGCAACCAATAGGTTCCATCAACCATGTATTCGGTCCGGCACTGCGCCACGATTGCCTGTTCAAACTTCCTCAACTTACAAGGAAGACGGGGCGTCCAACCAGGTTCTCGGCGTTGAGCCGCAACCAGTCTACTCGGGCCGGGGGGAGCCGACGCTGTCATGTAATCAGGTCTGGATTTTCGGATCTGGGAAACCAACTGACCACTGCTCACTGTTAACTGACAACTGCGCTAATCGATCTTGATCTTGCGCAGCAGCCGGAAGTCGGAGAGCATCTTGCCGGTTCCCAGTACCACCGAGGCCAGCGGGTCGTCGGCTACCGAGACCGGGAGGCCGGTTTCCTCGCGGATGCGCTTGTCGAGATTTTTCAAGAGCGCGCCGCCGCCGGTAAGCACGATGCCACGGTCGCTGATGTCGGCCGAAAGCTCGGGCGGCGTGCGCTCCAGAGCCACGCGGATGGCGTTCATGATGACGGCGATGCACTCGCCCAAGGCCTCGCGAATTTCGCTGTCGTCCACGGTGATGGTCTTGGGCACGCCTTCAATCAGGTTGCGCCCCTTGACCTCCATGCTCAGCGGCTTATCCAGCGGGAAGGCCGAGCCGATCTCGATCTTCACCTGCTCGGCGGTGCGCTCGCCGATCAGCAGGTTGTACTTGCGCTTGAGATAGTTGGTGATGGCTTCGTCCATCTGGTTGCCGGCCATGCGCACGGTGCGCGAGTAAACGATGCCGGAGAGCGAGATGACCGCAATATCCGTGGTGCCGCCGCCGATGTCGACCACCATGTTGCCGGAGGGCTCGGTGATGGGCAGGCCGGCGCCGATGGCCGCCACCATGGCCTGTTCCACCAGGTATACTTCGCTGGCCTTGGCGCGGTAGGCGGAGTCCTCGACGGCGCGCTTTTCCACCTGGGTGATCTCGGATGGCACGCCGATGACGATGCGGGGATGCACCAGCATCTTGCGGTTGTGCGCCTTCTGGATGAAGTAGTTCAGCATCTTCTCGGTGACTTTGAAGTCGGCGATGACACCATCCTTCATGGGCTTGATGGCCACGATGTTGCCGGGCGTGCGCCCCAGCATCTCCTTGGCCTCCTTGCCCACGGCCTCCACTTCGCCGGTGTTCTTGTTGATGGCCACTATGGAAGGCTCGTTGACCACGATACCCTTGCCGGCCGCGAAGACCAGGGTGTTGGCGGTGCCGAGATCGATGGCCAGATCGCTGGAAAACATGCTGAAGAGCGAGCGCAGGCCGTGCGACCGCGAGGAGCGCGAAGGGTAACCGTTCAATGCCATTGGAAGACTGGTATTACCTCAAGGCTTATTGTACGGCCAGCGAGCCGGGGCCGTCAGAAAGGCCCGCAAAGGGCTCGAAAAACGGTGTGCCACCGGGGTAACGGTACGGTAAACTCAGGTGTTTGCCTTGCTGGCAGGATTGGCCCATTCTAATGCTGTCAGCCTGGGCCTGATTTTTGATCCCTGTTCTTCGAGGCTTGCATGACTTATCCCACGTTTCACAATCTGATTGGCGGCGCGTGGTTGCCGGCCGCCGGCGGCAAGACCATCCTGAACCTGAATCCGGCCGACCACGCGGACGTGGTGGGCGCGTTTCCGTCTTCCCACGCTGGCGATGTGGCCCTGGCCGCGGCCGCCGCGAAGAAGGCGTTTGCCACATGGCGGCTGGTTCCCGCGCCCAAGCGGGCTGAGATTCTGCTCCGCGCCGGGAACCTTCTGCAGCAGCGCAAGGAGCAGTACGCCCGCGATATGACCCGCGAGATGGGCAAGGTGCTGACCGAAACCCGCGGCGACGTGCAGGAGGCCATCGACGAGGCCTTTTACGTGGCTGGCGAGGGACGGCGGCTGTTTGGCCAGACCACCCCCAGCGAGTTGCAGAACAAGTTCGCCATGAGCGTGCGCATGCCGGTGGGCGTGGTGGGGCTGATTACGCCGTGGAACTTTCCCATGGCCATTCCTTCGTGGAAGCTGTTTCCGGCGCTGGTTTCGGGCAATACGTGCATCATCAAGCCGGCCAGCGATACGCCGCTTTCCACTTACAACCTAGTCCAGACTTTGGTGGATGCCGGCCTGCCGCCGGGGGTGGTCAATATCGTCTGCGGCAGCGGCTCGGTGGCCGGCGCGGCGCTGGTGGAGCACCCTGAGGTGCGCGCCATCAGCTTTACGGGGTCCAGCGCGGTGGGGTCGCTGGTGGCCCAGCGCGCGGCGGCTGCCTTCAAGCAGGTTTCGCTGGAGATGGGCGGCAAGAACGCGCAGATCGTCCTCGACGACGCCAACCTGGAGCTGGCCCTGGACGGCGCTCTGTGGGGCTCTTTCGGCACCACCGGCCAGCGCTGCACGGCCACCAGCCGCATCCTGCTGCAGAAGGGCATTGCGGCCAAATTTACTGCCGAGTTTGTGGCGCGGGCGAAGAAGCTCAAAGTCGGCAATGGATTGGATGAGTCGGTCGAGGTGGGTCCGCAGGTGAACCCGAGCCAGATTGAAACCTCAACCAAATATGTGGCCATTGCCCTGGCTGAGGGAGCGAAACTGCTCACCGGAGGGCATGCGCTCACCACGGGCGCGTACGCACACGGCACCTTCTTTGAGCCGACGGTGCTGGGCGGAGTAACTCCCGCCATGCGCATTGCCCGCGAAGAGGTCTTCGGCCCGGTAGTCAGCCTGATCGAATTTGCGGCCTTCGAGGAAGCTATCGCGATTGCCAACTCCATCGACTACGGGCTTTCGACGGCGCTTTATACCAGGGATGTGAACCGGGCCTTTACGGCCATCCGCGACTTAGAGGCTGGGATTACTTATATCAATGCGCCTACCATCGGCGCGGAGGTGCATCTGCCCTTCGGCGGCGTCAAACATACCGGCAACGGACACCGCGAAGGCAATGGAGCTATCGACTTCTTCACCACGTGGAAGGCGGTGTATGTCGATTACTCCGATAAGCTGCAAAGGGCGCAGATCGATAACGCGGAGTAACAACCTGGGGACCGGCCTCTCTACAGCACTTCTCGACGCGGAAAGCCAGAGTTGTGTATCATGGGGAACTTGCACACGCGTAAACGCGTATTGATTCCTGAAAGAGCTATCACAGCATGAGGAAAACCAGGAAATGGATCGCAGTCACACTATTGGCCTTCTCAATTCCAGCCATGGCGGCCGACGCCAAGCTCTCCGGCAGTTGGAAGCTCGTCAGCGACATCAACGGCACAACCAGGGTGAGCGCTTGCACGTTTACGCAGGACGGCGCCAATGTGAAGCGTGTTTGCAAGCGGGAAGATATTACGAGAGAGTTCTCGGGCGCGGTCGATGAGAAGGGCGTCCACCTGACCGCCAAAGCGGAGTACGAGGGCACACCAATTAATGTGCCTACGAAGCGAAGTTCGTCGATGACAACACCATCCAAGGCTCGGTGGATGTTGAGCCGGTGGGGGCGGATGGGATCTTTACCCTCACCAGACAGTAGAACATTGGAAGATGCGTACTAACGGGATTTGCCTACGCCGTCATCTTTCAGGAAATAGCAGACATTGTTCTTGCCGTTGCCGTAGCCGGGTGCCCCTCGATAAGGACGAAGGCTTTGTCAAGCGCACACTCGTCCCGGGCGGTGCGCCAGCACCGCTTTTTTTGCCAGCTTGGTTTGAGGACCAGAGCCTTTGCGAATCACGCTACATC
>JBEKNO010000062.1:0-14226 GCA_049522735.1 Occallatibacter sp.
GGTTTGTTCGGGCACCAAGAGAGAATTGCATTGTGCGCTCGCCACAAGGCTCACGCTAATCATGGCATTCCACAACCCGTGCTCTAGTCCATCGCCGCGCACGCAAGCTCGGATATCTTGCTTGTGGCCGAATGGTGTTATGAGGCGGGAAACCTGCTTTGAGTCCAAAGTGCTGACGAGTCGCTCTGCATCTATTTGAGTGTTATTCCTAAAGTGTATGGCCTGAATACGCATTGCCTCAGCTTCGTCATCGATGTCGTCGGCTCCAGCAAACCCGGCGTCAATGAGCCCCTGTATTGCGAGCCCAGCAGCGACGCTGTCTTCAAGTGACGACGAGCCGTAAAAACCGCCACAAGTAACCCAGACTCTCTCGGGACGCTTCGCGAGGACGGATCTAACTGTTGCGTCTATGTTGGCAAAACTTAGCGCGTGAATAGATTGGAAGTGGGCGGAGATCAACGACGCAAGTGCGCTTGCTCCGTTCGAACTGAAGAATCGGAGATACTTTCCTTTAAACATTGATTTGCTGACCGATAGCGGGGAGTTATCGATGATTCCGTCCACAATGCTGCCAGACTCTGCCTCCCCACGAATTGGGTAGCCGTATTGTTCGCCCCCGTAAACCCACGTTCCTTGATCAATTGGTGGAACGAAGTAGAAGCGGCGGTCCTTCGGTTTGACATCTACGTAGATACCCTCACAATCTGCGGCGGTGACCGCAACGAGGGTGGTTGTTGCCCGAAGAATATCAACAAATATGGCCGACGCCAACTGAAGCACTGGTTGATCTTCTCGGGGGATTTGAAGAAGTTTTTGGCCGAAGGAGTTTGGCGATGAACAGCCATGTATCTTGAATTGGCGCCACGATAAGCCCCATACGTCCGGTAGAACGGTGGCAGATGGTTTCATGGATCGAAACTCCACTTGGGAAGTGTTGGGCGCGTTCCATCGCGCTTTTTCCAAGGCCACAGCAGCTGACGGTGTTGATATGGCTAGATTGTAGATGAAATCGTGAAAAGATGTGCCTCTGAAAATAATTTTTGGGCGCGTTTTCGGGCAATGGTCACTAATGCATTCATTTTAATAGCGTTAATGGTACTGGGGTTCCGGTGTCCTCAATACGCGGCGTGATGTGACTAGAGATGGGAAGTTTCGTTCCTGAGCTATCCGCTACGCGAGTTGATGAATCTCCGCCACGGGAATTTGAAGTCTAGTCACTGGAAAACTGAAATGAACGGCGGTCGGGGTTCCTCAGAGGCGGCAACAGCTACAAAATCGACTACAGTGCCGTAGCGGAAAAAAGCAGATGCGTGACCGGAATCGGAAATATCTCCTGTATTATCAATAGTATATGCTGGTCGGGGCGGAGGGATTCGAACCCCCGACCCTCTGCTCCCAAAGCAGATGCGCTACCAGGCTGCGCTACGCCCCGACGGTCTGCTTCGATTGTAGCGCGGATGGGTTCCTGGTTGCGCCGCCGGGACACATCCTCTCAACGGCTGACCAGCCAGACTATCAGCCACACCACCAGCGCCACAGGCACCGCGAAGACCAGCGCCAGAGCCGTGGCCAGCAAGAGCAGAAACGCCCAGTCGCGTCCCGTGTGGCGGCGGGGCGAGCCCAGGTGGCGGCAGAGCAGGCGATAGTTGCGGCGGTTGGCCTTCCAGGCGATGTCAAAGATGTCGCCGAAGAGGGGCACGGAGCCCACCAGCACGCCGATGCCGAGATTGGCGGCCATGCGCGCCAGCGTGACGTAAGGGACGCCGCGAATCCAGGCCGCCAGGGGAATAATCAGCGAGAGCAGCCCGGCCACCACATCGCCCAGGCCGGGAACCAGACCGATGATCCCGTCCAGTCCGAAGCGGATGCCCGTGCCGGGGATGACGAAGGCCTCGTCCAGAAGAATCTCCAGCCCATGCAGGGTGCGGTCGCGGAAGAGCCATGTGCCGCGGTTCCAGCGGTCCGCGGGCTGGGAGGGACCGGTCATTCCTGTGCTCATGGCAACTGGTTATCGCTGGTCAGCTACCCAGGTCCAATTATGCCCCTTGACGTTCCAGGCTTTGCCCTCCATATGCGTGCCGGAGATGCGGCCCTGATATTCGCAGAATTTATTGTTCATCTCGATGTAGATTGAATCTCCATCCTGCTTCCAGGTGCCGTTGGTATAGCTTTTTTTGCCATCCCAGTAATGCAAAGAGCCATCCGCCATAAAAGTGAAGATGTCGTTATCGCCATCGGTCTCCGCAACATTCCAGGAAGTCCCGGCAATACTTGGGACGGCTGGCGGGTTCGAGTTCTGCGCGAAGGCCGGCATGAACAGGCCGGCTGCCAAAGCCAGAAGCGCGGAGATTGCGATGCTTTTAACGTGAATCATTATCTGCTCCTCCTTGGAGCAATGCGCCTGGAGAAATGTGGTATTGAAACGGGACCAGTATACATGGATTGCGGCGGCTGTGCTATGGATTTCGCAGTCTTCCCTGCGGTCTGGCCGGCCTGATTTTCCGATTAGATGCTACAATCGAAAGCGTATACGGCGGCTATAGTTCAGCGGCAGAACGCCTGACTGTGGCTCAGGATGTCGTGGGTTCGATCCCCACTAGCCGCCCCAGCCCACACGGACCGGACAGGCCGCCATGAGCCCGATTTACCCAGTAGCCGAGTTTCCGTGAACCAGCAAATTCATGAAAACATAGCGATTGACGGCCTGACTCCCAGGCTGCCGGAGTGGTTGACCCGGTTTGAGCCGCGCCGCGGCCTGAGCAACGGCCACCTGCAGACGATCGTGGCCAATTATTTTCCGCGGCCGGCCTTCCGGCTGAGCGCCGTCTCGGAGACGGTGGAGGTGGACCCGGCCGACGGCAGCCGCGTGCTGTGCCATTGCCACTGGCAGCCGGAGCCGGGACGCGCCCAGCGGCTGACCGTGGTGCTGGTCCACGGGCTCGAAGGCTCGTCGGACTCCCGTTATATTCAGGCTGTCACCGCCCGAGCCTGGGACGCCGGCTGCAATGTGGTCCGCATGAACATGCGCAACTGCGGCGGCACAGAGGCGCTGACGCCCACGCTCTACCACTCCGGGCTTTCCGGCGACGTGGGCGTGGTGGTGCGCCATTATGCCGGGCGGTTGGGCCTGGAGCGGATGGCGCTGGCGGGCTACTCAATGGGCGGCAACCTGGTGCTTAAACTGGCCGGCGAGTGGGGCAACCAGCCGCCCCTTTGCGCCGTGGCCGCGGTCTGCCCGGCCATCGATCTGGCTCCCGGCGCCGACGCCCTGCACGAGCCGGCCAACCGCCTCTACGAGTGGAACTTCCTGCGCGGCCTCATGGCGCGCTACGCCCGCAAAAAGAAGCTGTTTCCGGGCATCTACGCGCCCGCCAGGGATTTCGGGCCGATTCGCTCCATCCGTCAGTTTGACGATAAGATACTGGCCCGCTACTGGAACTTCCGCAACGCCGACGACTACTACCACCGCGCCGCCATCGCCCGCGTGGTGGAGCGCATCGCCGTACCCACGCTGATCCTGCACGCCCAGGACGATCCCTTCATTCGCCTGCGGCCGGAGACCCGCGCCAAACTCCTCGCCAACCCGCACGTGACCTTTGTGGAGACCCGCCACGGAGGCCACTGCGCCTACCTGTCTCGCGAGCGCGGCAACGAGATTCACTGGGCCGAGGCGACCGTGATCCGGTTTTTGCTGGCTGTGACCGGACAAGCGCATGGAAGCTGACTGGGAGTTCGAGGTGGGCGGGGATGCGCCGGTGATCGAGGCGCAGTGGCCGGGGTTTGCGGACCTGCGCAGCAGCCCCGAACGCGCCTGGCAGTTGCCTGAGGCCGCTCAACTCCCCGCATTGGCCGAGGCTCTGGCCAGGCTGAATGAGCTCGCCTCGCCGGTGTGGACCTCAAAATGCGATCTCTGGCCGCGCCTCGAAGCGGATGCATTCGACCCCGACGAGCTGGATGCGCCTCCCGGATGCGCCGCCCACGCCATGGGCTGTTACATCGACCTGCTGCCCAGGAGCGACCAGCAATGGCCTCAGCCGGCCATGGCCGCCGCCGCGTGCAAACACGTGTGCAGTCTTCTGCGCGCCGTCCCATTGCGGTGCTGCCGCGCCGATCTCGTCATCCGCCGGGCCTTCATTACCCCGGAGCTGGAGGGCCTCGGAATCACCGCCTACCTGACCTCCAGCGGCGAGTCGAAAGACGAGGCTACTGTTGCCCTCCGGGCTGCGCTGGCGGCATTTGTTGACGCCGTCTGCGGCCACTCGACGTTAGAATGAAAGAGACAGGGGCGAGTAGCTCAATCGGATAGAGCACCGGCCTTCTAAGCCGGGGGTTGTGGGTTCGATTCCCGCCTCGCCTACCATCCCTTCAAACCTATTTTTATCCAACGGCATTTCTTCCCGCGAAGGCGGGAATGAAACTCCATCCGCTTTGGCAGTGTGGAACAGCCCCTAATCGCAGATGAGCGAGGCTTCGGGGGAGGCTTGCGCCTGATCTTCGGAATCCGGCTCGGAACCCGAGTCTTCTGTGAGCCGCGCCGCAAAAAACAATTCTACCTGGGCCAGCACATCCGCTCCGGTGCGGGCCTGGTAGATGGCCGCCCGCAGCTTTGCGCCGCCCGGCACGCCGTGGGTGAACCAGGTGGCGAACTGCTTCATCTTGCCGGCTGTCTCGCCCAGGCGGGCGTCACGGGGCAAATCTTTGGTGGCTTCAGCCTCATCGAGCAGCATCTGAAAATAGGCGCGAATCATCCTGTAGCGGTCCTCGAGTGAGGGCCGCTCGTAGCTGCCGGTGGCCGTGTACTGGGCGATCTGGCGGAAGATCCACGGGTTGGCCGGCGCCGCGCGTCCGATCATGACCGCGTCGCAGCCGGTGAGGGCCACCATGGCCACCGCGTCCTCCGGGGTGCGAATGTCGCCGTTGCCGATGACCGGAATCCCCACCGCCTGCTTTACCTTGGCGATCCACTCCCACTGCGCCTGACCGCTGTAACCTTGTTCTCGTGTGCGAGCGTGCAGCGTCACGGCCGCCAGCCCCTCGGCCTCCGCCAGCCGCGCCAGTTCCACGCACACAATTTGCTGGTCGTTCCAGCCCATGCGGAACTTGACGGTGAAGGGAATCGTCACCGCCTTGCGCACGGCGCGAAAGATCTCCGCGATTCTGGGCAGGTCGCGCAGCAAACCCGAGCCGCCGTTGCACCCCACCACCCGTTTGGCCGGGCAGCCCAGGTTCAGGTCCACGAGGTCGAAGCCCGTTTCCTCCACAATCCGCGCCGCTTCGGCCAGCGTCTCCGCATTCGCCCCGAACAGTTGCGCCCCTATGGGGTGCTCATCGTCATAAAAGGTCAGATAGCGCCGCCGCTTCGTCTCCCGCATCCGCGCCAGCCCGTCAGCCGAGGTGAACTCGCTCATCAGCAGCCCGCAGCCGGATTGCTCGTTGGTCACGGCAGCATCGATGGAAGAGAGTATCTCCGGGGCTAAAGCCCGCGCTGATTCTGCTGGCTTTATGCAGGGGTTGAAACCCCCGCCTCCCTCCGGTTCGGGTTTTTCCGCCGCTTTTTCAGTGATGAAGAGGCTGGCGTGGCGAATAAAGCGCCGGAAGACCGTATCCGTGACTCCGGCCATGGGCGCCAGCACCGTCGCTGGAGTGACCACTACCGTTCCCAGACACACCTCAGCCGGCACCCGCGCCTCCGCGGGCATCTGGTGCTCCCTGGGATTGTCCCAGTCCTTCTTCACGGTAAAGCCCTTGCCAGCCATGAGAACCGCCTGTTCAGTCGCTATTCACGGACTTCCCAGTTTGCTGTATGTTCGGCAACGAAACGGTCGGCAAGTTCGATGATCTGTTGTGAGGAGCGGAAGCGCTCTGCCTTGAGAAGGACTTGAACTTTAGGATCGTCTTCGGTCATATCCACATACAAAATCCCAACTCGGCCCACGCCATCCTCTGCAAGCGACTCGCGGATCGCAGACTCCTCACAGCATTCATGGGCTTTGCGCGGATTGGGTGGGCCGCAGACTGCTGCAACATAGCGGTAGTGGCTCGGGAAAGATCGAAATCTGCGCACGTAATCTAGAACTTTCCAAATGATCTCTTCTCCGTTGTGATCGTCTAGGACCATCAGAACGGCATGAACATCGCCCACACCCGCGCGGTCGATAGCGAGCACGTCAATCTGTACGCCATTGAATTCGGCATCCAGATAGACCTTAGGAATAAGTAGCTTGCGAATCAGGTAATTCTGTAGGGCGTTCTTGGCTCTGCCCAAGTCCTGCTGCATCAGCGTATCAATCATCTCACCACCCCTCAATCTTCAATGCTTTGCCCGTTGCCTCAGCCCAGGCTGCAAATCGTTCGGCATCTTGAACAATTTGTTGGATTTCGTCTTCTCTCGTCGCATCGGGGGCATAGGCAATCCTGCTCTTCTTGGAGAGGAGTTTTCCGAGCCGATCAGCCCCTTGCAGCTTCTCGAACTTTCGCGCCGCGAGGAGCGACTTCAAATCTTCTGCCGCGCTGCGACGATACCCTTACGCTCCCCAGGCCAATTCTCAAAGCGTCGCAATAGGAAATTGCGCCGTGAATCCCCAGCAATGCAGGGGAAAATCTGAACTCGGCCAGATCGTCCTGCAATAGGTCCATCCCTTTCAGAAAGTCTCTTGCCCGACCCAGGAAGTGTTGGACTTGCATGGCGGCCATGAGGGCATTCTCGCACAATTTATGACGCCAAAGGACGCCAAAAGGCCTCCGCCGCAGCGGAGGCCCAATCGAACCTGGCCGTGCCTGATGCGCCGGCTATTTGGCCGCAGCCGCAGCCGCCTTTGCCTCGCCGGCCTTGGCATACTTGCGGCGGAACCGCTCCACGCGGCCCGCTGTATCCACCAGGCGTTGCTTGCCGGTGAAGAAGGGGTGGCAAGCCGAGCAAATTTCCACGTGAATGTCGCCCTTGTGGGTCGACCGGGTCTCAAAGTTGTTCCCGCAGGCGCACTTAACGCGCACCGCGGCATAATTGGGATGAATCTTTTCCTTGGGCATCTACAAACCTTTCCTGCGATTCTTCCATTGTATGGGGATTCGGAGGGTTTAGCAATCGCCGGCTCTACCGCGCCAGCGCCTTCTGGATCCCCACCTCCACCAGCGGCGTCATGATCGCGTATCCGGCCGGGTTGGGATGCACGCCGTCCCCGCTCAGCTTTGCGGGCAACCCGCCACGTTCGTCCTTCATTGCCGAGTAGAAGTCCACATAGACGTAACCCTTTTCCGCTGCGTAGTTGCTGATCCACGCATTCAGCTCAACAATCCTGGGAGAAGGATCCAGCCCCGGCTGCCAGGGGAAGTCGTATGCCGGCAGCACCGAGCACAGCACCACGCGAATCTGGTTGGCCGCCGCCAGCTCGACCATCGACATCAGGTTGCCTGCCGACTCCTCCAGCGTCATCGGTCCCGTGTTTTCGGCGATGTCGTTGGCGCCGGCCAGGATCACCACCACCTTCGGCTTCAGCGCGATCACGTCCTGGCGGAAGCGCAGCAACATCTGCGGCGTGGTCTGGCCGCTGATGCCCCGGTTGATGTACGGTTTGCCGGGAAACGAACCCGGCGGGCCTTCAATCTTCCAGGATTGAGTAATGGAGTCGCCCATGAAAACCACGCGGTTTTCGCCGGCGGCGGGTGGACCCAGAGCCAGATCAGCCTCCTTGAACTTGTCCAGCCAGGGCCAGTCGAGCTTTGCGTTGTACTCATTGGACTTCTGCTCGAGGGGAAGCGGCGCGGCGGCGGGCGCGGGCGCAGCCTTGGTCTGCGCAGCGGCGGCGGGAGCCTGCGCCGCAAGAGCGGAGGTTGACAGCAGGCCGGCGAGGGCCAGCAATCGAAAAGCAGTGCGCAAAGCAACTCGATTCAAGGCGTGGTTATCCTCTCATTTGCGGGCCATTCAATCGATCTCCCGCGCGCCTTCGATTATAGGCAAACGCCCCTTCGGCTGGCCGCTTCCGTGCATGGGCTCCATGGCGGTGATAAGCGGCAGAGAGAGCCGGGGCGTTTTTCCACAATTGGAGCCGGATGACGCACCGGCGCGCTCCCGCGGCGATTGCGCTAGGCTTGATTTCAAATGAGTGATTGCACGATCTGCGATGGAGTCGGCCTGGTTCGGGTGGTGAATGAGGCCGGCCAATGGGTCTCCCGCCCCTGCGAGTGCCAGGATATGGTTCGCGAAGAGCGCCGCCTGGCCGCCGCGCACATCCCCGAGCGCTACCGGCATTGTTCCCTGGACTCTTATGAGACCGTCTTTCGCGGCCAGTACGGCCCGTCGGCTTTCAAGAACCGGCATGCGGCCGACAAGCCTCAGGCCGACCCTTCGCTGGGCCGCGCCCTCATGATGGCGCGCTCGTTTGTCAAGGAATACCCCACAGATAAGGATCGCAAGGGGCTGCTCTTTACCGGCTCCATCGGCGTGGGCAAAACCCACCTGGCGGTGGGCGTGCTCAGCCGCCTGGTGCAGGAGTACGGCGTCAAGGGGCTCTTCTGCGACTATCGCGAGCTGCTCAAGAGCATCCAGAACAGCTACAACCCGCAGGTTCAAACCACCGAACTGGAACTGCTCAAGCCGGTCTTTGCCGCCGAGGTGCTGGTGCTGGACGATCTGGGAGCGCAGAAGCCCAACGAGTGGATATGGGATACGGTGGCCCTGATCCTGAATACCCGCTACAACGACAAGCAGAGAACCATCATCACCACCAACTACCCCAACCGGCCGGCCGGCGGAGGGGAGAAAACCGACGCCGAACGCGCCGCCCGCGAGCAAACCCTGGGCGACCGCATCGGCGACCGCATGCGCTCCCGCCTGGCCGAGATGTGCATCCCTGTCGAAATCACAGGTGTAGACTTCCGCGAATTGGTTAAGGGCAAGCTGCCGCGGTGATTTTAGTTCTCAATCATCTGTATCGATTCGGTACACCTGGAGCCGAGCCCAGCGGCCCTAAAACACCCATAGGCTGTACAGCAGCACCAGCATGGCCGCGATGGTCATGATCTGGTAGGCAAGGTCATCCCGCCGCCGGGACTGCGTAAAGACGCAGGAGAGTGCCGGCACAGAAGTGGATGCGGTTTGGGAGGAGGGTTGCATCGCGGGCCTGCCTTTCTGTGCCTAACGGCAAGGATTACGGATGAGGTGCGGCGCCGGTTCCCTGCGCGCTCGAAACTTTAGACGCCGCACGCCTGCCGGGGATGCCCAACAGGAGATGCGGAGCCACAAAAATTGTGGCACTGAGGCCAATATCGGCCAATGGCGAAAAAGTGTGCCTCAATTAACAGGAACGGGGAGGGTGGGGGTATTCCTTCGGTAACGGGTGTAAAATCTCGTTCGTGAACAAAGGTTCCGATCTTGATCTCTCTCCTCCAGCCCGGGCGCAGGAACGCAGCCGGCTGCCGCTGGGCCTGGCTGTCGCGGCCGTCGTGGTGGCGGCCGTTGTCGTGGCGCTGGTTCTGGCGCACCCCAAGACCATCGCCAAGGTAACGCCCATCTCCGCGGCTCCAGACGCCTACGCGGCCAGCTTGCCCATCACCGGCCTGGCCATGAGCGAATCTTCCAACCTGGCCGGCGGCAAGGTTACCTACCTCGACGGGCACATCGCCAACACCGGCAACCGCACCGTGACCGGAATCACCGTGCAGGTGCTGTTCCGCGATCCCGCCCACGAAGTGGCGCAGAACGAGACCCTGCCGCTCAAGCTCATCCGCATGCGCGATCCCTACGTCGATGTGGAGCCGGTCTCCGCGGCCCCGCTCGAGCCCGGCGGCGAGCACGACTTCCGCCTCATCTTCGACGCGGTTACCCCCGACTGGGACGGCGCCTACCCTGAGTTGCGCGTGATCCACGTGGATGCAAAATAGCCTCTTCGGCAAAGTTCCGGATTCGCACCCACTCATTTTCCGGCCGGGAGCGGTTTTTGTTTGCCCCATTTTCCACTTACCGGAGTCCAATGAAATATCAGATTGTTCCAGCGGAGGATGCGATGGCCAGGCGCGATGCGGGATTTGAAGGCAAGCGGAGACCGGTAAGGTGCGCGCTCCGTCTTGGCGTGCTGGCGCTTGCAGCCGTGGGGCTGGCCGTCGGCCAGGAGGCTCAGGATGCCAAGCCAAAGGTGAGCGACAAGCCGCTGAGCGCCGAGCAGCTCGCGGTCTACCGGGCGGTGCTGGGCAATTGGATGGCGCAGGAAATGCCCGCGCTCAACCTGGCCGTCCAGACTGTTCCGCTGGAAACCACCGGAGCCTTTGGCGATGAGGATTGCGCCAAGGGGTTGGAGCTTGAACCGGCTTCGCCCACCGTAGTCCATCGCTTTCGGCAGCAGGATCTACCGCAGTTGGGACCGGCTAGAACCTTCACGCTCGTCGATCCCTACCGGCAGAGGAAGGAAGTCAGAGACAACGATCCTGAAAAGACCATCGGCGAAGGAAGGTCGATTGAAGACGCGGTCCGCAATGGATTCGCCCACGGCCTGGTCACGCTAAGCGAGATCAGCTTCGACAAGGAGCACAAGCACGCCATCGTCTCCTACAGCTTCTTCTGCGGCTCGCTCTGCGGCAACGGCGGAACCGTCGTTCTGGAGAAGACCGATGCCGGCTGGCAGCGCAAGAGCAACTGCCACGACTGGATTTCGTAGCGACTCCGCCACGACCCGGTAAAATCAACTCTGTATGCGCTCAGCCAATCCCTCCGCCGAGGCCGCCATCCCCACCGCCGAAAAGCTGGGCGTGGACGCGGCCATCAACTTTGCCGATCTGCCGCGGACGCCGGAACCGGCATCGGGGAAGAAACTGAAGATACTCGTGCTGTACACCCACGTATGGCGCGGAGGAAGAGCGGGGGGCGCGGAGACCCATGTCCTTCAACTGATAAAGGAACTGAGCTTGCGCGGCCATGAGATCTACTTTGTGGCGGCAAGCGGGCAGGCCGGAGTGGAGACCATGCCTCCTGGGGCTGCGGCCGATTACCGGCTGCCATTTCAGAGCCTGAACCCTTTCGACAAAGTGACGGCTTACCGGCGGCTGAAAGAGATCGTCGCGCAGCACGAGATCGACATCATCCATGCTCATCACCGGACCGGCGGCTATTTTGCGGAGGCGATCTTTCGCCGCACCGGAGCGCCGTATGTCATCACGGTTCACGATATCTGGCACCGCGCTCCGTTCAAGCCGTTGCACGGCAGAGTTTTCCGGCGGCTGATTGCGATCAGCCGCTTTATCAAGCGGGGCTTGGTGGAGAAGTTTGGCATGGCCCCGGAGCGGGTGCGGATTATCTACAATGGCATCGATCCGGCGCGGTTTGAGAAGACGAGCGGCGAAGAGGCGGCGCAGGTTCGCGCAAAGTTTGGCATTGGGAGCGAGGTTGTCTTCAGCCTCGTCACGCGCGTCACGAAAGCGAAGGGGCACTATGACCTAATCGAGGCCTTGCATCTGCTTCCGGCCGGGTTGAATATGAAATGCCTGATCGTGGGAGAAGGCAAGGACGAAAAGAAGCTACAGGAACTGGCTGCGCGCTACGGCCTTGGCAAGAGAGTTATATTCTGCGGATTTCAAGCAAATGTACAAGCCGTGATGAAAGCTTCCGACGTGATTCTGCTTCCATCGCACCGGGAGCCGTTCGCGGTCAGCATTCTTGAGGGGATGTTCTCGGGCAAGCCGCTGCTGGTATCTGCCTCCGGCGGAACGCCCGAAGCAATAACGAATGACCGCGAAGGAATTGTGTTTCCGGTGAGGGACGTGGCGGCGCTGGCCAAGGGGATCGAACTGTTGGTAGGCGATCCGGCGCTCCGGCGCCGCCTAGGCGAGGAAGCATGCCGTACCGCTCATCGCAGATTTCTATTGAGCAAGATGATCGATGACACGGAAGCTTACTACCGGGAGATCGTGCGGGAACAAGAGCGAGAGCGCGGTTGAAGAGAAGATTGACGGCGAATGGCAGCGCCAAAGCCGCTGCCGCGACGGGATTTCGCGGCAAAATCGCCGTTTTGCGGCTGCCTGTACGCTTCAGCTGCATACCGCCCGGTAAAATCAACCGTGTATGAATCCAACCAACCCCGCCACCGCCGAAGCTGACACCATCCTGGACGGCAGCCGCTTTATCCGCGCCTGCCTGCGCCGCCCCGTCGACCGCACTCCGGTCTGGTTTCTGCGCCAGGCGGGCCGCTACATGCAGGAGTACCGCGAGGTCCGCAAGCACCACACCCTGTTGGAAATCTGCAAGCAGCCCGATCTGGCCTCCGAGGTAACCATCACCGCCGCCGAGAAGCTGGGCGTGGACGCGGCCATCATCTTTGCCGACCTGCTGCTGCCTCTGGAACCCATGGGCCTGGACTTCGAGTTCCAGGCCGGCGAGGGGCCGGTGGTCCACCATCCCGTGCGCACCGCCGAGGATGTCCGCGCCCTGCGCACCGACCGCGCCGAGGATCTGGCCTATGTGGCCCAAGCCATCCAGAAGGTCGCCGCCCACTTCCACGATCGCCTGGGCATCATCGGCTTCTGCGGCGCGCCCTACACGCTGGCCAGTTACATGATCGAGGGCGGCGGATCACGGAATTACATTCAAACCAAGCAGATGATGTACCGCGACACCACCGCGTGGCGCGGGCTTTTGGACAAGATCGTCACCGTATTGATTGAGTATTGCCGCCTCCAGGTCCAGGCCGGCGCCGACGTCATACAAATTTTTGATAGCTGGGTGGGTTCGCTCGCCCTGGCCGACTATCGCGAGTACGCCTTCGAAGCCTCCAAACGCCTGGTGCGCTCCGTGCAGCAGATGGGCGTGCCGGTCATCTACTTTGGCGTCGAGACCACGGGCCTGCTGAGGGAGATGGCCGCAACCGGCGCCGACGTCATCGGCCTGGACTGGCGCCAGCCACTCGATGCAGGATGGCGCGCCGTCGGCCACGGCCACGCGGTACAGGGCAACCTGGACCCCATCACGCTATTCGCTCCCCTTGAAGTCCTGGAGCTGCGCGTCAAGGAGATTCTCCGCGCCGCTGGAGGCCGGCCCGGCCACATCTTTAACCTTGGCCACGGCATTGTCCCTGACACGCCTGTCGAAAATGTTCAGGCCGTGGTGCGCATGGTCAAAGAGTTCCGGCTGGAGGCGGCAAATGGCTAAACAAGCCGGGCGCTCCATCCTTTTCGCGTCCATAGTGAAAAGGGTGGGAAATCACAGACGTTTGGGGTTCGTGCTTTCCCACCCTTGCGACAGAAGAAAGTCGCAAGGATGGGGCACGGGGGTTGGTTGGCGACCCCAAAATCGCCTCGTTCATCAGGAGATCGCAAATGGCTAAACAAGCCGTTCTTCTCCTCGCCCACGGAACCCCGGAGACCGTCGAGCAGATTCCCGAGTACCTGCGCAACGTGGTCAGCGGGCGTCCGCTTCCCCAGCCGGTCATCGAGGCGATCCAGCATCGCTACGCCCTCATCGGCCGCGGTCCGCTCACCGAAATCACCTTCCAGCAGGCCCGCCTGGTAGAAGCGGAACTGGCCGCTGAAGGCCCCGCCGTTCCCGTCTACGCCGCCATGCGCAACTGGCGCCCTTACATCGCCGATGTGGTTCGCCAGATGCGCGCCGATGGCGTTGAAGAGGCAGCGGTCATCTGCCTGGCCCCGCAAAACTCGCGCACCAGCGTGGGCCTCTACCGCCGCGCCGTCGAGGCTGAAGCCACCGGCCTGCGCATCGACTTTACTCAAGCCTGGGCGCAGCATCCGCTCCTTGCCGAAGCCTTTGCCGAGCGGCTCCGCCCGGCGCTGAGCAAACTGAGCGAAGAGACAGGCGCGCCGGTTCCGGTTCTCTTCACGGCCCACAGCGTCCCCTGCCGCACCGTACAGGCTTCCGCAGCCGGCCAGAGCGGCGACCCCTACGCCGACGAGGCCCGCCGCACCGCCGCTCTGGTCGCCGAGCGCGTCCCAGGCATTCCCCGATGGTGGTTTGCCTTCCAGAGCCAGGGCGCGAGCGGCGGCCCGTGGATCGGGCCCACCGTCGAGCAAACGCTCGACGATGTCGCCGCCTCGGGCGTTCAAACACTGCTCCTCCAGCCCATCGGCTTTCTCTGCGACCACATTGAGATTCTTTACGACGTGGATATTCTCTTTCGCGGCTACGCAACCAAACTCGGCATTCGCCTGGAGCGGCCCGAGTCGTTGAATGACTCCCCCACCCTCGCGAAGGCGGTTGCGGACCTGGCGCGCCTGGGGCTGGCACGGTTG
>JBEKNO010000063.1:0-14145 GCA_049522735.1 Occallatibacter sp.
AGCGTGCAAAGATCGACATAGTCCACCTCAGGATGCCCGCAAAGTTGCTCTGCTGTGGCCACAAACTTCGCGCCGGTCGCGTCGGCAAACTTGCGCCCGCGATCGGCATTGGCATCCATGCATGCCACGATCTGGTAGCCGATGTTCTTGTAGGCCTGCGCATGTTTCCAGGCGATTGCCCCCGTCCCAATGATTCCAACTTTCATGGATTGCCTGACTCCTGAAGTGATGGATATTGGCATGCTATCAAAATTCTACCCACCAGGTTGCCAACCAGATCGCCGTGTCTTTGTCTTTGCCGCCAGGGAATGAGGAAATCCGGGACCAGTGCCCAAACCCACCCTCTTTCCCGCCCACCGGACCATCATCCGGACACAATGCCATTCTTTTTCACCATCTGGACACATAAATCCGGCAAGATCGAGCGTTATCACCCAATTTTGCGCAAATTTTATTGCACGTCTACGTAGACCTTTTTTGGCTCTTTATGAGTCCACTCCCAACCAAAAACTGCGCATCTATAGCCACACGGCGTACCCTATTCTCTGACCCCTGCCCCCTGTCCCCTGATCTGCGTTACCCTAGGGAACTATGGGCCGCATCCGCATTCTTCCCGACCAGGTTGCCAACCAGATCGCTGCCGGCGAGGTGGTGGACCGGCCGGCTTCGGTGGTCAAGGAGCTGTTGGAGAATGCCCTGGACGCGGGAGCCAGCCGCATTCGCGTCGAGGTGGAGGCGGGCGGGCGCAGGCTCATCCGCATCAGCGACGACGGTTACGGCATGAACCGCGACGATGCGCTGCTGGCCTTCGAGCGCCACTCCACCTCCAAGCTGCGCACTGCGGACGACCTGCTCTCCATTGCCACTCTGGGTTTCAGAGGCGAAGCGCTGCCGTCCATCGCCTCGGTGGCCCGCGTGACGCTGGAAACGGCTACGGGTGAAGAAGTTAGCGGAACCCGCGTCGAGATCGCCGGCGGCAAAATTCTGCACGTCAGCGATGCGGCCCTGCCCCGCGGAACCACCCTGGCGGTCGCCGATCTCTTCTTTAATACTCCGGCCCGGCGCAAATTCCTCCGCGCCGAGAGCACCGAACTGGCCCACGTGACGGCGTTGGTCACCCACTATGCCCTGGCCCACCCGGAGAAGCACTTCGAACTGGCCTCCGCCACCCACACCATCGTCTCCGCGCCGCCCGTTGCGCGCACCGCCGAGCGCATCTACCAGATCTTCGGCAAGGAGACGCTGGCCCAGTTGCTGCCCGTGGCCGCCGAAACTCCGCTGGCCCACGCCGGCCTGCCTGCGCCGCCGCCATGGAAACGCGATCCTGACCAACCGGCCCGCGAGCCGGGCATTTTGCGGCTGACCGGCTTCTACTCCAAACCGGAGCTGCAAAAGCTCAATCGCAACTCCATCTACATCTTCGTAAACAAGCGCCTCATCCGCGACCGGTTGCTGATGCACGCCATCACCGAGGCCTATCGTAACGTGATTCCCCCCACCAGCTTTCCGGTGGTGCTGCTTTTTTTGGAGATGCCGCCCGAGGAGGTGGATGTGAACGTGCATCCAGCCAAGACCGAGGTGCGTTTCCGCCAGCAGAGCCTGGTGCACGATTTTGTTCGCGACAGCCTGCGCACGGCTCTCATCAAGGCTCGCCCGGCTGCCGGATTTCTCGACGCTTTGGACGCCTCGCCCGCCGCCAGCCCCTCGCTGATGCCACCGGCCGCCTCGCCGTTGCCAAACTCCGAGCCAGCCGAATTCCCCGCCGCCACGGCGGAAGCCGAGCCCTTCCAACTGACTCCGCGGATGCCCACTCCCTTTCCCGGCAGGCTGCCCTTTGACGCCCGGGCCTTGAATCCAGGCGGATGGCCAAGCGGATGGGGTGATCAGAACCAAAAAGCATGGGGCGAGGCCGCCGCGGCGCTATTCCAGCCGGCCGGTCCACCCACCATGGATGGTTGTTCCCCTAGCCCAGGCGGCGCCATGACTGAAGGACCAGCAGCGGCAACGGCAACCGCGACCGCCCAGGTGGAAGCCGAGCAGGCCGCCGCCAACCTGAACCGCCTGGGGTCGCTCCGCCCGCTGGCGCAGTTGCGCGAGTCGTTCATTCTGGCCGCCGGAGACGACGGTCTGTGGATCATTGACCAGCATGTGGCACACGAGCGGGTGCTTTTTGAAAAAATTTTGCGCGATCGCCTGGTGGAGCAGGTGCAGCGCCAGAGGTTACTGATGCCCCTGCTGGTGGAACTGAAGCCATGGCAGATGGTGGTCTTCGCCCGCATCGCCGAAGAGCTGGAAAGCAACGGTTTCGAGGTGGAACCCTTTGGTCCTCATACACTTGCGGTAAAAGCTGCGCCGGTGGGCCTGGAGGGAGCGGCTTTGGAGAGGATGCTGGCCGAGGTCATCGAGCAGTCCACCGCCGATTCCGGCGAACCCAAGCAGAATGAAGACCTTACGGCTCTCCGCACGCGCATTGCCGCCTCCATCGCCTGCCATTCCGCCATCAAGGTTAATACCGCTCTCGACCCGGTTCGCATGGAGTGGTTACTGTTGGAACTCGGAAAAACCAGCCATCCAACCAGCTGCCCGCATGGACGTCCTATCGCTTTGTTGTATTCTTGGAAGGAGATACAGTGGGCCTTCCACCGGATCTAGGACTTTGGAAGGTGGCTACCGTCCTCTCAGGAGTGGGGGTAGTCCGGCGCCTGCGCCAGCCTGGAAGCGAGGTTTTCTTTGACATTAGAGCAATTGGAAGCATCGCGCGCCGAAAGGATGCGCTTGAACGGACACGGGACGCTCATACTGGAGGACGCCCGGACGTGGATCGAGGAGACCGGTTTGTGTCTTTTTCTGCCCCGGCGGCAGTTTTCCACCTCCATTGCGCCTTCGTTTGTTGAGGCCGTCGCTGGCGAGCGCAATCTGACTCCCAATCAAAAACAGGTACAGGTAGCCGAAGAACTGCTGGTGCGCCTGGAGACCGATGGCGTGGCCGTGCGGCTGAACCTGCTGGGCCTGCCGGGCGAACAGCCTGACTTTGTGGTAGCCAGTTGGGTTCTGCCCTACGTATACGCCCTCAGGGGCGACCGCGACTGGCGCCGCAGCCCGCAACTGACCGGTTCGCGCCAGGTTTCGCAACTGGCCGTCCAGGCTTACAAGCTGCTGGAGGCGGGCGACGCCACCATATCCGAGCTGAAGCGCGCGCTGGGCCGGGAAGTGACTGAAGGCGCGGTTCTGCGCGCCATCACCGAGCTCTGGCAGCAGCTTCGCATCATCCCCGTGGTCGCCTCCCCTGGCCAGTCTGCCAGGTGGCAACTGCTCCGCACGCGCTTCCAGAAAGCCATTGCCGAAGGCGCATCCACCTCGCAGGTGACGGCCATCTCGGTGCTTGCCTCCATCTATCTGCAGGCTGTGATCGCGGCCAGCATGGAAGAGGTCGAGCTGTTCCTGGCGCCGCTCACCGCGCGCAGCAAGGTCCGTGAAGTGCTTCGCGGCCTGGTGGCTACCCGCCAGGTGCATACCATCTCGCTGGGCCATGCGCCGCTCTTTTACGTCGCCGGCACACTGCCGGAGTTTACTGTCCCGCCCACCGCCTATACCAGCTCGTCCATGCCGGCCTCCACGAGCTTTATGCGCTCGCGTGACCATGAGGAGGAAGCCCGGCAGCTTGAGGTTAATAAGCCTGTCTCGCCAGCTACGCCAGCCTCAATCAAGCCGCGCGCCTCCGACGAACCCCGCATTTCCAGACCCCCCGCGGCACGCAAGCCTGCCTCCAGCGGGAAACCGGCCGCGGCGCGCCCCCACTTCAGCCGGCCGGCCACTCACTCCCACAACCGCAAACCGGCGCAATCGTCTACCGCCGGCCGCTCCGGCACGCATCCGGCCAGGCGTACAAAATCCGTATCCCGCACCTCGGGAGCGCGGCCCGCCGGGTCGCGCTCCGCATCTGGCTCCCGGCCTGCCGCTGCGGGCGCAGGCTGGAAATCGAATGCTTCCGCCAACGCCCAGATGAAGGCCAGGCGTAATGGGGCACGCGCCGGAGCCGGTTTCGGCAACGGGGCGCGGTCAAAAGGAAGCGCCACGCGCACGGCCAACGGCGCCTCCGGCACACGCACCGCAAAGTCTTCCGCTTCGGCGTGGGGCCAGCGCAACGGCCATACCAAAGCCGCGGCCAAGCCCAGCGCAAACCCACGCGGCAGTCGTAACCCTGCCCGCCGCGGAGCTGCCGGAGCCAAGGCAGGAAGTAGCCAGCACAAACGGTTTGGCATGACCGCCCGGCCCAGGCAGGAGACGAAGAAACGCGGATGAGCCCGGAAGAAGGCCCCTTGCGCTCTTCTGAGCCTGGCCGGAAGATCATCGTCGCCATTGACGGCCCGGCAGGCGCGGGAAAAAGTACTGTTGCCAGGCATCTGGCCCGGCATTTTGACCTGCTGAACCTGGAAACAGGCGCCATGTACCGCGCCTTTGCCCTAAAGGCGCTGCGCGCGGCACTCCCTTTGGATGAGAGCGCGGCTTTGGTAGCCCTGGCCGCTGAAACCACCATCCGCCTTGAGCCCGGCGACGAGGAAAATCGCGTCCTGCTCGACGGCGAAGACGTAACCGGCCTGATCCGCAATCAGACGGTTACGGATGCAGCCTCCCGGGTGAGCGTCTTTCCCGCCATTCGCGCCTGGATGGTTCGCCTGCAACAGCAACTGGGCGCCGGGGGCGGAGTGGTCATGGAGGGCCGCGACATCGGCACCGTGGTCTTTCCCCACGCCCAGGTCAAAATCTTTCTGGACGCCGCTCCCGAGGTGCGGGGTATGCGCCGTTTTGATCAATTGGGTTCCGCGCCGGCCGTTCAGCCGGAAGAGGTCATACGCGACCTTCGCGCCCGCGACGAACGGGACCGCAACCGCGCCGATTCACCGCTTAAGCCGGCGCCTGACGCCGTTCTGCTGGATTCCACCCACATGACGCTGGAGGAGGTCGTCGCGGCGGCTGAGGCCATTGTGGAGGCGAAATTGAAGCAGCCGCCCCGCGGGGAAATGCTATAGGCTCTTAGAAGTATGGAAATCACCTGCGCTCGCTGCCATCAGTCCGTCCAGACAGACAGTTGCTTCTGCCCTGCCTGCGGTCTGCCGCAACTGGTGTACACCGTGGAAGGCGTTCCCGGACAGGCCCAGCCGGAGCAGTGGAACGAGTCATTGCGGGATGCAAGCACCATCGAGTGGAAGCCGGCCTTGCGCGCGGCCATGATGCTGGCGGTTCCGGCCGGACTGCTGTGCTCCCTGTTCTCCCCGGTAAACATCTTTGGCTTGTTCTTGATGGCGCTGGCGGCTTCCTGGGCAGTGGTGCTTTATGTGCGCAGCCAGCGGCCGGCCTGGATCACGACTGGAGCCGGCGCCCGCATTGGTTTGGTTACCGGCTTGCTGGGCGGCTGGATGGCGGCTGCGGCCACCGGTATCACCTTGTTTGTGTTGCGCATCTTTCTCCATCAGGGCAAGGAATTTGACGACACCTGGCAGACGCTTATCAACGACCAGGTCAGCCGGCAATGGGCAGCCGCGGGGGTCGACGCGCAAAGCATCGTGGAATACAAGGCCTGGCTGCTTTCCCCTGAAGGACGCGCCGGCATGATGCTGGGCTTGATTCTTTTCCTCGTGACAGCGCTTATTCTCTTTGCTGTCGGCGGCGGCGCTTTGGGAGCGCGATTGCTGGCGCGCAGCCGCAGGCCTGAAGTCTAGGACTCCTGACCGCTTGTTGTATCCATAGCGGGTGCCCCAAGTCTTCCGCGGCGGAGAGACCTGGGATGCTCCGGCACACAATTACAACACACGAAATCACGTGATCAGAGACCTCTGCATTCAGCTCCGCTTCTGCACCACTTGCCCGGGGGCGGCAATCCCTCGTATCATCCTGCGAGAGACAAGCATCGAGATCATCCATGAGCGAAGCCCAAAACCAACCCAGCCTGCGCATGAAGGGCAGGCTGATGTCCGCCTCTGAGATCGAGCGCACCCTGGTGCGCCTGGCCCACGAGATCGTTGAAAAGAGCAACGGCAGCGAGGATCTGGCGCTGGTGGGCATCAAGCGCCGCGGCATTCCGCTGGCGGAGCGGCTGGGCAAACTGATCTCCGCCATCGAGAAGCGTCCCGTCGATACGGGCATGCTTGACATCCAGTTCTACCGCGACGATCTTTCCACCACGGGAATGCGCCCTGTGGTCACTCCCGGGGCCATAGGCTTCGATATAGACGGCCGCGACGTGGTGCTGTGCGACGATGTGCTCTACACCGGCCGCACCATCCGCGCCGCGCTCGATGCGCTCTTCGACCACGGCCGTCCGCGCCGCGTGCAACTGGCCGTTCTCATCGACCGGGGCCATCGCGAACTGCCCATCGAGGCCACCTATATCGGCAAGCGTGTGCCCACCAGCAGCCGCGAGATCATTGAAGTGAAGTTCCACGAAGTCGACGGCGACGAGCAGGTGCTGCTGGTCGAGCGCTTGGATTAAGTAAGGCAGCTTCCAGCTTTTTGCTGGAAGCCAGAAGCTGAAACACAATGAGCCCAACCGCAACATCAGCCCGGCGCCAGCTTCATCCTCCACCAGTCGGCCCCTCGCCGTTTCCCTACCATCCCGGATCGCTGCTCGCGGCTTCGGACCTGAGCCTGGACGCCTTGAGTCATATCCTCACCCGCGCCACGGCTCTTGAGAACATGGACCCGCTGCTCCGGGAGCGCATCCTGATCAAGCGCCGCGTGGCGCTGCTGTTCTACGAGTCCTCCACGCGCACCCGCACCAGCTTTGAGCTGGCCGCCAAAGGGCTGGGCGCAGACACCGCGCTGGTCTCCAGTCTCTCCTCCAGCATCGAGAAGGGCGAATCGCTGAAGGATACCGGCCTGACGCTGCGCGCCCTGGGCGCGGAAACCATTATCCTGCGCCATAACTCCTCCGGCGCGCCCTGGCTGCTGGAGGCCGAGACCCGTCTGCCGGTGCTCAACGCCGGCGACGGCATGCACGAGCATCCCACCCAGGCGCTGCTCGACCTGCGCACCATCCTGGCTCACCTGCGTCCCGGCGTTCAGGCCGTCACCGCGGAAACCCTCTCCGGCGTCACGGTGACCATCGCGGGCGATATTCTGCACAGCCGCGTGGCCCGCTCCAACATGCTCCTGCTGCCCCGTCTGGGCACGCGCGTCCTGCTTTGCGGCCCCAAAGAACTGCTGCCTGATCTGGCCGCCCAGGCGGGGCCCGGCATCGCCATTGAGCAGGACTTCGAGGCCGCGCTCCGCCAGTCCCAGGCGGTGATGATGCTGCGCATCCAGGCCGAGCGGCTGGCCGGCCTGCAACTGGATCTGGATGAGTACAAGGCGGGCTACCAGCTTACCGGCCAGCGGCTGGCCGCGCACGCGCCCTCCGCGATTGTCCTGCACCCGGGACCCATCATCCGCGGCCTGGAGTTGACCGCCGGCGTGGCCGACGGGCCGCAGTCGGTGATCCTCGAACAGGTGCGCAATGGGGTAGCCATCCGCATGGCGGTAGTGGAGCGGGCTCTCCTGGCCGCGCCGGAAAAAGGAGGCCGCGCATGACGGCCCTGATGATTCGTGGCGGCCGCCTCGTCGATCCGGCGGTTGGCGTAGACGCTCTCAAGAACCTTCTGCTTAAGGACGGCCACGTGGCCGAGATCGCCGCTCCCGGCAAGCTGAAGCAGGCCGAAGGCGCCGAGGTGCTGGATGCGACAGGGCTTGTCGTGGCGCCGGGACTGATCGATATGCACGTTCACCTGCGCGAGCCCGGCCAGGGCTATAAAGAGACCATCGCCAGCGGCACGGCGGCGGCGGCGGCGGGGGGCTTTACGGCCGTAGCCGCCATGCCCAATACCGTCCCTGTGAACGATTCGCCTGAAATCACCCGCTGGATGCAGGAACCGGAGCGCGGCGCCGCCATTCGCGTCTTTCCCGCCGCCGCCGCCACTCGCGGCTCAAAGGGCGAGGCCATCAACGACTATGCGGCGCTCAAGTCCGCCGGCGCCGTGGCTGTGACCGACGATGGCAGCCCCATCCTCAAAGACAACATCATGCGCGAGGTTCTGGCCGCCGCGGCGCGCGTGGGCCTGGGCGTTATTCAGCACGCCGAAGACACGCGGATGACACAATTCGCCGCGGGCAACGCCAGCATGAACCTGGGGCCGATCTCCTTCAAGCTGGGCTTGCGCGGCATGCCGCCGGAGGCCGAATCCGGCATGGTGGAGCGCGACATTCGCCTGGTGACCGAGCTGCGCGATACGCGCGTCCACCTGCACGTGGCTCATATCTCCACGGCCGCCGCGCTGGCCGCCGTGCGCCAGGCCCGGCGCAGCGGACTGCGCGTTACCTGCGAGGTGGCGCCGCACCACTTCCTGCTCACCGAGGAGCACGTGGGCCTCTACAACACCAACGCCAAGATGAACCCGCCGCTGCGTTCGGCAGCCGACCGCGACGCTATGATCGAGGCCATCCTCGACGGCGTGGTGGACGCTATCGCCACCGACCACGCGCCCCACGCCGTGCATGAGAAGGAAGTCGAATTCGAGAACGCTCCCAACGGCATCATCGGCCTGGAGACCGCACTGGGCCTCTGCCTCCGCTGGCTGCACAAGGATTGGAAGATGCCGCTGGGCCGCGTTCTGAGTCTGCTCAGCGCCCAGCCCGCCGCGCTTCTGGCATTGAAGGGACGCGGCACGCTCACCGTGGGCAGCTTTGCCGACATGGTCATCTTCGACCCCAAGGCCGAGTGGACCTATAACGCCCGCGAAACCAAATCCAAGTCCCGCAACACTCCCTTCGACGGCTGGACCATGCAGGGCAAGGTGCGCTGGACGATCAGCGAAGGACGGGTGGCTTACGCGAATCCGGCGTAGGCCCGGCACGCTCGACTTGCCAAGATGTATCTTTTGAGGTACATTAAATGGAAAGGCTCGTACGTTGAGTGAGGACGCAAAACGACTAGCCGTCCATTTTTACCGCTCGAAGGCTGGAGCCGAGTTGGTTCGGGATTGGCTGAAGAGCTTGCGGGACGCGGACCGGCAGATACTGGGCAGGAACCTGCGGTTGGTTGAGCTTGGCTGGCCCGTTGGGATGCCGCTTTGCCGTCCGCTTGGCGGTGGGCTTTGGGAACTGCGCTGCGGCCTTTCAGGAAACCGCATCGCTCGCGTGATTTTCTGCGCCGCGCAGGGGCGGATGGTTCTGTTGCACGGGTTCATCAAGAAGACGCAGAAGACTCCGCAGGCTGAACTGGATTTGGCGCGGGCGCGGCAGAAAGAGGTTGAACGATGAGCAAGAATCCCCATATCGGCTCGACGCTGGACGATTTTCTGCGCGAAGAGGGAATCTTCGAGGATGCGACCAACTACGCCATCAAACGTGTTCTGGCCTGGCAGGTGGAAAAGGCGATGCGCGACCAGGGAATCACGAAGGTGGAGATGGCGCGGCGGATGGGAACCAGCCGCGCGCATCTGAACCGTCTGCTGGACCCGGAAAACGATAAGGTCCAACTCGATACCGTACAGAGAGCCGCCGCGGCTATCGGACGCAAGGTGCGGATGGAACTGGTGTAGCACTCCCTTCACGAACTCTCGCTATGTGGTTTAATTTTTGACGAAGGAGCCAATCGCTATGCGTTCAGTCGATGATGCAAAATGGCACTGGGCTGAAGGAATGAAGTTTGCACTCGAAGGCGTCAAGCTGCTTTTCATTCTGAACGGCGCAGCTTCTGTATCCATTCTGACGTTTATCGGGAATATGAAAGCCGGTTCAAGTCAGTTAATTTGGGCATTGCTCAGTTTTGCCTTCGGCGCTGCAATGACTGTGCCAGCGATGGTCTTTGCCTACTTGACTCAATTGCAATATGGAAATGCATCCCAGAATGAGATGCACGGCGGAATGCTCTGGCGTGATGCTGGTAAAAGGCACTATGCTGCATACGCATTTATACTGCTGGGACTTTTGTGCTTTGTGTTCGGATCTATCCTCGCGGCCTACGGACTAATGAATCTTCCAACCGCTAATTATCCATGTCCAAATCACCCGTAACTAGACTGCAATCTTTCTTTACTCAATGGAGCGATTCTTACCCCTTGCGGCGGTAGAACACCTGGAACTCGTAGCCGGGGTTGGCGGGGAAGAGGGTGGAGACGTGGCGGAGACGCTCGGCCAGGGCTGGGGCGGCGAGTAACGGGTACTCGCGTTCGCGCAGATCGTGGTAGTCGAAGTCCACGGCCAGAGACAGCATGTAAATCGCCAGCGCGTCAGAGAAGGCCGACTCGTAGTAGGTGTTGCGGGAACGCTCGTCGATGATCTTCTGTCCGTTGCGGCTGTCCTGGGCGCGGCGGCGGGTCTCCCAGGCGTCCTGGCTGGTTTCGCCGCGCACCTGGGCCTCGGCCTGCGACCAGGCCAGGGATGCAAAGCTCTCCGGAACGCCGGCGGCCTCGACAAAGTTGTGGGCCACGTTGATGAAGAACTCGAAGGCCAGGCCGAAGCGGTCCTCGACCAGGCGGGTGGAGAGAAAAACCGCCTCGGTGGAGCCGAAGATGGCGTTGCGGTGGCAGACGGCGCGGTCGCCCAGATCGACGCTGTAGCCGGGAGCGATGAGGACTTCGCCGGTGTCGGCGATGGCCAGCGGAACAAAGTAGTAGGCGCGGTGGATGAGCGCGGCAGAGAGCGTGGCCGGCACGGCGCAGACCAGCCGCTCCAGGTCCGGCTCGGAGACGCGGGTTTCGCCCCAGGCGGCGTAGCGAATCCCGTTGGCGGCCTGGGCTACGGCCGCCTGCGCGGCGACCTTCTCCGCCGGCCAAAGTTCGATTTGCGCGGAACTGGCCATGCGTCTGTATTCTAGACGACGGAGGCCATGAAAATGACAGAATCCGCAAAGTCGCAACGCAGCGGCGGAGGAACGGTGCTTGGCTTTCCGCTGGCGGGATTCGGCCTCTTCACCAGCCTGCTGCAGGCCTTTGCGGCGGCTTTTTTCACCTTTTTCGCAACCACCTGCATCGCCATCTTCGCGCTGCTGGGGTGGAACCTGATCGGCCACCACGCGGTCAGCTACGCCGCGAGCTACCGCTATATCGGCTTTCCGGCCGGGGTGCTGGTTCTGATCGTGGCGCTGCCGGTCTTCGGAACGTTGTGGGTGCGCGCCAGGCTGCGCAAGTAGGTTCTTACCCTTGTATCATCCGGCCAAGACGATTAACTCGAATGCCGCCTTTTGTTTCCTGTTCCGTGGCCCTTACTCGCTGCTCCCCGCCACGAACTCCCCGCCGCCGCTCACAAACAGTTTCTCCGCCTGGCCGCGCAGCACGCGGTAGAGGGCGAACTGGCGCTGGGTTGCGCCGCGCAACTCGAAGAGCAACTCGCCGCGGTTGTCGGCCATCGCATCCACGGCGTCCACGAGGCGCATGCGCGGGGTCTCGTCCAGGCGCGCGCCATCGGTAACGCTCTTCAGCAGCACCAGCACGTTGCCGTAGAAGTCAGGCTGCGCCACCAGGGTCACATACTTCACCTGGGCGACCGGACCACCGGTGCGCGCCGTGAGCACCAGGGTGGCCCCGGAACCGTAGGCCAGCTCAAAGACGCGGAACTGCTCGTCGACCAGTGGCGCGGGCGGCTGGGGTGCAAGCGCAGGTTTGGCGGTCTTCCGCGCCGCCGTCTTCTTTGGCGCAGGGGCCGGCGGCGGAGCTGGCGGTTTAAGGCCCAGGGCGTCGCGCGCTATATCTTCCAGGGCCGACTTCATCTTCGTTTCATCGTCCGGGTTGGCCCACGAATAACTCCACGGGTGCTCGGGAATGTTCCTGGCGTCGGAAACGGCCACCGCCTGCTGCATATCCGCCGGCATGCCCATCAGGCTGGGAAGCACGTCCAGGCCGTTGCCGCCGGACTTGCCGCGCTTCAGGCGGGGGCGGTCGGGATCGGTTACATCGGGCAGCGATTCCACGTGGCCCACCTCTTCAGGCTTCTTTTTGCTCTTTTTCAGCACTGGCCGGTCGGAGTCGTCCGCCGGCGCGCTGCTGCTGCCGGCCGTCGAGTCGCCGGAATCCTTTTTATGCAGCGTGGGCCGGTCCGGGTCGGGGGCCGGCGCTGGCCCGGATGAGCCCGAGCCGGCTCCGGTTCCAGAGCTCCCGCCTGAACCACCGCCGTTTCCCGCTCCTCCCGCGGACGCATCGCCGGCGTGATGTTTGCGGTGCAAAACCGGCTCACTGCTCTGCACATCGTCGTCGATGCGCATATGCGCCAGCTCCCGCGTTGACGGCTTGGGCCGGGCAACGGGCATGGGTTTCCACGCCCCATAACCCACCCAGAAACCCTGCTCCCGCCCTGCGTTCTTGATATCGTAAAGCCCCACCGGCTTGCCGTTTTGTTCCAGTTCGTACTCCACCTCGCCGGCCAGGGCCAGGGGCTGGGGCCGGGCCAGGTAGATACCGCCATCCTGCAGTTGGCCGCCGTCCAGCACGGCCACGGGAATCAGGCGGCTGGCCTTGGGTTGGCCCGCCTCGCCGGTCCACTCCAGCACCGCAATGGATCGCAGCTCGGGCGCGTCCTTGTCCGTCTTCGTTAGCTGCCCAGGATATTGTGCCCAAACCGGCAGCGCGGCCAGCAGGCCTGCCAGGGCCATTCGCCTCATCGAGAAAATACCTGCCCCGCGCAATGACATTTTCCGTCCCGCTCGTAAATAATCGAAGCTGATGGCCCCTTCGGGCTCTCTATTAACCATACGAGGAATTTCCCCATGGAACTCAATCAGAAGGTCGCCAATTTCACCCTGCAAAGCGACGAGGACAAAACCGTAAGCCTCTCGGATTTTGCCGGCCACCCCGTCGTACTCTTCTTTTACCCCAAAGCGGACACTCCCGGCTGCACCATTGAGGCCAGCGGCTTCCGCGACACCTACAAAAAGCTCCAGACCACCGGCGCGGTGTTGCTGGGCATCTCCCGCGATACGCCCCAGGACCAGGCTAAATTCCGCGCCAAGTTCAACCTGCCTTACACACTCCTTGCTGATGTAGACGAGAAAGTATGCAATCAGTTTGGCGTGCTGAAGGAAAAGAATATGTATGGGAAGAAAGTGTGGGGCATTGAGCGGACCACCTTCGTGATCGGCCCGAACCGGACGCTGCTGCACATCTTCCCCAAAGTTACGCCCGAGGGCCACGCGGAAGAGGTGCTGGCCCTGCTGACGGAATGGAAAACAGCGCGCAAGTAGGGCGAAAAGCCAGAGCCGCTGCCCGCCTGCCGGGCCGCCTGCTGCCGCGAGCCTTCTTTGAGGCCTCGCCGGAGCAGGTGGCCCCGCGCCTGCTGGGCAAGGTGCTGGCGCGCGTTTCGGCGCCTGGAGTTTTAGCCGGCCGCATCGTGGAGGCCGAGGCCTACCTGGGCCCCCACAACCACCCGCCCGACCCGGCCGCGCACGCCTATCGCGGTCCCACGCCGCGCAACCGCGTTCTCTTTGGCCGCGCCGGGCACGCCTACGTCTACTCGATCTACGGCCGCTACTTCTGCATGAACATCAGTTGCGAGACGGAGGGCCGGGCCGGATGCGTACTGCTGCGCGCGCTGCAGCCGGTAATCGGCGAGGGTCAAATGGCTCAAAATCGGGGTCTTGCGCCCGGCGCGCCGGCCAAACTGCTTACCTCCGGCCCCAGCCGGCTCTGCCAGGCGCTCGGCCTCACCCGGCTGAGCCACAACGGCCTCGATTTGCTCGATCCTGCCTCAACGCTCCAGTTGCGCGACGACGGCTACCCGGTCTCAGAGATGCTGGTCACGGCCCGCATCGGCGTTCACGAAGCGGTGGACTGGCCTTTGCGCTTCGCTCTGCCGGAGAATAACTGCGTTTCCGGCCCACGAAGTTTAACCGGCAAACGCGTCATTCCCGGATAGCATTTGGCCTGGTAGAGTTCCGTCCGTTCGCGATCCTCGGAAAAGCAGAAGAACGGCCAGGTTATTTCGGAATACGCCGCTAGGCGCAACATGGAATCGAAAGCACGGAAATCGGCATAGAGGGAGCAGTCACCTGCTCTCCCCCGCCACACCACCGGACATGCGGATCCGCATCCGGCGGTTCGGTCGGATTGAGCTATTTTCCAGCGAACAAGCGTGGAAGTGCAAGTGAGTCGAAGTAGGCGTTTGGAAACGCGTAACTCATGG
>JBEKNO010000064.1:0-14072 GCA_049522735.1 Occallatibacter sp.
CCGCGAGAAAGCAGCCCGACTCGCCGCGCGCGACGCCGCTTCCACTCCTTAGAGTATTTGTGGTTTTTCAGTCGCTCAATCAGTTCACAAATTTACCAGCCTGAAACATGGTTGTCCTGGAATTATGGATGCCGGTACAACCGCCGGCTGGGATGTGACCCGCTCTTTTACGCCGCGAAATCGATAAACCCGCGCTGAGGGTCGGTGGAGATGAGCTTGACTGTTACCTTGTCGCCTACGTCCAGGCCTTTGCCTCCCTGGACAAGCATTCCATCCACGTGCGGGTCGAGGGTGCGAACGAAGGTGCCGTAATTATTAACGCCGGTAACGATAGCGGGGAAGCTCTGGCCGATGCGGGGATGCAGGACAACGGCGGCGATGCGCTTTTGCATCTCGCGCTCGACCTTGCGGGCGCTGTCTTCCATCAGGGTGCAACGGACGGCAATGGCATTGAGCTGATCTTCGGAGTAAGGCTGTGGCCCATGAGCCAGAAACGCCTTCATGAGCCGCAGCGCGACCATATCCGGAAAGCGGCGGTTGGGGGCGGTGGAGTGGGTGTAATCCTGCACGGCCAGGCCGAAGTGGCCGGGTGAGACCTCGTTGGGCTTGACCAGCACGTACTCGCCGGGACCCATGAGCTTGATCACGGCCAGCGAGAGGTCGGGAAAGTGGTCGGGATCCTTCTGCTTCTGGGCCAGCAAAAAGTCGTTGAGGGCCTTCGAGTCCGGCTCGGCGGGCAGGGTTGTACCCAGACCTTCGGCCAGCTCGACGATGCGGTCCCAACGCTTGGGTGTACGCACGATGCGGCGGATGGAGGCTACGCCGGCAGCCTCGAAGGTGCGGGCAATGACGCCGTTAGCCGCCACCATGAACTCCTCGATGAGCGATGTGGCGCGGTTCTTTTCCTGGCGCGCAATATCGATTGCCTGATCGGCAAGCATCACGGGCCGGGTTTCGATGGTTTCCAGATCCAGCGCCCCATGCTGGAAGCGGCCGCCCACCATGCGCTGAGCCGCTGCATCCTGGAGCTTGAGCTGCGCGGCCAGATCGGCGCTGGCGGCCACCTTGGCAGGCGCCGCCGCCCTGCCTTCCAGCCAGGCTCCGACTGAGTTGTAGGCCAGTTGCGCCCGGTTGCGCACCAGCGCCCGATAAACTTTTCCATCGGATGCGGTACCCGCCTGATCCACGGCAAACTCGATGACCACCGCCACGCGGTTTTCGTTCTCATTCAGCGAGGTAATACCCTCGGAGAGCTCGGCGGGCAGCATGGGAAAGACCTTGACGCCCGTATACACCGAAGTCGTCTCGCTCTTGGCGTGGCCGTCGATCACCGAGCCCGCGGTGACGCGCGCGTCCACGTCGGCCACGCCGACCAGCACGCGGATGCGGCCGTCGGGCAACTGCTCCGCCCACTCGATCTGGTCAAGATCTTTTGATGTGTCGTTGTCGATGGAGGACCAAAGCAGGTTGCTGAGATCCTGAATGCCGGAAACGGCGGGCGCCTCTGGATGGGCCTGAATGGCGGCTAATTCGGAATCGGTTCCGGCGGGAAAATCCGGCTGGAAACCGTGCTCGATCATGGTGGCATGAGCCGCGGCGACAAGATTGAAGTGCAAAGGCTGGGTGGAATGCATGAAAAATGGGGCTCCTTGATTTAGAGAAAGACTATCAGTGCGCGGCTGAAGGCGGGGCCAGAACATTGACGGTCAGATACACGCTTTGGCTGACAACGGTGTTGTCCACGTAGGCGGAACCGGTGATCTTGAGTGTGGCCACGCCCAGGGGCGTGCCGGTGGAAGTGACAGGTATTCCGCTGACGCTGTTGCAGCCGATGCCTGCGCCGCACAGAACCACCAGCAACATGAGCAGTACCAGGAAGCGCCGCGTGGAACGGCGTGTAAAGATGCGCGCCCGGCGTCCGAATGGCAGCAGGAAGAATCCCAACACAGCCAGCGCCGTTCCGCCTGCCGCGCGCGGCCAGATTGGCTCGCGGCTACGGCTCGGAATGGAGGCTGTCGTGGGCCCTCCGGAGATGAAGGTCTGTATGACGAAGGTGACCGTGGCTGTTGGGACAACCTGTTGCGGAGTTGCGGTGCAGGTCATGTCGTCCTGCGGTGGCACGGCGCAGACCACCTGAATCTCACCATTGAACCCGCCCAGGCCGGTAACGATAAACGATGCGGAGCCCGCCGCACCCTGCACGATGTCGAGATTGGTGGGAGGATTCGAGGGCGACGGGGTGATGGTGAAGTTCTCAACAGCCAGGGTAAGAATATTCGAGGTTGCGGTGTCGTAGAAAGAGTCGCCCAGATAAACGGCTGAGAGCGAGTCGTAGCCGCCCGGCAGTGTCTGCGTGGTAAGTGTCGCCGTGGAGGAATCGCTCAGCGGCACAGGAACCAGCGCCGCCTCTCCGATTACGGTGGTTCCGTTGTAGAAGATCACGTTACCGGAGGGGTTTTGCTCCGCGCCCGCGAGTGGCGGCGTAACTGGCGTCACCGTGGCAGTAAGGATCACCGCTGCTCCCGGAGGAACAGGATTGAAGTTCGAGGAAAGAACCACGGTCGCCGCCGCTTTGGCCACATCTACAGTAAGCGCGCTCGACGTGGAGGTGCCGTACGTGGAGTCGCCTTCGTAAAAGACTGTCAGCGAATCCGCGCCGTTAGGCAATGTCTGGACAGTGAGCACCGCCGTGGAGGAGTTGGCGCCCGGCCCCGAATTCAACGTCGCAGAGCCTATTAGGGTCGTGCCGTCGTAGAAAAGCACGGTTCCGCTCGGGTTCTGCTCGAGACCGGCGGCAGGCGTGACGATTGGCGTCACGGTGGCTGTGAGCGTGACCGCCATGCCGGGTTGCACCGTGGTGGTACTCGCGGTTAGAACTACGGTGGTTGCCGCTTTGGATGCTGTCAGGATATAGGGATTCGTCGTGGTGCCGCCATAGTTGCTGTCGCCTGGATAGCTGGCAACGATCGAATTCGAGGCTGCGGTGATGGGAACCGTGAAGACCGCGCTCGTAACGCTGCCCGTGGTGGTTAGTGACACCGGATTGAGCGCCACGCCATTGACAGTGAGGGTGACGGCGCCGGTGGGGGAAACGCTACCCGCCGGCGGGCCGCTGGCAACAATGCCCAGGGTTATGGTCACCGTGATGTTTGAGCCGAGAGCCGGCGAAATCGTTGAAGGCGTGATAGTGAGGACGGTCGGACTCACTTCCGACGAGACGCTTAAAAGATAGCCGGAATCCTCCTCGGAGTAGGTAGAGTCACCGCTGTAATGGGCGCCGAGGCGGTACGATTCAAAGCCCGAGTAGTTGTAGAGGTTTGACAACTCCATGGGACCGATGGTCGCGCTGCCGCTGGAGGTGAGAGTGAAGTTGGGCGTGAGCACATTGTAGTTGGTCGCGTCGTAGAGGTTTGCAGTACCAGTGGGAATGCCCGCAGAGCCGACCACATTGACCGTGAAGGTAACGAGCGCTGACGGATTGTACGTGTTGTTCGCCTGTACCGGCGAAATGGAAAGCGTAAACGTGTAAGTTGCGGTGGCGGCAGGCGTCGCCAGGCTGGTGACCAGCTTCTGCACGTCTGGCACGCCCAGCCCGGTGGCCAGGTCGTAGCCTGCGCCGGCGGTAAAACCGATCTGCTCCGAGGCGCCGCAGCCGGGACTGCCCGCGAAGCACTTGAGCTGCGCGCTGCCCTGCTGCACATCTTCGAAGATGCCGCTCTGCCGGCTGAGTGCATACAGGTGGGGCGCAAGGTTGCCCTGCGCGCCGTACTTTTCAGCCACCAGGGCCGCAACGCCGGCAAAGATGGCTGTGGCGGCGGAACTGCCTCCGCTGCGCGCCAGGGTGCATCCGCTGGAGGCCCCGGCAGTTGTTGTCGACCCGCTGAGGCAGAAGGCCAGCCCTGGATTCACGCTTGTATCCACGGCTGTCGGCAGGGCCAGATCCGGCAAGAGCCGGTTATGGATCCCGGTTCCGGCTGTTCCCTGCGAGACCTCTGCCGGTATAGGCTGCCAACCGGGCGCGGCATAGAGCGAGCTGCCGCCGCCTCCGCCGGCATAGGCCGGTTCGGTCGCGCTCGCCGGGGACCATGCTGACAATGCGGAGATTCCCGCCGCCGTACCTGCCGGGCCAAAGGCCGCGACGCCTACGGCTGTGTTCCAGGGCGTTGAGGCCAGAGCATTTACGCCATAACCGCCGCTAACCGGAGCGTCGCTGCCCGCCAAATGGCAAGCTGAAGGACCACTATCGCCGGCGGCGGCGATCACCGCAATGCCTTCCGCGGCCGCCTGCCGGTAGAGCGCGGAATAGAAGGCCTGGTGCGCCTGGCTCAGAGCCGCCTCGCAGGCCGAGTAGCCTACGGCGACAGTGTGCGCCAGCGCCTGATCAACGATGGCCGCCAGCGACAGGTCCAATCCGTCGGTAGCGGAGGTGGTGGCCGCTGGAACCAGCACGATCTGCGCGCCGGGAGCGGCAGCGCCGGCCCAGGAAGCTGCCAGAGTGGCCTCGGCCTGATCGCCTGTAAGTCCAGGATCGGGACCGTTTGGAACGACCGTGGGCGGGGTCGCGGGGTCGCCGCGGCGACCAAAGGCCGCGCGGAAGGCGGCAATATCCTGGCTGTTCACGTTGCTGCGGGCCGCAATGGCGATCGATTCGCCTGTGCCGTCCACGCTGGCCTCATGCAAAGCGTCAAGATGAAGAAGCTGCGCGGCCAGTTGGGGGGTCAGAGCCTCCAAGTGGTTCGGCGAGGTTTCCGCCGCAAGCTCGGCCGCGGAGACAGCGACGGGCTGAGGCGCGGTCAAAGCGGGCGTGGAAAAGGCTCCATCCAGGGAGACCAATCCCTGCACCAGGGGCATGAGCGCGGCGGGTACTGAAATCCCTTGAGCCAGCACGGCACGCGTTCCGCCGACCGTGATGGCAGAGTCGATTTGGGTGTGGAAGGCCTGTTCGACCTGGGTAACCGTTCCGGAAAACTCGATCCAGCCACGGCCAGCGGGCAATGGAGCTACCTGGAAGCCCTGGCTCTGCAACCAGGCAGTAACCGCGGCAATATCCGCGGCGGAGTTGCCATAAGCGTCGGCGAAGGCCGCCGGCGTAAGCCAGTGGCGATATTCGGGCGAAGCCGGATTCTGCTGGTTCTCGAGCTCCGTGGTTAGAGCCTGCCGCTGGGCCACCGAGGACGCGAGCAGTAACAGCATCCGCTCCAACCTCATGGCAGCGGGCGCAGAACCCTGATACACCGCATCCAGGTTGATCGGCGGCCTGGATGCGGGAATCGCCACCGCATCGGAAGTACGCCAATCGCCGTCCAGCCGGGAAAGCGGAACCCCCGCGGACAGGTCTATGCCCGTGGGGTGGTAGATCTGGGCCACGGCCGCTACTGGGCCGAATACTCCGGGGCTGGCCAGGAGAAAAATTGCGAGCGGCAGACCGAAGCTCTTCTTGTGTGCCATCTTCCTCTTTGTACACCAACCCTGAAAGACCTGCATCTTATTCCGGACAGGCGGAAAGGGCAATGCCCTGCCCTCCTTCATGGAACGGTCTCCTCACCCTGCGGCCTTTTGGCAGGGGCTTGCGGGTTCGTTGCACTTCGCCACGATTGTATAGCGGTAGAGGGTGCTTAAACACCAGATAATGCAGCGGGACCGGCGCAGTAAGCCAGAAAGTTATGATTCTCTGCAGCCGGGGGCTGGGAGCCCCAGCGGCGGGTTGTAGCCGCTGGAGTCGAGCTGCGGGTTCTTCTAATGAATGCCCAGGTCGGAGAGCACCTTGGGTTTGGCTACGTCCACGGCCAGCAGGTTGTGGCAGGCAGAGCAGTCATTGGTGATGCTCTTGCCGTCCTTGGCCGTGTGGTCGCCATCGTGGCAGCGCCAGCAGCCCGGATAGCTCATGTGGCCGATGTGGTTGGGATGGGTTCCCCAGGTCACCTTCATAAACGGAAATACGTTCTGGCTGTAGAGGGTCGCCAGCTCCTCGCCTGCGGACTTCACCAAGTCTGCTTTTGCCTGCAGCACTTCGGGATGCTGGGTGCGATAGAAGTCCGTAAGCTGCTGCGGAATCTTCGCGCTCGCTTCGGCCTCAGAGGCGTAGGTGGCCTTCAGCAACTCCAGGCCCTCCTTGTGGACCCAGGGCAGTTCCGGGGAGACCGCGCCATCGGCCATGGCCCGGTTGAGCGCGTCTTCCGCGGTGAGAAAAGTGTGGGCCGCGCGGTTGTGGCAATCGATGCAATCCATCACCCGCCGTTCGCCCTGCGGCACGCCTTTGCCCGCGGTGGAGGCGGCAAATTCGGTTACCGAACCATCGTCATTCCGCTTCTGCACCCAGGGGATCGTGGTCCGGGTTGGGTCGGTAGCGACGTACTCGATGTTGCCCAGGTGAACGCCGTGAATCCCGGTCAGATGGGAGAGCCCATCCAGCCCGCCCAGGTGCAGTACCACCACAGACTGGGTCTCGGTGTTCTTCTCGTCGTCGGCAAAGCTTGACTTGACCATCAGCTTTTCTCCGATAAACCTGGCCGGTGTGTGGCATCCCTCGCAGGTATACCTCGCCGGGCGCAAACTCTCGACCGGCGATGGAATGGGGGTGGGATAACGATCGAAGGCAACTTCAAGAATCTGCTTGGTGCCGTTCACCTTGGCGCTGAAGTAGGCTTCGGCGCCCTCGCCGATGTGGCAGTCAACGCACGCCACATGAGAGTGCGCGGAGATCTTGTAGGCCGTGTACTCCGGATGCATCACGTGACAGGACTGGCCGCAAAACTGGGGTGAATCCATGTAGGCCGAGCCGCGATAGCTGGCCATGGCCACCACCAGCAGGTTAACGATGGAGGCCAGCAGCACGATGTCCAGGCCGTGGCGAAAGACCCGGTCGTTCAGATCGACCCTGGGATACTGGGCCGGAATCAGCCCGGCTTTCTTCAGCTTTGCGCGGCGCAGATACAAACCTATCGGAATCAACAGCAGTCCGGCCACAAAAAGGGCCGGCAGAATCAGAAAGAAGATGATGCCGAGATAGGGATTATCGTTGGGCCGTCCGAACAGTTCCACCAGCCAATAGCCGATCATGGTCATGCCGGAGGCGCTGGTGATGGCGCCGCCTGCAAGGCTGATGGGGTTGTTGCCGAAGAACAGCGCAGGCCGCACCCAGCCTTCACGGAATTTTTCAAACACTAACACCTTGCCTCCCACTTTCAAACGGATGGCCCACCAAGGAGAGCGAAACCAGCTTGCCGCGCCCTGAAAGGCCGTGTACAGAATGCTGATTTCTTAAGAAAATCAACGCTTCTCAAAACGTGCCCTTGGGTGCGCATGTTGTGGTTTCGCTCCAGGGCGGGCCTGGTTCAACTCTCTGCTTCGATTGTACTTCCTGTTTCAGCCCTTCAAACTGCGGTAGTAAACCACCGCTGCCTTGATCTGCTCGTCGGTGAGTCCCGTGATTGGCTTCATCTTGCCCTTGCCGTTCTTGACGGCGGCAATCATCTGTTCCACCGTGAGGGCCTTGATGGCCGGATCGGTAACCGGCTTCACGCCCATTGCCTTGGCCATTCCCGGACTGGGGACGCCGGCGGCGCCGTGGCACATCTGGCACTTGGTTGTGTAGGTCGCTTGGCCACCGGACTGGGCGAAGCACATGGCGCCGGCCAGAGAAACAACCATGGCCAGCATCATCAGAGATCGAATGGTATGTGTCATTGCAAGACTCCTTGAGTTGTTGCCGGCCGGATGGATCGGGAAAAGCCCCTGCCGAGCGTTTGTCTTCTTCATACTGCAACCCCGGCGACAGGTATAAGTCGCTGGGGTTGCCGCCGGATAGCAAGATAACCTATCTCGCACTAAACGGCGCAGCCCCTTGCAACAGGGAACTGCGCCGATGGTTAGAGGGCCATGCCCTGTCAGAACTCGTAATGCATTCCAAGGGTTACGTTATTGGCATGAAAGTTCCGGGGTGCGGTCAGACCGGAAGGCGGCTCGGTCAGACCCGTAGGTTGGGGTAGTGGGGTACAGGGAACAACCGTTGATGTCGTAGACGTTGAAGTGCTGCAGAACTGCGGCCCGGAAGGGCCGCCCTCGCCGTAGCCGTAGAAGTTGTATTCCGCTTTCAAAATCAATCCGGGACGAACCGTCCACCCGAGATTCAGATAGGGCGACTGATACGCAGACTGCAGCGAGCCGTTGACCGATCGCGCATCGTTGAAAAACTGGCTGCCGTTCACAGCGCTGATGCGATAGCCGATATTGGAGTGGATTTTGTCGACGGGGGACATACTGAGAGCCACCGATCCGTACTGCGTGGGAGCAGACATGAAGTCCCTGGCAAACCAGTCCGCGAGCTGGGTCGTCGAATTCCTGATGTACACGCCAGGGCATACATTCGGCGCTCCGCCGCTTGTGAGCGAGGCGGTGCCGGGCAGGCCCTGGGGGGGTGCAGTGGAACTGTTCTGGGCGCCGTTGTCATAGCAGATGTTGGTCGCCGCATACACATCGCTATAGGCGTAATTCAAATCGATCCCATAGTGCTCATTCGGCGACAGCACAGCACCCAGGCTCACAATCCGGCTGTAATCCACATGATTGAGCGGACCCTCGTACGGGTCATCGCCTGCTGTGACGGCGCTCTGGTTGTTGTTCGTGTTGTTATGCCGTTCCAGATCGTTATAGGCGCCCGATATCGTCGCCCAGGACTTTGGCTTGTACACGGTATGCACTCTGTAGTGCTTTGTCTGCCGCGGACCGAGCGGGGTGAATGCGTTGTCGTCGTAGAGTATCTCAACCGTGCCATTCACGTCCCAATTGTTGGCGGGACGCAGGGCGGCGTTGAAGATTCCACCGTTCTCGTTGATGGTTACCGTTCCGTTTGTATCCGCGCCCACGGCTAATGGATTGTTGCCAGGATTGCCGCCGGGATCAACAGGTGGGCCGGCGCCGTATGCGTTCTCCGCGATCACGTGCGTGCGGTAGCGGTAAGTGAGCGAGAGCGTGGCGCGAGACGAAGCATCCCAGGTTCCGGTCAGGTTGTTGGTCAGGAACCGCTGGCCGAAGTAAGCCGGCGAAGGAGTGCCGTTGGGGCTGCCTCCAACAGTGAGATTGACTCCCAGGCCCAGCGGACCTGAGTAGTTGATGGTTTCATTCGGGTTCGTAGGCGTATTTGCCGTGATACCTGCTGAGATGTTGGAGGTGCCGGGCTGGTGAAAATTGGAGTAGTCAATTTGATCGGAGAGGCTGACCGTCTTGGTTGCCTGCCAGACGATGCCATAGTCGGCAGATAGCACTTCCCGCTTGGCGGTCGCGCTGCCCGTAAACGTCGCAGAGCGGGCTGCCTGCGCAGGGTATGGGGGGGTGACTCCGGCTTTAGTAGCGGACTGCCCATCCAGGCCTTGAAAATTCTCGTAGTAGTTGGGCAGGTTCATATTTGCGCTGGTATAGCGGAAATCGCCGTTCATTGAAATATTCTTGATGCTTGCGCTTTGCAGCCGGAAGATCTCCGTGGGGTAGAGAATGCGCGTCGGCTGCGAACGCAGGTAGCTGGTAACCACATCGCATGCCGGATTGATGATCGGCAGGCTGCCATTGGTTGGCGCAGAGAAGATGGTGTAGTTGGTTGAGTTGTGGTATGCGCTGCTGCCCATGCTGCCTGTAATGCAGGCGCCGATGCCGTAAGCGGCCTGGCTGTCCCAATCGCCCAGCGAGACCGGCGTTCCGTCCGCCTCTTGAGCGATGAAGTCACCGGGGGCCAGAGTGAAATAAGAGTTCGCCTTGTAGTGGTCGACCTCCTCTTCAAAGGTCAACTTGGTGCCCTGTACGGGCTTCCAATCGATCCCCCCCGTGAAATCGTCGGTGCTGTTGCGCTGATACTCCGAGAGCAGGGAATCGTACTTGCCGACAGATTCGCCGGGGCTCAGGGTCGGGCCCTGGAAGATATTCTGCGAGTACCCCGCCCGAAACGTCACCTTCGATAGCGGTAAAATCGTGAGGTTGGTGTCTGTCATGCGGCGCACGGTGTTGAACATCACCGGCGATTGTTTAACCTGCGGCCACGCAAGCGACGCAGAAGTCGGCACACCAGAGGTTTCCCCGTAGGGAATCGACAGCCCCGGGAGGATATTCGGGTTGCCCAGCAGGTCGTAGTCGAAGTACTGGCGGTCGCGGCGGAACAGTCCCGAGAACTCGTAGATCTTTCCCTTGGAAAAGTCCAGCTTGGTGAAGCTGTTCGGATCGCCGCCAAACCCTGTGCCGACGGCCCTGAGGGTATCGAACAGGGTGTGCTTCTGGCCCGGGAGTGCGCGCATCTCAAAGGTCTCGCCAAGCGCGCGCGGCCCGGTCTGCATGTTGACCAGCGTGTCGTACATGGCTCCGCTGCCCGTGATGCCGGCTATGTGCCCACCTACGTCCACTGACCCATGGGCCGAATATCCATTAGGGATGGCCATCTGTTCATTCGGCGCCGGAAGTGGAACGGCGGTCGTCGGATTTTGGGCGACTGCGATGCCCGCCGTCACCAGTAAAATGGCGATTCCAATGCCCCCAGCGATGCGCTGAACCATTCGAGAAGAGAGCTGTTGATTGGAGAGCCGGGAAAAACAGCCTGTGTTCTTCATGTGAAGCCTCACTTGAAAAAACGTCGCTTGCATCGAAACCTTGAAACGTGCGCCAAGTTGGTATTGGATCCGGGCCGCGCCGTCCCATGGGTCTGGATGGCGCGGCCCTGCTCCATTACTTGAGGAACGCCTGATTGAGATTGGACCCATGGATCATGGTGTGGCAGCTGATGCATGGCAGGAGCTCCGACGATCCTGCGTTCATGCCGTGAACCGTGCCGGCTGAGACCGGGCTATGGCACTGGTTGCACAGGGTGTTGATATTCGGCATGTTCAGCAGCCGGGCGTTCTGAGAGCCATGCGGAGTGTGGCAAGCCAGGCATCCCTCCGCCTTGACCGCGGCGTGCTCGTACACGAAAGGCCCACGCACCTCTGTGTGGCACTTGGTGCAGATCATGTTCTGATCCGCCGTGGACTTCACGTTGTTGTTCCCGAAGGTGCCGTGAACGTCATGACAGTCGCTGCACTTGACCAGACCTTCGTTCACCCGGTGGTGAAACGGCATATTGAACACCGGCTTTACGTCGGTGTGGCACTGAAAGCAGAGCGTAGGCTGAGGAGCCTTGAGGAGGGCTTCCCTGTCGCCTTTGGCGTGCACGCTGTGGCAGTTCGCGCAGCTGACACCGGCCTTGGCATGAGGCGCACGTTCGAAGTTGGGATGCGCTCCCGCGTGGCAGGCCAAGCACTTGGCGTCCACGTCCTTGGCCGAGGCCTTGGCGGGATTGAAGATCTTGGTTACGTCCCCGCCGCCTTCAACGTGCCCGCGGCCCGCCCCGTGGCAGTTCTCGCAGGTCACGCCGGCGTCGCCGTGCATCATCACCATTTTGGTGTGAGGATTGTTCGCGAACCCCTTGACCACCTCTTCGTGGCAGGTAGCGCAGGTCTCGGCGCCCACAAAATCCGCCGGTGCGGCTTCCTTGGCCTGAGCGGCGGCCGGTTTGGCGCCAGAGTCGGCTTTGGGCACCTGAGCTCCGAGAGCAGTGGCGCACATAATGCTTGCGCCCAGCATCAACATCAAACAGGCTTGCAGTCCCGGCCTCTTGCCCGGAGCCGCATCAATCGGCAGTTGCGTTAAAGGCCCATCTCTATGCATGAAATACCACCTTCAATGATCTCGTTGCCTCGTCCAGAAGCAGTTGTGCCGGCATCCGGCGGCTTGTGTGGAAAATCACTTCATTCGCTGCATCCTAAAGCTCTATTTTTCACCCAAACGGTGACGCCCGTCACATTTGTTGAGGAGAGTATTCCAGAACGGAATTCCCTCATCATTAGTGATGCAGCCCCCCCCGCCTACGCGCAAATTTCAGGCGCGTCCTAAGAGCAATCCATCGCTCTGGGCGCACGCTCAAATCCCCCTGGAGTCCGGAATAATCGGAATGCAGGGAGCGCTTCCTGAGCAGAACAGCAGGATTATGGCCATGCGGCTGTATAAAACTGACCACTTTCCCATTATGGAATGGCTGACAGGCCGTTTAGAGCGAAAACACCATAATTGCATCCTGAAAAACTGATTACAGGGTGTTGATTCCTTCAATAAATCAATACTTTAGCGTTGTGGCATTGGTAGGCCACTTGTGGTTCCGCTGCAGCGCTTTCCGCCTTCCGGCTGACTCAAAGGCTCTTTGCCGCTCGTCTGGCAGTCAGCACCGGCGATGGAAATACGAATCTCGAGCGATCCGATATTGACCAGCCATGGCGGAGCTTGCGACCGCCTGACTCCGCATAGACGTGAGATCCATCACATCCAGAGCGGTCTCTGCTCCGGCAAACTTGGTTCAGGCAAAAGTCTCTTTTCCAGAAGGCCTGGAGCATTTTCACCTCGTCTTCGCCCTTGTGGCATTGCGCAGGTTCGCAAGAAGTCGAGGTGAAAGTCCTGAATCGGCGTCGGAATGGGCAGGACCATGGCGGACACAGAGATTTCGGTGGGAGCGCACGCGCGGCATAAGCAAACTGCGCGGCATGTTCCGGCAGGCTGCGCGGCTTGTGGCAACCGCCGCCCCGGCTGGTTCTGCTCTCTGGGCAGCGCCGTTCTGGCCGATCTCGAGCTGGCCACCAGCACCATCTCCCTGCCCGCGCAGGCTTCACTCTTTACCCAGGGCGAGGATGCCCGCTGCCTCTATTTGATCTGTGAAGGCTACCTCAAGCTAACCGCCGGGCGCCTTGAGGATCGCCAGATGATTGTCCGCGTCGCCGGACCTGGCTCCATGCTGGGCCTGTATGCGGTTCTCTCCCACGGCGTCTATGAAGTCTCCGCCGAGTCATTGACCAGCGCCCAGCTCCGCCCAGTCGAGCGCGACAGGTTCCTCAGCTTCCTGCGCAGCCACAAGGAGGCGCAGATGCGCGCCGTGCAGTGCATCTGCCAGGAGTACCGCTTCGCCCTGCAGGATGCCTGCCGCATCGCTTTGGCAGAGACCGTGGCCGCCCGCCTAGGACGGCTGCTTCTGGAGCTGGCTCATCAGATCGGCGAGCACCTGGACGGCGGCGGCTACCGCTTCCCGCTGCTGCTGACCCATGAGGAGATGGCCTCCATGACCTGCACCACGCGCGAAACCGTCACCCGCACCCTCGGCCAGTTCCGCAAGGATGGTTGGATCTCGATCAAAGAATCCCTGGTCACCCTTCACCAGCCGGAGCGGCTGCAAACGCTGTTGTAGGCTTCTTTTCTATTTTTCCCGCTTCCGTCCGGTCTGCTTCCCGAGTCCAGGAGCTATCATCTTGGTAGCGCTATCATCAATGGTTGGGAGTTCATGCTGCGTATGACCCGATTTGTGGCTTGCATTTCTGCTCTTCTTCTCTCATGCTGCGCTGTAACCGCCCAGAACCCGGCTCCGGCTCCGGACTCGGCTTCGGCCCAGCCCAACGTCACGTCAGCCGTAAGCCCGGAGATTCGGGAGTTCCAGAAGATTGAGGACGCCTGGTCCAACGCCATCAACATGCGCGACCAGTATGGCCTGGAGTTGGTGTTATCTCCTTTATTTGTAGATGTATCCGCCACAGGTGACATCACTACCCGTAATCAGCAGGTGGTCATGCTGATTACCGGCGAGGACAAAAACATCCATCTCGATCAGAGGGTGATCACGGTGCGCATGCTGGGTGACATCGCCGTCGCCAACGGAACCTATGTGCTGCATCACAAGGTCAATTCGGGCCAGGCGGAGGAAAAGGGCGTCTTTACCCACGTCTACGAGCGCGCGCACGGCGGCTGGCTGTGCATCAACTCCCAGCGCACCGTGTTGCGCCAGGACTCGAACGCCAAGCCCAAGAAGCAGTCCAATTCCGAGATGCCGTTTCACATTCCGCTGCTTACAAAGTAGCAACTGAAGCAGCCAGTAGGGCGGCGGCTCTATCACTTCCATGGGGACTAGAGCGTTTTAGGAATCACTGTAGACCGCCGATGCGGTGTTTGAACCATGCCTTGGCATTGTCGGCAGTGATGAGCCTGATCGCTTCGGCGATGGCTTTTTCCAGCGCTTCCCTGGT
>JBEKNO010000065.1:0-13797 GCA_049522735.1 Occallatibacter sp.
TCCGCCTCGATCCAATCAAACGAAAAGGCGGACTCAAGGCCAGACGGCTCATCGCATCCACCAGCGACGACTACAGAGCTCAACTCCTCGGACTCGCATGACGTTCATGCGATTGCCCTGGGGCGGAGCCCGATGGAGTCGGCAGACGAGCGGAATCACCGTATAATCGTTGGGACAATGGTTCGTGACGGTTACATTTACGGGTTGAGCTTTCTGGCCGTGGCGGGGTTGCTCATGTGGGCGACGGGCAATTGGGCGTGGGGCATCGCGCCGGTACTGCTGGCGGCGTTTTTTCTATGGTTTTTCCGCGATCCCCGGCGCACGGTTCCTGCCGGCCCCGGGTTGATTGTCTCGCCGGGAGACGGGCTGGTCACCGAGGCGGTCACCATCGCCACTCCCCAAGGCTCCCGGCAGCGGGTCAGCATCTTCCTCAGCGTTTTTGACGTGCACGTGAACCGTTCGCCCATCGGCGGCGTTCTCAGCGCTGTGCGCTACCGCAAGGGCCAGTATCTGAACGCCATGAACCCGGCCTCGGCAGACAGGAACGAGCAGAACATCGTGACGGTGCGCGGCGAGAACATCGAGGTCACCTTCAAGCAGATTGCCGGCCTGCTGGCGCGGCGCATCGTTTTCAACTTCGCTGAGGGCGATACGGTGGAGCGCGGACAGCGCGTGGGCCTGATCAAGTTCGGTTCCAGGGTGGATGTGCTGCTGCCGGCCGAAGCGGTTCTGCGCGTGAAGGCGGGCCAGCGGGTGAAGGGCGGCGAGAGCGTGCTGGCGTCCATGGCTCAAGGAGCGGCTTCATGAACGGCCGCGATCTCAGCCTGGCCAGGGCCAATGCCAAGGCCCGCCTACGCCGCGGCATGTTTCTGCTGCCTTCGCTCTTTACCGCGGGAAACATCGCCGCCGGCTTCTTTTCTATCATCCAGACCATGGCGGCCCTCACCGGCGCCGGCGACGCGAGTACCCATCTTGACTGGGCAGCTATCGCCATCCTGTTCGCCATTCCCTTCGACGCGCTGGACGGGCGCATCGCGCGCATGACCAATACCGCCAGCGAGTTTGGCAAGGAGCTGGATTCGCTGGCCGATGCCATTACCTTTGGCGTGGCGCCCAGCCTGCTGGCGCTTATCTGGGGATTCCATTTCCTGCCCGATTCCATCAATCCGCGGTTGCACGAGAACCTGCTCCACGCCGGGGCCTTCATCTGTTTCCTGTTTCTCATCGGCGGGGTCTCGAGGCTGGCGCGCTTCAACATCAGCCAGGATGCCCAGCCGCGCAATCCGGGACGGCCGGACCGCAAGTATTTTGTGGGGATGCCGATTCCGGCGGCGGCGGGACTGCTGGCTGCTTGTGTTCATTTTGAGTACGGAATTCCGGTCGAGACCTGGTGGGTCGCCGTTATCTGGCTGGGGATCGTCGGCATGAGCGGCTTTCTCATGGTCAGCACCTGGCGCTTCTGGTCAGCCAAGGAGATCAGCTTCTCCCGCCGCCATTCCTTCCGGACCCTGTTTTTCATCTCGATTGTGCTCTTCCTGATCCTCAAGTTTTCCCATGAGGTGCTCTTCCCGCTGGCGCTGATCTATATGTTCTCCGGCATCTGGGCGAGGGCGGCGTACGGGTGGTCGCGGCGGCGGCGCAGAAAGCCGCGCGGCATTGTAGCGCCGGATGCAGCCGCGGCAGAACCGCATTCATTGGAACCCTTGTAGCTTTTCAAAACGCATAAGTTAGGATGCCTGTGTACAAGATCGCTATTGCCGGAGCCTCCACCCTGCTGGGCCGGGAATTGAAGGAAGCCCTATCGGAGTCGCCCCTGGCCGCGTCCAGCTTTTTCCTGCTGGACGAGGAAGAGGCGCAGGGCCAGTTGGACCAGGTGGGCGACGAGGCTGCCTTCGTCCAGCCCATCGATGCGGATGCCTTTGAGCACGTGGACTTTACCTTTTTTACCGGCACGGAGGAGATGACCCGCAAGCACTGGCGTCAGGCGCTGCGCTCCGGTTCCACGGTGCTGGATCTCTCCGGCGCGCTGGACCGGGAGACAGGCGTCGTGGTGCGCGCACCTTGGCTGGACTTCAAGGGGCTGGGCTCCGAGGCGGTGACGCCCGACCTGTTTACTCCCGCCGTGGTCCCGGCGCACCCCGCGGCGCTGGCCCTGGCGCTGGTGCTGGAGCGGTTGCAACTGGCCGCGCCGGTGCGCTTTGTGGCCGCCACCATGCTGGAGCCGGCCAGCGAGTTTGGCCGCGCCGCCATGGACGAGCTGCACCAGCAGACGGTGAGCCTGCTCAGCTTCCAGGGCATCCCGCGCGCCATCTACGATGCGCAGGCGGCCTATAACCTGCTGGGCGGCCTGGGAGAAAGCGCGGCCGTCAGCCTCAGCGCGGTCGAGGCCCGGGTTCGCCGCCACTATGACGCGCTGGCCGCCGGGCGTTGGCCTGCGCTGGCCTTGCAGGTGATTCATGCGCCCGTCTTTCACGGCCACACGTTTTCCATTGCCGTGGAAATGGAGCGGCCGGTGGAGATCTCCGCGCTGGAAGAGGCTCTGAGCGGAGAGCACGTAGACCTGGTGCTGGAAGATACTGACTCGCCGTCGAACCTGGCTGCTACCGGCCAGAACGATGTGCTGGTGCGGCTGCGGCCGGAACAGGGCGCCCGCAACTCCAGCCAGGTATCCCGCCTGTGGCTCTGGGCCGCCTCTGACAATTTGCGTCTTCATGCGCAAAATGCCGTCGCGTGCGCGCTGGACCTGCGCCGGCTGAGGCCGCAGGGTACGGTGCAGTAAGCGGGAGGTAGCATTTCAGGAACGAACTAAAACGGCAAGGCGGAAATGGCCCGCCTTGCTGTTTTCTAGTTTGTGCGCCTCTGTAAAGGCCTTATTCCTGTGCCAGAATCAAAGCTATGGAACAGTACTACGCTACCGTAGGCCCGGAAGGCGAGTTGGAGATTCCTGCGGCGATTTGCGAGTCGCTTGGGATTGTGGATGGAACGCGCATCGCCATTCGAGTGGAGGGAGATCGGGTGATCGTGACGCCGCAGACGCTGCTTGCACAGCAGCAGATCATCGAGGAGTTGTGCGGCCTCACCGTTGGTGGCCCATCCATGTGCGATGAACTGATTGCGGATCGCCGCGCGGAAGATGTGAAGTGAGGCTGGTAGGTCATCTATACGCCGACTACCTCCAGTTACTCGCGCTACACGCCCTTGTGCACAGCGGGCATGGAGGGCAGGCACAACCTGACGCCCGGACTCCCATCATTGAGGAACTGAATCCCCGCCTTCTCAAGCGTCGCCTGGACCTGAGAAAGTGTCGAGGTACGTGCGCCGATTTCTCCGCTGAAGGATTCCATGCGGCGGATGGTGCCGATGGCGACGTGCGCACGCTTCGCCAACTCGATCTGTTCCCAGTCGAGCAATGCGCGCGCGGCCCGCAGTTGTCTGCCAGTAATCAACGAACGAAGTTAGCATGGGAGCGCTTTTAACTGCAATAAAATGAATACAATACACAAGTAGTTGATTATGATAACCACATAATGAGACAATCCAGTCTAAATGACGACGACATCAAATTCCATCATCACAGTGATTTTGTGCTTCATTGGGGTTGGTTTCAGTTGGCGCACCGATGCCCATCGCCGCAGACTACAACTGGCTCACTTTCATATGCTGTCCTTTCTGGACGTAGGCTGTGTATCCTTCAGCGTCGGCGCTGCGGTGGCTCTTCTTGTTGCTTCGCCGCATATATACTCGCGCCCGGAGGCACCGTTTACTCCTGCGACGCTTGGCATTCTTGCTCTCGTCCTGTCGCTAGTGTTTCTTTGGTCCGAAGGGAAACATCAAGTGCAGTTGCAGCGGCCGGCAGGAATTGTCTTTGGAGAATGGGCAATCCTGCTGGGCATCTATCAGATCGTGGCGGCAATGACTTTTCACGCAGCTTTGAGCCCGGTTCTTGTGGCAAGGACAATTCTCCCTATCGTCGCCGGAGCCACTGTATTGGGGCTTGTGCTTCCACCCTTTCTCAAGGGTCATGAGGAACACCGCATTCTCGACCGCATCAATGTCGTCGGTGAGTCCGCTCAGCCGGAATATGTCGGACCGACGCCGGAATGTCCCTACCCGGAAAGATGGCAGATGCTCGACGCGCAAAGCGCCGAAGTTGAGGTACTGGATTTTCTCAAGTCGTTCGTCGAAACGGTAAAGCCGGATGTGATCGTGGAAACCGGCACATTCATAGGCCACAGCGCAATGAAAATGGCTGAGAGCCTGAAAACCAACGGCTTCGGTAAAATCATCACCATCGAATACGATCCCCTCGTATTCGCCAAGGCAAAGCAGAATATAGATTCTTCTGGACTGGCCGAATGGATCGAGTACCGCAATGCTTCGAGCCTGGACACCGACATCGACGAGTCCATCGATATTCTCTACAGCGACAGCGATATAAATATCCGTGAAAGCGAGATACGCCGGTTTCTTCCGCAGATCAAACCGCGAGGCTTGGTTCTGGTGCATGACGCAAGCTCTTCCGTCAACGTAGTGCGCGATGCCGTTCTGCGTCTGGAACAGGAGGGGCTGCTGTCCGTCGTTCTACTATCCACGCCACGAGGACTGGTAATCGCTCAGAAGCGCGAGGGGCGCACGTAGGTCTGTCCCATTCGTTAAGCATCCCCTCACCGTCCGCCGCAACGCATCCAAAGCTGCTCGATATAGCTGTCGGTCATGCCGGCGATGTAGTCGCCGACGGTGCGGGCCAGGCCCTGGGTGGGAATCTGCGCGCGATGATCCTCGGGCAGCATGCCGGGATCGGCGATGATTGCGGCAAAGAGGCCCTGCACGACTTTGGTGGCGTGCTCGTGCGCCTCCTCCATGATGGGAGAGTTGTAGAGGTTGGCGTAGAGGAACTCCTTGGCGGCGGCGCGCGCGGCCTCCATTTGCGGGCTGAGGGCCGCCAGCCGCTGGGGAGCGCGGCGAATATCGGCCAGGGTAGTGGCGGCGACGTCGGCTACGCGGGCGCAAACCTCATTCAGCAGATCGGTCACCAGTGCGTTCAGCACGCGCTTGATGGCTTCGTTCACGGTCAGCTTGGGCAGGGCGGCCGGATATTGCCGGCGCACGGAGTCATGGAAGCCGCGGAAGAGCGGCACGCCGTCGCGAACCTGGGCGATGGTGAGGATGCCGGAGTCCAGCCCGTCGTCCAGATCGGCGGTCAGGTAGGCGATCTCGTCGGCCAGGTCGATCAACTGCGCTTCGAGCGGCGGGAACTGGTCGAGGAAGAATTCGGCCAGCTCGGGATGGGTTGTGGCGGAGTAGTCGTGGGAGTGCTTGACGATGCCTTCTCGGACGCCCAGGGTCAGGTTAAGGCCGCGAAAGGCCGCATAACGCTCCTCGAACCAGGTGACGATGCGCAGAGCATGGAGGTTGTGGTCGAAGGTGAGCCCGAAGCCGCGCAGGCAGTGGTCGAGGGCTTTTTCGCCAGCGTGGCCAAAGGGAGGGTGGCCGATGTCGTGGGCCAGCGCCAGAGCCTCGGTCAGTTCCGTATTCAAGCCCAGGGCTCCGGCCAGCGTGCGGGAGATCTGGGTCACCTCCAGCGTGTGGGTGAGGCGGCTGCGGAAGTGGTCTGAAGGGGAATTTCCGGGCAGGCGGGCGAAGACCTGGGTCTTGCCGGCCAGGCGGCGAAAGGCGCGCGCGTGCAGAATGCGGGCGGCGTCGCGGGCAAAGGGAGTGCGATAGGGATGAGCGGGTTCGGCGTGCGCGCGGGCGGTGAGTTCGCCGTCCTCATTCCCCCGGACGGCTATTCCCGGGAGAAGTTTGGCGGGCGAGCTGGTTTCAGAGTCCATGGAGTTCTTTGGCAGCCAGCCGGGTAATTACGGCTTACTCCGGCTTGGGCTGGCCGATAGCGCTCTCCTCTTTGGCGAGCTTGGTGCGGGCGCTTTCCAGCTTTTTCTGCACCTTGGCCACGTCGCCGGGCTCGATGTCGGCGGGGGCCGACTTGGCGAACTCGGCCAGCGAGAGTTCCCACTGCGCCGCGGCCAAGCGGATGCGGCCGGTTTTCTCGTAGAGATCGCCCAGGTGCTCGTGGACGGTGGGATCGGTCTGGTTGCGTTCCACGGCCCGGCGCAGATTCTCTTCGGCCAGTTCGTACTCTCCCAGCTTGAAGTAGGCCCAGCCCAGGGAATCGAGGTAGGCGCCGTTCATCGGCTCCAGTTCCACGGCCTTGCGAATCAGCTCCAGGGCCTCGGGCAAACGCATGCCCTTGTCGGCCATCATGTAGCCCAGGTAGTTGAGGGTCATGGCGTTGGAGGGATCCAGATTGAGAACCTGGCGGAAGAACTGTTCGGCCGTCTCATAGTGTTTCTGCCGCTCGGCCAGCTCTCCCCTGAGGAAGACCAGGTAGGTGCGGTCTTCCTTCTTGGTGGTCAGCGCGCCGGCCTTGTTGAAGGTTTCCTCGGCATCTTTCCAGCGGCGCAGGCGTATGTTCATCTGGCCCAGCGCCTGCCACACGACGCGGTCTTTGTCGGTGTTGTCGAGGAGCCCTTTGGCCATGGCCAAACCCTCGTCAACCTGGCCGTGGTCCGCCAGTTCGCCGGCCAGCATCAGCTTGAACTCACGATTCTTGGGATCGGCATCGACGGCTTTGCGGGAGACCTCGAGCGCCTTGTCGAACATCTTGGCGTCACGGTAGATGTCCACCTCGCTCTGGTAGCCGCGCAGGGCCGTCTCGCCGCCCATCTCGATCATCTTCTGGTAGGTGGCGATGGCCTGATCGACCTTGTTCTGCTCGTGATAGACCGAGCCCAGCCGCTCCAGGAAGATGCCGCGGTTGTTCTTCTCGTCGGTGGTGTAAGCGCCGTTGGCGTGGGAGGTCAGGTCCACCATCTTCTCGTAGGTCTGGGCGGCCTCGTCAAAGTGGCCCAGCACGTCCTGCAACAGCCCCTCGTTATAGCCCGCTTCCAGTGAGGATGGGTCTATTTTGAGCGCCTTGCGGATGGTCCTCAGCGCCTCCTCGTACTTTCCCTGGCGGCGCTGGATTTCGCTGATGTGGACGAGCGCCTCCGCGTTCTCGGGATCGACCTCGGCAAGCTGCTTGAATTGTTTGAACGCCTCGTCCAACTGGTTGTCGCTGAGCAGGGCCTGGGCCAGGGCGTCGATGGTGCGCGCGTCCCCAGGCTCCTTGTCGTTGGCGCGCTGATAGGCGGCGATGGCGTCCTTGGTCTGCTTCAACTGGTCATAAGCCGCGCCCAGGGCAAGCTCCATCTTGGGCGAGCGGTCGGCCGCCGGGACGGCTTCAATCACCTTGACGGCTTGCTGCAGGTCGCCGCTTTCGGCATAGAGGCGGGCCAGGTTGAGCACCACCTCCTCGGAATCCGGCTCCATGGCCTGCGCGATCTTGAACTCCTCTTCCGCTTTCTTGTCATCGTGCTTGACGGTGTAGAGCTGGCCCAGGACCATGCGGTCCTCAACGCTTTTGGGCTGCAGGGCGACGATCTTCTCGAATTCGGCGATGGCCTGGTCAAGAACATTGCCGGAGGGCGAGGAGGAGGAGACGGCGTTGGAAGCATCGCTCAACCGGCGCAGATAAATCTTGCCCAGCAGCTTGTGCGCCTCGATGTCGTCTGGAGAGCTCTTGAGCAACCCTCGCGCCGTGATTTCCGCATCGTGCGCATGGCCGGTGCGGAAGTAGAGATCGGCCAGGCCGTTATTCAACTGCGGGGATCCGGGATCGGCATTCAGCGCCGTCTTGTACTCATCGATGGCGCGGGTGATGTACTCCGGGCGGCCCGATTCCATGGCCTCTTCCTCGTAGGTGGTGGCCAGCGCCATGTGATAGTAAGCCACGCCGCGGTCGGGCGGCGTTGCGGCGCTCTCAGCCGGAGCGGTCGCCGCTGCCTTAGAGGGCGCGGCCTGGGCGGGCGTGCCTGCAGCAGGGCTTGGATTGCCCGGAGCGGCGGTGTCCGGCAGCATCGGGGCTGGATTGACTTGAGCGCGGAGGTTTGTGGCCGGCAGCAAAAGAACGAGTGCGGCGGCAATCGTGAACCAGAGGGGCAGCAAAGAAGTTTTTGGTTTCATCATCCTAGGGATTCCGTGCCTTTCGAGCCGGGCGAACGGTAAGCGCGCCTGAGGACCGAAAAGCAGCAAGGCAGCCGGTAGGAGCAACTCTGCCTACTGTTAGAGACGATTTTAAACGCGATTAGTCGCAAAAGCGCGGCGGATTGCGGGATTTTCGTGAAATCAGTAATTCTTGGCGCAACACGAAGGGCGATGGCCCATCTTTGCCATCGGCTTCAATGCCGGAAGTGCCGTATCCCAGTGAAGACCATGGCCACGCCCAGCTTGTCGGCGGCGGCAATCACTTCTTCGTCGCGGATCGAGCCGCCGGGCTGGATGACTGCGGTGGCGCCGGCCTGGGCTACGGCTTCAAGGCCGTCGGAGAAGGGAAAGAAGGCGTCGGAGGCGGCTACGCAACCCTGGAGCGGCAGCACGGCCTTCATGGCGCCGAAGCGGGCGGCGTCCACGCGGCTCATCTGGCCCGCGCCCACGCCCAGGGTCTGGCCGTCGCGGGCATAGACGATGGCGTTGGACTTGACGTGCTTGCAAACGCGCCAGGCGAAGATCAGGCTGCGCAGTTCCTCGGCTGTGGGCGGACGCCAGGTGACGACTTTCAGTTCCGATTCGTTAATGCGGGCGGTATCGGCGTCCTGCAACAGCAACCCGCCTGACACGTGCTTGACCACAGGGCGCGGCTGCGCGGCGTGGACCTCAACCAGGCGCAGATTCTTTTTGACGGTGAAGCGTTCCCGGGCTTCAGGCGTAAAGCCGGGAGCGACGATAGCCTCGACAAACAGCTTGGCGATCTCTGCGGCGGCGTCCCCATCCACCACCCGGTTGATGCCGATGACTCCACCGAAGGCGGAGACCGGATCGCAGGCCAGCGCCTTCAGGTAGGTTTCGAGGAGGTTCGCGCCGGTGGCCGCGCCGCAGGGGTTGGTGTGCTTGACGATTATGACGGCGGGCTCGTCGAACTCCTGGGCCAGCTCCCAGCAGGCGTCCAGATCGACGAGGTTGTTGAAGCTGAGTTCCTTGCCCTGCAATTGCATTGAGCCTGCGATCCCCAAACCTGTGCCATCCGAATAGAGCGCGGCGCGCTGATGGGGGTTTTCGCCGTAACGCAGCGGCTGGACTAAGGGGAAGTTGATGCGCAGGGTGGTGGGAAGGCTTTCGGTGTCCGGCGCGGCGGGGCTTTCCGGTGCGGGCGCTGCGGCGATCTGATCGAGTGTGTTGGCAATGGCCGTGTCGTAGGCGGCGGTGAGCGAAAAGGCTTGCCGGGCCAGTCGCCAGCGGGTTTCGCGGCTCAGGCTACCGCCGGTGGCCTTCAACTCATCAATGAGGGAGGCATAATCGGAAACATGGGTCACGATGGCCACATCCTCGAAGTTCTTGGCGGCGGAACGGACCATCGAGGGTCCGCCGATGTCGATGTTTTCGATCAGGTGGCCAAAGGCTACGCCGGGCTGGGCGGCCGTTTTCTCGAATGCGTAGAGATTCACCACCACCATATCAATAGGCTCGATGCCATGCGCGGCCACGGCTGCCTCATGCTCCTTGTTGCCGCGAATGTAGAGCAGGCCGCCGTGGACCTTGGGATGCAGAGTCTTCACGCGGCCGTCCAGCATCTCCGGAAAGCCGGTCAGCTCGCTGATCTCCTTCACCGCCAGGCCGGCCTCGCGCAACGCCCGCGCCGTTCCGCCTGTGGAAACCAGTTCCACCCCAAAGCTGGCCAGCGCCTGGGCAAACTCCACCAGGCCGGTCTTGTCAGTTACGCTCAGCAGCGCTCTCCGGATTCGCTTTGCCGTGCTCATGGTTACGCTCCTCTTGAGGATTCGCGGCAGCCCGCGCGGCGGTTTGCCTTGCAGGATGGGCGAAGACCAAAGACCAGATTACATCGAAGCTCCGTGCCCCGGATGCCCGCCTGCGGGATAGAACCGCGATGGCTAAGCACGGCGATTCATTGATAATTCAATGCCGCATCCTACAGAGTCTTTGAAAATGCTTTAAAGTTAACTCATGGGAAGTTATTCCCCGCCTCCGCCATACCGCGAACAAAGGCCCGACTTCGGGGACGACGGCTTCGAGCCGGAGATTCTGCCTCCGGGTGACGGCTACATGCCGCCGCAACCGGTTCGCCGTCCGCGGCCGTCATGGGTGGTCGCGCCAGCCACATACGTGCTGATGGGCATCAACTGCGCGGTCTTTCTGGCCATGGTGGCGCACGGGGTCAGCGCCGTCAATCCCACCACCGATCAACTCATGCACTGGGGCGCCGACAACGCCGGCAACGTGCTCATCAATGGCGAGTGGTGGCGTATTGTGACCGCCATGTTTGTGCATGTGGGCATCCTGCATCTGGCCACCAACATGTGGTGCCTGTGGAACCTCGGCCTTCTGGCCGAGCCGGTGATGGGTTCGGCGGGCGTGCTGGCGGTTTACCTTCTTACCGGCGCGGCAGGCAACCTGCTTTCCACGCTTGTGAACTGGGTTTCTTTCCACAACGCGCCTGGAGGCCCGCTGTTTCCAGTGGGCGCGGGAGCCTCAGGAGCCGTCTTCGGCATCGCCGGAGCCCTAATTGTGCTGCTCAAGTCTCATCGCCTGCCGGTACCGCCTTACGAACTGAAAAGGCTGCGCCGGTCGGTGATCTACTTTGCCGCCCTCAACCTGGTGCTTGGCTTCTCCATCAACATTGGCACCCATGTGGTTGGCTCCGGGGTGAACATCGACAACATGGCCCATCTGGGCGGCTGCGCCTGCGGGTTGCTCTTCGCGGCTCCCATGGTGCCGCGGATCGGCTCGCCTAAAAAGCTGTTCGAGGTAAGGCTGCGCATTGCCACCGTCATGGTAGTGGGATTGCTGATGTTGTTTGGCTTCTTCCTGACCCAGTTGGCGGGTTGATCGGCGTAAATCAATCTTGATCGCAGACCCCTTGTCGCCGTCCCTTCGCTGTCTGTGAAAAAATATTCCTGTACGCTGACCGTCTTATTCCAATCCCCGGAGGCAGACCATCAAACGCCGCGAATTTTTGAAGCAAGCCGGCCTCACCGCCGCAGCCGTTGCATCCACCAGCAGACTGACCGCGTCCACCCCGGCGCCGTCCGCACCCATCGCCCGCCGCACTCTGGGCAAGACGGGCGAGCAGCTCTCCATCATCGGCTTTGGGGGAATTCTGGTGAAGGAAGTGGACCCCGGCGCGGCCGTGAACCTGGTTGCCGAGGCGGTGGACCGCGGCATCAACTACTTCGACGTGGCGCCCAGCTATGGCAATGCCCAGGAACGCCTGGGCCCGGCGCTGGCTCCCTATCGCAACAAATGCTTTCTGGCCTGCAAGACTGAAGGCCGCATGAAAGACGACTCGCGCGCGCAACTCGAGGAGTCTCTCAAGCTGCTCAAGACCGATCACGTCGACCTGTACCAGTTCCACGCGCTGACCAGGATGACCGATCTGGACAAGGTTCTGGGGCCGGGCGGTGCCATGGAGACCATGGAAGCCGCATAAAAAGAGGGAAAGATCCGCTATATCGGCTTTTCAGTCCACTCGGTTGAAACCGCCCTGGCGGCCCTGGACCGCTATAACTTCGACACCGTTCTTTTCCACGTGAATTGGGTTCTCTTCTCCCAGGCCAACTTTGGCCCGCAGATTCTCAAGCGCGCACAGGAAAAGAAGATGGGCATCCTGGCCCTGAAGCCATGGCCAAGACCGTTTGGCCAGCTGACCAGAAGCCGAATCATCCCCAGCCCAATTGCTGGTACAAGCCTGCCGGTTTTCCTGAAGAGGCGTCTCTGGGCCTGCGCTGGACCCTGGGCCATCCCATCACGGCCGCCATCCCGCCCGGTGACCAGCAGTACTTCCGCCTGGCCATGAACGTGGCGCAGAATTACAAGCCGCTGGACGCGCATGAAGAGCAGGCCCTGCTGAGCGGCGGGCAGGGAGTGGAACCGATCTTCCACCTGGGCAACAACGTGTAGGGCATCAAGGCGCTATGGCGCTGCGGATTGGAGCAGGCCCTTCCCGGCAAGGGCCTGCGCGACCCGCTCCATCAGGTTGCCTAAGTCACGGTTACGGTGAACGTGCTTGTAGGGGCTGGAGTAACCGCTGGATTCCCGGTTCCGGTCACCGTGAAGGTGTACGTGCCGGCAGTCGTTCCCCCTGTACTGGAAGTCCCTGAATTTGGAGCCTCCCAGAAATCGCCGCAGCCGGCCAGGCCGCCCAGCACTGCCATGAGCGCAACAGCGCCCAGCATCGACCGCCAAATGCGCCGCCGCGCCGGAATCCCCAGCAGGATCAGGAGCGCCAGAACCGCGCCGCCGCCCGCGCCGCCCCATCCCTTGCCGTTGCCCGGCCTGGGCGTGGTGAACGCGCTGCTGCTGCTGGGCGCCGTAGTGGACACGGTTACGGTCGCCGTCCCGCTGGTGGTGGTGGTACTCAGCGTTACCGTCGAGCTGCCACCCGAACAGGTAGGCGGATCGGTTGCGCCGGAGGGAGACTGGGTGAGCGCGCAGGTGAGCGTGACGGTTCCCGCATAACCGGTGGTAGTACTCACCGTAACGGTCGAACTCGCAGTCGCTCCAGGAGCGATTGAAGCCGGCGACGCCGCTGCCGCCGACACCGTGAACGTGGCTGTCCCCGCGGCTGTCGCAGGCTGATATTCCCACAGGTCGTTGAGAAAGCCCAGCTTTCCGTTGGTATCGTAGCCTTGTCCCCCAAAGAGCCAGAGATGGCCGCTGCTGTCGGTCCAGGTTGCGGCGCTGTAACGGCTTCCGGGGATGTTTGCGGCAGCAGGCTTACCCAACGCGCCGTACACTCCGGACTGGCCGCCATTGTTGCCGACCGTGCTGCTTCCGCCCATCCATGCCCATTCGGTGGTGGAAGGTGAGAACTCCCAAAGATCGTTGAGAGCGCCCGTATTGCCGTTGGCATCTTTGCCATAGCCCCCAACGAGCCAGAGATGGCCGCTGTCATCTGTCCAGCTTGTAGCCCCATAGCGGTTTCCGGGGGTGTTTCCGGCAGCAGGCGTACCCAACGTGCCATACACTCCAGGCTGGCAAATACTGGTGCCGCGTGTGCTGCTTCCGCTCATCCAAGCCCATTCACTTGAGGAAGGATTGTACTCCCAAAGGTCGTTGAGATAGCAGCCATCTCCGTTGGCATCGTAGCCGTTGCCCCCAAAGAGCCAGAAATTGCCGCTGCTGTCGGTCCAGCTCGACGCGCCGCTGCGGCCTCCGGGGATGTTTTCGGCGGCGGGCGAACCCAACGTGCCGTACGTTCCGGATTGGCCACAGTAGGGCGTGCTGGAAATTTGAATGCCGCAGTTGCCGCCTACCGCGCTGCTTCCGCCCACCCAGGTCCATTCGCCTGACTGCGCGCGGGCCGACAGGCAAAGGCACGCCAGCAGAATCGGTACCGCTGGCCCGGCCAGTTGCTTCAGGAAAATCGTTGCGGCGCGGCGGCTCATGGCAGCGGAACCGCGCAGGATGGAAGAAAGAAAGATGGCGCTATTCATAGGCTGGAGGCCTCACGCGCCTCGAAGGGGCCCATTGAGGGCGGAATGAAAACATAGGGCATTGCGCAAGAATGCTAGCAGCCGGCGGCGCTGACGGTCAAAACTCGCTTGAGAACCGCGCTGCCGGAATAGCCCTTGTTCGCAATATATAAGATGTGCGGCGTTACCGGGTGGCGGTGGCGGCGAACTTCTTGACCATGGCCAGCAGCAGCTTGCGGTCGCTCTCGTTCAGGTTGGAGGAGTAGCGGAGGAT
>JBEKNO010000066.1:0-13719 GCA_049522735.1 Occallatibacter sp.
CTTCTTGAAGAGATCCGATATCACCAGCGGCGGTGCGCTCTGGATGATCTGACCATCCTTAACGTCGGCCTGTCCTTCCGATCCAAACGAAATGGCCACGAACTGATTGCCCAATACCCCCTCGGTTTCGATCGAGGCCACGGAGTCCTGCTTGATCACCTCGTGCGTGGTTTTGGCCAGGTCCATAAGCACCGTGACCTGTTCCCCGGGTTTGTGGGGCAGAGTAATGCTATGCACAGTTCCGCTGTGAACCCCGCCCACCTGCACGTCGGCTCCATCCGCCAGGCCGGCTACATTGTCGAATTGCGCCTTCAGTTGGTATGTGGAGCTGAACAGATACTCCTTGCCCCCGATTACGAAGACTCCAGCGGCAAGAACCGCCAGCGTCACCACGATGAATGCTCCCAACCGCGCCACTCTCGACATATACCCTCCTACGACTGCTTCAGAAATTCCTTTACAAACCCGATGTCGCTTTCCTGAAGGTCCTCAAACCTGCCTTCAATCACCACGCTGCCCTGATCCAAAAGGGCCAGGCGGTTCGCAATTGTCCTGGCGCTGTGCAGATCGTGAGTCACTACGATGGATGCCATCTGACGCTCCCGCTGGAGCTTGAGAATCAAATCGTTGATCTCCCCTGAACTGATGGGGTCAAGACCGGCCGTGGGCTCGTCGAGAAGCAGAATCTCAGGCTCCAGCGCGAGCGCTCGCGCCAGGCCCACGCGCTTCTGCATCCCACCCGAGATATCGGAAGGCATCTTCTCGAGGTTGCCTTCCATGCCCACCTCAGCCAGCAACTGCTTCACCCGGTCGCCGCGTTCGGACCTGGACATATCTCTCCGATGATGTTCAAGGGGAAACGCTACGTTCTCGGCGACGGTGAGCGAGTCGTAGAGTGCGGCGTGTTGAAACAGGAAGCCCATCTTCTTCCTGATTTCGCCGATTTGATCGAGAGACAGGCCGGCGATGTCCTGGCCATGGATGCGAACCAATCCAGAGTCGGGCTTTTCGAGGCCGATAATGAGCCGCAACAGGACGCTCTTGCCTGTACCGCTGCGTCCGAGCACGGCCAGAGTTTCTCCGCGGCGCACGCTCAGGCAAATCCCATTGAGGACCATGTGACTTGCAAAGGTCTTTCGCAGGTTCTCGACGGCCACAACCGGCGCGCTGCCGTCTTCCTTAGGTTGCCCTTGCTTGATCGGAATTTCATAGGCTGTGGCCATTGTTATCTCACCAACCGTTGCGCCAATGGTTAAGGGTTAAGGAAAGACGACCAAAATGAATTTCACCAGGACAACATCGGCCAGGATCACGAAGAGCGATGCGAGGACCACGGAGTTTGTGGCTGCACGGCCCACGCCCTCAGCTCCTCCGCGTGTGCGCATTCCCTGATAGCACGCTATAAGCCCGATGATCAGGCCATACACGGCGGTCTTGAATGTCTGCGGCAGGAATGCACTGAAGGTCGCGCCCTTGAAGCCGTCCTGGATGAACTGATGGAACGAGAGCGGTTCAACCAGAGCCTGTGCAAACCAGCCCATCAACAGGCCGCATGCGTCGGTGGCAAGGGTCAGCAGCGGCAGCATCAGGATGCAGGCCAGAATGCGCGTCGCCGCCAGAAGCCGGTAAGGGTTGATCGCGGATGCCTCAACGGCGTCGATCTGCTCGGTCACTTTCATCGATGCCAGCTCCGCGCCCATGCCGGCGCCCACGCGCCCGCTCACAACCAGGCCGGTGATGATCGGACCCATTACCTGGAGAACCGAGTACACGAGAGTGGCCGGGAACATCGATTTGGCGCCGAATCGACTAAGACTGTAACGGGCTTCCAGCGAGATGATCACGCCGATGGCGGAGCCGGCCATGACGACCAATGGGAAAGACTTCGATCCGACCTCGTCGAGCTGGCGAATCAACTCGCGCCATTCATACGGCGGCGTAACCGCGGCCCGGACAACTTGCCAGGAGAAGATGCCCAGATTGCCAAACCACTCGAAAAAGCCGTTGACCAGTCCCCTGCCAGAGGTCACAGCGGCGGCCATGTGCACGGACCGCCTTCCTGGAAGTGGCGGGTTGATGCCTGTGACGGTAGTGAATTCGCCGCTGCTCAATGGTTTGGACCAGGCTCCGGCGAGCCGTGCTTGTTGTTCAGATGCAGGCGTGAAAGCAAGGAGCGGGGTCCGCTATAGAAAAACTCCAGAGTGACGTTTTGTCCCATAAATGTCAGCAGGCTATAGTTGCCAATGCGGAATGCATCCATGGCGCCGAAGCGATTGGGGTACCAGCCATATACCCCAGTCATCGAACCTGCATAGGGCCCGACCAGCGCGGGAATAGAGAAGACGCGATGGCCGTCTTCTCCGCGGCGTGCCGTAAAGGTTGAAATCACGGCGTGGCTCAGACGCGGAAGCAAACCTCTGCACTCGCAGCGGTAATACATCGCGTCTTCCCTGAAGGCTTCTGACAGTCCGTATCGCGTAGTGGTTCCCACAGCTAAAATTCCAAAGTTGGACCCGAATCGCCTGGAGTAACCCGCAACCCCTTGGTTCCACTCCGGTGGAGCATTGCTCCACTGGTTGATGCCGGCCTCAATCGCGGCGCCGGCAGTTGGATACGGACCAAAAGCGTCGAAAGAGTAGTTGCTGATCTTTGTTCTCTGCGTCGGACGCACGTAAGTCAGATCCAGTTGCACAGAGGTCATGCCTCTTACTGTGCCGGAGGAATCTCCCGAATCGAGAAGTGATTGCGATCTTGCGATATCCGGCAGAGCTGCCAGAACTGCCGCGACCGAAAGCAGGAGCATCGCCCGGCGAATCATCATATCGAAAAGCTCTTTGATTGATCGGCTATCTTCCCTGCCTGCCAGATTTTCGTGGCGGGCGCGCGAAAGCCTCGGATTCCACGTCTGCATTAATGCTGTCAAGGGATCTCCTCCCATCGGCATCGCCTGTCCCAGATACACAGGTCGCTGTCAATAGCAAATCCAGGCGTTTAGCTGCGCCTTTAGAGATATTGTCAGAATTGGAATCTCAAAGGATGGTCATATTTGCACAGAATCGCAATTCGTCTTCTTGTGCATCGACTATCAGGCGGTCGAATCGTAATCAGTCACGTCTGCGTGTATAGATCGCGAGTCAAGTGTTCAAAAGAGCACAGTTATTGCTCATAATTGTCGCGTGTGCTGTCTAATGTTGAATCGTGGTCTCCGCCTTCGCCGGCTTCTCGGTCACCTGTGCGGGCGTAGGCAACTGCGACCGCTCCCAACCGCCGCCCAGCGCCTCAATCAGTTGCACCGACGCCGTCATCTCCTGCACTTGCAGATTGGTCAGAGTCTCCTGGTTTGAGAGCAATGTGGTTTGCGCGGCGGCCAGATCAATATAAGGATCGATGCCCGTGTCGTAACGCGCCTGCTCAAGCTTCACGTACGTCCGCGAGGAGCCGACGGCTTCCTGTTGACGCAGAATCTGCTGCGACAGGATGCGCACCGCCGCCAGCGCGTCTTCCACCTGCTGGAATGCGGTAAGCACAGATTGGCGATAGGCGGCGAGATCGGCATTGTAAACCGCGATGTACTGATTCACGGTCGCGCGGCGCAGCCCTCCATCGTAAACAGTCTCGGAGACCGATGGACCCACGGACCAGAAGCGGCTGGCCGCGTCCAGCAGGTTCTTGATAGCCGAACTCTCCACGCCGCCGTTACCTGAGAGCGTCAGCGCAGGATAATAGGCTGCATAAGCAACTCCGATCTGCGCATTCGCGGCGGCCATGTTCCGCTCCGCGGCGGCCACGTCCGGCCGCCGTTCCAGCAGTTGCGACGGCAATCCGACCGGAATCGGCGGAGGCGCGCTGGTCTTTGCTTCCACCGGTATAGAGAACGTCGAGGCCTGTTTGCCAACCAGCGTGGCGATGGCATGCTCATACTGCGCCCGCGCAATTCCCAGGTTGGTCGCCGCCGATTGCGCGCTGGCCAGGGTTGTTTGCGCTTCGACAAGGGATATCTGATCGTCAACGCCCGTATCATAGCGAACCTGCTCGGACTCAAGGGCCTTCTTGTCGGCATCCACGGCTTGGTTCAGGATTTCCTGCAGCGCATCCTGGCCGCGAATCTCAATGAAGTACTCCGCCAGGCTGGCCTGTTCCGACAGCCGTTCACTCTCCAGATCGGCAGCGGACAGTTGCGCGTTATATTGGCTGGCATGCACAGTGTTGCGTACCTTGCCCCAAAGATCGGGTTCCCAGGAAACCTCGGCCGGAAGAGAAAACAACTGAGACTGCCGACCGCTTGTCGGGCTTGCGCCTGCAGATCCGACGGTGGAAGAACTCTGCGACCGGGTATAAGAGCCGCCGATGCCAACGGTGGGAAAATACTGTGCCCGCGCCTCCCGCACCAGCGCGCGCGCCTCCATGAAGTTCTCAAAAGCCTGCCGGATATTCTGATTGTCGATATTGAGTTGCTCCTCCAGCGCATTCAACTCCGGCTCGTTGTAGATCTCCCACCACTTGCCGCGCAGAGCCGCGTCCTGGGGCTGCGCGACTTTCCATCCTTCGGTCTCCTTGAACTGCGCGGGAGACTCCTTGAAGGCCGGCGGCGCCGTAGTCGCGGGTGGAAGATACTTAGGCCCTACGTTGCATCCAGTTAGCATCGCACAGAACACACCGGCATAAAGTGCGCACATAGTTGCGAAGGGTTGCCGGAATCGCATCATCGAATTCTTCATAACCAATGCTCCATAACCACCCTATGCTAGGATGCCTCCGCGGTTCCGTGGTTGAGAGTTGACGATTGTTTGCGGCGGAAGCCCAGGCGCGCCCAATCAAAAAGAATATAGACAACGGGCGTGGTGTAGAGAGTCAGCATCTGGCTGACAATCAGTCCGCCGACGATAGTAATGCCCAACGGACGCCTGAGTTCCGAGCCTGTGCCGGTGCCGAAGGCCAGCGGCAGAGCGCCGAATAAGGCGGCCATGGTGGTCATCAGAATGGGGCGGAAGCGCAGTTGGCATGCTTCAAAGATGGCTTCGGTGGTGCTCTTGCCGTGCTCGCGCTCCGCCACCAGGGCAAAGTCGATCATCATGATGGCGTTCTTTTTCACGATGCCGATAAGCAGGATAATGCCGATGATGGAGATCACGCTGAGATCGATCTTGAACAGCATCAGCGCCAGCATGGCTCCCACGCTCGCCGAAGGCAAGGTGGAAATGATGGTGAGAGGATGCACCAGGCTCTCATAGAGTATGCCCAGAACGATGTAGACCGCCAGCAGAGCCGTGCCGATGATAAGAGGCTCGCTGGCCAGCGAGGTTTGATAGGCCGCCGCTGTTCCGGCAAAGGAGCCGCGCACGGTCTGCGGCATATTCAACTGCTGCTGCATCTGGGAAACCAGGCGGGTGGCGTCGCTCAACGACATGCCCTCGGCAAGATTGAACGACACCGTGACGGAGGGGAAGGTACTGGTGTGATTGACGGTCAATGGCGTGGTGCTTGCCCGGGCCGAGCTGACCGTGGAAAGCGGAATGAGGCCGTTGCCGGTGGTATGGAGATAGATATTCCTCAGCCCATCGGGACTCTGCCAGTAGGGCGGCGCTACCTCCAATACCACGTAATACTGATTCAACTGCGTATAGATGATGGAGACTTGCGACTGTCCGAAGGCGCCGTAGAGTGATTGGTTCAAAGACTGCGGCGTTATCCCCAGCCGCGCCGCGGTGGAACGGTCATAGCTGATCAGCTCCTGCAGACCGCTGTTCTGCGCATCGCTGCTCACATCCTGAAAGCCCGGCAGCTTCTGCATCCCCGCCAGCAAAATCGGCCCCCAGTACGCCAGATCCCCCACGTTGTCAGACTGAATGGTGTACTGGTACATGGCGTTGCTCGATCGCCCGCCGATGCGCAGATCCTGCGCCGCCTGCAGGAACGCGGATGCAACCGGAAGCCGGTTGAGCTGGGGCCGCAGCCGGTCGATAATCGCCGGCGCCGTCACCTTGCGCACATTCAGCGGCTTCAGCGCGATATTGATGGAGCCGCCGTTCGACGCGCCGCCGCCGCCGGTTTGGGCAGTGACATTGGCGACCGCCGGGTCCGCCTTGATTACGTTCACCAGTTGCAAAATCGAGTTGTTCATCACCTGAAACGATGCGTCCTGCGGTCCTCGCACGTTGCCCATGATCACTCCCGTATCCTGTTGCGGAAAAAATCCCTTGGGGATGATAGCAATGAGGTAGAAGTTCAACCCAATGGTGAGAAGCAGCAGAATGAATACCGGCCAGGGATGTTTCAGCACCCAGGAGAGAGAGCGGCTGTAGGTGGAGATCACCCACGCAAATCCCCGCTCCGTGATTCGATACGCGCTGCCGTGCCTGACGGTTCTCTCATCCTTCAGCAGATGGGCGCACATCATGGGCGTGGTGGTCAGGGAGATGAGCATGGAAACGATAATGGCCGTTGAAAGCGTGATGGCAAACTCGCGGAAAAGCCGCCCCACAATGCCGGCCATCAGCAGTATGGGAATAAAGACCGCGATCAGCGAGGTGCTGATCGACAGGATGGTGAACCCTATCTCTTTGGAACCCTGCAACGCGGCCTTCATGGGCGGCATGCCTGATTCACGAAGGCGGGAGATGTTTTCCATCACCACAATGGCGTCATCGACGACGAAGCCCGTGGAGATGGTCAGCGCCATCATGGAGAGATTGTCTATGCTGAAGCCGAACAGGTACATGACGGCGAAGGTGCCGATGAGCGATGCGGGAACGGCGACGGTGGGAATGAGCGTGGCTCGCCAGTTGCGCAGGAAGACGAAGACCACGAGAATTACCAGCAGCACGGAAAGAATGAGCGTCCGCTCCACATCGCTGACCGATGCCCGGATGGTTGTGGTGCGGTCCAGAACGACGGTGGTCTTGATGCCTTGCGGAATGGACGCTTCGATCGACGGCAACTCCGCCCGCACCCGATCGACGGTATCGATAATATTGGCGCCCGGCTGGCGAAAGATCATGATGGTGATTGACGGTACGCCGTTCAGGTAGCCCGCCGCGCGAATGTTTTGCGCCGCATTGGATACGTCGGCTACATCGGAGAGCCGCACCGCGGCTCCGTTGTGATAACCGGCGATGAGCGGCTTATATTGGTCCGCACGGGAGATCTGGTCGTTGGTGACGATGTCCGCGGTGGTGTTCCCGTCGGAAATCTGGCCTGTCGGCTCATGGGCATTCTGCAGGCTCAACACCTGCTGAACATTCTGGATGGTGAGTCCATGACTGTTGAGCAGCGTTGGATTCACTTCCACGCGCACCGAAGGGCCGGCGCCTCCGCCCACCGACACCTGTCCCACGCCCTGAATCTGCGAGAGCTTCTGCGCGATGACCGACGACGCCTCGTCATACAGCGTCGGCCTGTCGTACTTGTCCGAGGTAAGCCCCAGAATCATGATCGGCGCATCCGCGGGATTCACCTTGCGGTAGGTGGGGTTGGCGGGCAGGTTGGCCGGCAGGTAGGTGCGCGCGGCGTTGATGGCCGCCTCCACGTCCCGCGCAGCGCCGTCGATGTCCCGGCTCAAATCGAACTGCAGGGTGATCGAAGTGCTGCTCAGCGAACTCGATGAGGTCATCTCCGTCACGCCGGCGATGTGGCTAAACTGGCGCTCCAGCGGAGTTGCAATCGAGGACGCATTGATCTCCGGACTTCCGCCGGGCAAACTGGCCGAAACCGAGATGGTGGGAAAATCCACCTGTGGCAAGGGAGAAACAGGCAGCACCTTGAAGGCGATTGCGCCCACAAGTATGATGCCCACCGTAATCAGCGTGGTGGCTACCGGCCGCCGGATGAAGGGAGCGGAGATATTCATGCTCCCTCCCCCGTTTGCGCTTCACTGCCGCCTTCGATGGCCTTGCGCGAACGGCCCAGGCGCTGGCCGATGCGATCAAAGAAGATGTAGATCACCGGCGTGGTATAAAGCGTCAGGATCTGGCTCAGGATCAATCCGCCCACCATGGCAATGCCCAACGGCCGCCGCAGCTCTGAACCCATGCCATGCCCCAGCGCCAGCGGAATGCCCGCCAGCAGCGCCGCCATGGTGGTCATCATGATGGGCCGAAAGCGCAGCAGGCTGGCTTCGTAAATCGCCTCTGTTGAATTCTTTCCGTGTTCCCGCTCGCCCTCCAAGGCAAAGTCCACCATCATGATGCCGTTTTTCTTCACAATGCCGATGAGCAGAATGATGCCGATAATGGCCACCACGCTGAGGTTCTGCCTGAATAAAATCAGGGCCAGCAAGGCGCCCACGCCGGCTGACGGCAGCGTGGAAAGAATGGTGATGGGATGAATGAAACTCTCGTAAAGAATGCCCAGCACGATATAAACCGCGGCCAGCGCGGCCAGAATCAGCAGCCCTTCATTGGTGAGCGAGCCCTCAAAAGAAGCCGCGGTGCCTTGAAAACCATACTGCACGCTGGCAGGCATGTTCAGATCCTTCTGAACCTTCTTGATGGCCGTGATGGCGTCTCCCAGCGCGGCGCCGGGAGCCAGGTTGAACGACACGGTCACCGCCGGAAATTGCCCCTGGTGATTGATGGAGAGCGGCTCGGCCGCCTGCTCAAGATGCGTGAACGCGCTCAGGGGCACGGCGTTGGCGGGCGCTGAACTGGCAGCTGCGCTAGAACTTCCGCTGGCGCCTACGCCGGAGGTGATGGCATTCGAGGGCTTGCTGAGCACCGCCGAGGACGGAGTGTAGGCCGCCGTGGTCGTGATCGCATTGGAACCGGCCGACGATGACCCCGAAGAAGCGTAGGTCGAGGAAGCGCCGGGGCCCGAAGCCCCCGAGGATGCATTGGTCTGGATATACAAATCCTGGAGTTTGCCGGGGTTCTGCTGAAATTTCGGATCGGTTTCCAGAATCACGTGATACTGGTTCAACTGCGTGTACATGGTGCTGATCTGGCGCTGCCCATACGCGTCATAGAGCGTGCTGTCCACCGTGGACGGCGCGATGCCCAGCCGCGATGCCGTAACTCGATCGATCACCAGCGATACCGCCAGGCCCCCGGTTTGCTGGTCGGTCGCCACATCCGCCAGTTCAGGCAGTTTCTTCATCCTCTTCACCAGCCGGTTGGTCCACAGGTTCAACTCGTTGGCGTTGGGGTCCTCCAGCGTGTACTGGTACTGCGTGCGGCTCACCCGGTCGTCCACCGTGATGTCCTGCACGGGATTCATGTAGAGCTCGATGCCGTCCACCTGCGTGAGGCTCTTCTGCAGCCTGCGAATCACGTCGGAGGCGCTCAGTTTGCGCTCATCCAGCGGCTTCAGGTTGATTTGCAGCCTTCCGCTGTTCAGCGTGGTGTTGGTCCCGTCAGCGCCGATGAAGGAAGACAAGCTCTCCACCGCGGGATCCTGCAGGATGACGTGCGCCAGTTGTTGCTGCTTCTGCTCCATGGCCGTAAACGAAATCGTCTCCGGCGCCTGCGAGATACCCTGGATCACGCCCGTATCCTGCACGGGGAAGAAACCCTTGGGGATGACGATGTAGAGGACGACAGTGAGGATCAGGGTGGCCACGGCTACCAGCAACGTGATGGTCTGGTACCCAAGAACGAATTTGAGCGTGCGGCCATAAAACGCGATCATGCTCTCGAAGGCGCGCTCTGAGGCCCTGAAGATCCTGCCCTGTTGTTCTTTTTCGGGCGTGTGGCGCAGAATCCGCGAGCACATCATGGGCGTCAGCGTCAGCGAGACCACGGCGGAGATAATGATGGTGACGGCCAGGGTTACCGCGAATTCGCGAAACAGGCGGCCCACCACGTCGCCCATGAAAAGCAGCGGGATGAGCACCGCAACCAGCGACACGGTAAGAGAGATGATGGTGAAGCCGATCTGCTCCGCGCCCTTCAGGGCCGCTTCCATGGGAGAGTCCCCGGCCTCGAGAAAGCGGCTGATGTTCTCGATCATGACGATGGCGTCATCCACCACAAAGCCCGTGGAGATGGTGAGCGCCATCAGCGAAAGATTGTCCAGGCTGTAGCCCAGCGCATACATGGCGCCGAACGTGCCCACCAATGAGAGCGGCACCGCAACGCTGGGAATGATGGTGGCGTACAGGTTGCGCAGAAAAAGAAAGATGACCATCACCACCAGGAAAACGGTCAGCATCAACTCAAACTCCACGTCGGCCACCGAGGCGTTGATGGAGGTGGTGAGATCGGTAAGCGGCGTCACCTGGATGGAGGCCGGAAGGTTCACTTCCAGCTGGGGAAGAATCGCCTTGATGGCCTTCACCACCTTGATGGTATTGGCCCCCGGCTGTCTTTGAATGTTGACAATGACCGCCGGCGTCTCGTTCATCCAGGCCGCCTGCTTGTTGTTCTCGATGCCGTCCACCACCTGCGCCACGTCTTTCAGCATGATGGGCGCGCCATTGCGGTAGGCAACCACTACTTTTCGATAATCGTCGCTGGTAACCAGCTGGTCGTTGGCATTGATCTGGTAATCCTGATGAGGGCCGTCGAAGTTGCCCTTGGCGGCATTCACGCTGGTCTGCGTAAGCGCCGTGCGCAGATCTTCCAGGTTGAGCCCGTAAGACGACAGCGTGGTCGGATTGGCCTGGATGCGCACCGCCGGCTTCTGCCCTCCGCTGATGCTCACCAGGCCCACCCCGCTCAATTGCGACAGCTTGGGCGCCAGGCGCGTATCCACCATATCCTCCACCTGCGAAAGCGGCATGGAGTTGGATGTGACGGCCAGCGTAAGAACCGGAGCATCGGCGGGATTGGTCTTGCTGTAAACCGGCGGCGAGGGAAGATTCGACGGCAGAAAGCTCTGCCCGGCGTTGATCGCGGACTGAACCTCTTCTTCGGCGATATCGATGTTCAGGCTGAGGACGAACTGCAGCACAATCACGGACGAACCGCCGGAGCTGGTCGACGTCATCTGGCTCAGTCCCTGCAGTTGGCCGAACTGGCGCTCCAGGGGAGCGGTCACCGTGGTGGCCATCACGTCCGGGCTGGCGCCCGGATAGAAGGTCAGTACTTGGATGGTGGGGTAGTCCACCTGAGGCAAGGCGGAGACAGGCAACTGGGTATACGCAACGATGCCCACCAGCAGGATGGCGGCCATCATCAGCGAAGTAGCAACGGGGCGCTGGATGAATGGCCCGGACGGATTCACGGAGTATTACCCGCCGGAGCATTGGATGCGGGAGCCTGCTTGGCGATCACCACTTTGCTCCCGTTCTGCAGCTTTTCAAAGCTGCTGGTCGCCACCACCTCGCCGGGATTGATTCCCTGCACCGCGGTCATTCCGCCGTCCGCAACCCCCGTCGTGATATTGCGTACGCTCGCCATGCCGTTCGAAATCACATAGAGGAAAGCCAACTGTCCGTTGTGTTGAACGGCGGCGGTGGGAACCAGCGTGACGCCGTCGAGAGTATTCACCAGCAACCTGGTGTTCACAAACTGGTTGGGGAAAAGATCGCCGTTCTTGTTGTCGAACTGCGCGCGCAGCTTCACCGTTCCCGTGGTCGTGTCGATCTGGTTGTCGATGGTGAGCAGCTTGCCCGCGGCTATCTGTTTGGTCTGGGCGCGATCCCACGCCTCCACAGGCAGCGTATGAGCCTGCCGCAACCGCGCCTGCACCTGCCCCAGGCTGTCTTCCGCCATGGTGAAGATCACGGTAATGGGTTGCACCTCGGTAATCACCACCAGCACCGTGGAGCCGCCCGCCTGCACCACGTTGCCGGGGTCTACCAGGCGAAGACCCACACGCCCGGAGATAGGCGCGGTAATGTGGCAGAAGCCGAGCTGCACCTGGTCGTAATTCACGGTGCCTTGATCGTTCTTCACCGTGCCCTGGTCCTCAAGCACAATCTTTTCCTGGTCGTCCAGCAGTTGCTTGTTGATCCCGTTGCGCGCCCACGCCGCGCGATAGCGTTCCAGGTCCATCTGCGCCTGCGCCAGAATATTGGTGTCGCGCTCCAGCGCGCCTTCGGCCTCAAGTAACTGTGCCTGGTAGGGACGCGGATCGATGTCGATCAGCGCATCGCCTTTCTGCACGTATTGGCCCTCGCTGTAATGCACCGCGGTCAGCACTCCGCTGGCCTGCGCGGTAATGGAGGCGGTGTAGACCGGAGTTACCGTGCCGATGGCGTCCAGGTAGATGCCTATACTGCCCTTGGCGGCAGTGGCTGTCGTGAGAGTAACGGGCCCGCCGGTCTGCCCCCGCCCGCTTCCGCTCCCGCTGGTAGCCGGCTTGGCTTTATCAGCGACGCCGCGGCCATGCAGAACCAGGTAGGCGCCAATTGCCAGCAGCAGCAGCAGAACTGTCCACAGTATCCACGCCTTGCTATACCAGGGGCGCGGCAGAGACTCCTGGTAACCGGCGCCCATGTGCTGGGCATCTGATCTGTCTTCTATCCCAGACATTGCACACTCCGCGCCCAGGCACTTTCCCTACAGAATCTCTTCCATCCGGCGCAATGATATGGTCCGTTTTGCTCACTTGGTAAGGACCAGATAAAAGCCTAGCACACCTCGCTTGCTGAAATGCCGTACAGGCGCGGCGGTTCACTCTCCTCGTCTTTCCCCATACTTTACCGCACAGTTTTATCGTCCGTTCCACCGCGCCGGCGCCTTTTGCGTCCGCATCCCACTCATCCTTCATAAGTTGAGCAAAACGATACAGCCAAAAGACTTGGCTCAAGGCATGATGGACAGAGCTTGAGCACATCGAGGAAATATGCCAATCAGGATTACGAAACACAAATCGTTTGATCCCGCCGCCTTTCTTGCCAACACCGGCCTGGGCCGGACAATCGTTGAATTGCAGCCCAAGCAGACCTTTTTCAACCAGGGAGATCCGGCAGACTCCCTCTTTTATCTTCAAAAGGGCCGCGCCAAACTCACTGTCGTTTCGCAGTACGGCAAAGAGGCCACCATTACCCTGCTCTCTGCCGGCGACTTCGTTGGAGAGGAGTCTCTCGCCACGGTGCCTGGACTGCGCTTGGCAACGGCCACCGCCGTGAACACTTGCAGCGCGCTCAAGATCATGAGGGAGGAGATGATCCGCGTCATGCACCAGGAGCATGCCCTCTCCGACATTTTCCTCAGTTTCCTGCTCACCCGCAGCATGCGCACCCAGGCCGATCTTGTCGATCAGCTCTTCAACTCCAGCGAAAAACGCCTGGCGCGCATTCTCCTGTTAATGGCGGAATTTGGGAAGCCGGGAGTGCGGGAAACCTTCATTCCTCCCATCACCCAGGAAACCCTGGCGCAGATGATCGGCACCACCCGCTCCCGCGTCAGCTTCTTTATGAACCGCTTCCGCCAACTCGGCTTCATCAGTTACAACGGCCGCATCCAGGTGCATAAGTCGCTGCTCAATGTAATCCTGCTCGATCAATTGCCGGAACATAACGCCGAAAAACCGAGTATGGCAGCAGATTAGTAAGCTGATTCCGCATCGGCTCTACCCTTCTCGATCCTTCTGCCTTCCCGGGCAGTCAGCCCGGCAAGTCTACTAGGCTATTCCGCCGCAGAACCCTCCGGTTGCCGCCAGCGCAGATTTCGATCCCCGCCCGCCCGTCGTCTGCAACCGGAGCCTGGCTGAACGCATCAGGGCAAACGCATCTTAATTACTATATGCAAGAAGGGTTTGGCAGGTTGAGATGGGGAGATGGACAGTCCCCTGAAGTATTTCGCCGATTTGCGCGATCCGCGGGTGGAGCGGACGCGG
>JBEKNO010000067.1:0-13718 GCA_049522735.1 Occallatibacter sp.
GCAAGTCGTAATCCACCCCGCAAGCAGATCAAAAGCAATACCGCAGCCGGGAAAACTGAACCAGAAGACCGCCGCTCAACGGGGCTAACAGCGCTCTCACGCAGACACTTTAGGCCCGGAGGGACGCTCTGCACGAACTGAATGGTGTTTATGAGATGACCTATAGCAACTTCGGCCTTTCAATTCAAGCGAGGAACCTGCACGATGCAAAATGCAGGTTCCTCGTTTTTTGCATTCTATTGATTCTGCACTAAGGATCGAACCACAACATTACTGTTATCCTGAGCGAATTATGGCGCGTGGCCGGGATCCCCAGCGACAGGTCTTCGTCGCTGGGGTGGCAGGGTGCCATAAGCAGTCGAAGGATCTGCGGTTGCTTTCACTTTCCATCGTTGCAACTCAATTGGGCCGGATCAACAGCCCGCTGCCTTCCCCTGCAAAATGAGCCTCGATCTCTTCCAGGGTCATGCCTTTGGTCTCCGGCAGCCAGAATGCCGCCACCAGGAAATAAATCACCGTGAAGCCGGCAAACAACGTTGAGATGACGCTCCCCAGCAGCACAGCCGCCACGATGACGGAAAGCTGTGCGGCGGTCAGGCCCGAAGTCGCTTCCATGTAGGGTAATGCGCCGCCGATGATGCCCAGGTCGAGCCCATACAGCAGACCACCCAGTCCGGCCGCCAGAAGAATAAAGAGGTTATAGACGCGCTTAGCTTGAGCGTCGGCAGGTGCAAGCGTCTTTGTTGATTGCATGGCAGTCATAAGGATATAGGGTACTCCGCCAGCTGCCCGCCTCTCTACCTTCCGCGCGAAGATGGAATGTATCATGGGGATGGAGGCGGTACTCAATCCAGTGCTCATGCGCACGTAGTGTCGCATACACCATTTTTCAGCAAATCGCTTTTTCTTGATTGCAAACTGTTGATTCTAAACATCTGATACTCATGCCCATCCATCACATTTCGGTGCGCGGGGCGCGCCAGCACAATCTGCGCGACATCAGCGTGCGCATCCCCCGCAACACCCTCACGGTGGTCACCGGCCTCTCCGGCTCGGGCAAGAGTTCGCTCGCCTTTGACACCATCTATGCCGAGGGCCAGCGCCGCTACGTTGAAACTCTCTCCGCCTACGCCCGCCAGTTTCTGGACCAGATCGAGCGCCCCGACGTGGACTCCATCGAGGGTCTCAGCCCCGCCATCTCCATCGAGCAGAAGACCACCAGCCGCAGCCCTCGCTCCACCGTGGGCACCATCACCGAAATCTACGACTACCTGCGCCTGCTCTACGCTTCGATCGGCACGCCCCACTGCCCCAACTGCGGCCGGCCCATCGCCCGCCAGACCGCCGAACAGATCGTCCAGCGCATTGTGGAACTTGGCCGGGGCGAGCGCGTCACCGTGATGGCCCCCATCGTGCGCGGCCGCAAGGGTGAGTTCAAGGAGTTGCTTGACCAGCTTGACCAGCAGGGCTTCCGCGCCCGCATCGACGGCGAACTCCGCGATCTTTCTGAGCCCATCACTCTCGACCGGCGCAAGAACCACACCATCGAAGCCGTTATCGACCGTATTCTGCTCAAGCCCCCCGCACCCGGCGCGCCGCCACTGCCTCCCGGCAAGCCCTCGGTGGAGAAACGCCTGGACCAGGCGGTCGCCAAGGCGCTGCAACTGGCCAACGGACTTACGCTGGTTGCCGTCACCGGGGCCGGGGAACAGTTGTTCTCCTCCTCGATGGCCTGCCCAGACTGCGGTCTCGACGTGCCCAAACTGGAGCCGCGCAGCTTCAGCTTCAACTCCACCTTCGGCGCCTGCCCTGAGTGCCACGGCCTGGGCTCACTCTACGACCTGGACCCTGCCAAGGTCATCACCGACTGGTCCAAGCCCCTGCTCGATGGCGCCCTGGGTCCCGGCTCCTCCTCGCAATACCTGCTCAAGCTCATCCAGCTAGCCGTCGACCGCTACGGCATTGACCTGACCGTTCCCTTCGAGGATCTGCCCCCGCGCCAGCAGCATATCCTGGTCTACGGCCCGCCCAAGGGTGAAGCCCCCCGCACCGGCTTCCACGGCATTCTCGCCTTCCTGCGCGACACCATCGACGAGGCGCGCAGCGACGGTTATCGCGAGTACATGATGACCTTCATGTCCGCCACGCCCTGCAGCGTATGCCGCGGCAAGCGCCTGCGCCCGGAGTCTCTGGCGGTCAAAATCGGCGGCCTCTCCATCGCCGACTTCACCTCTCTGCCCCTCAACCGCGCCTTATCGGCCGCCATCAACCTCAGCTTCTCGGCGCGCGAGTCGCTGGTGGCCGAGCGCATCCGCCACGAGATCGTCGAGCGGCTGGAATTCCTCTGTGCCGTTGGCCTCAACTATCTCTCCCTGGCTCGCAACGCCGCCACCCTCTCCGGCGGCGAAGGCCAGCGTATCCGCCTCGCCACCCAGATCGGCTCGCGGCTGCGCGGCGTGCTCTATGTTCTGGACGAGCCCTCCATCGGCCTCCACCAGCGCGACAACAGCCGCCTCATCCAGGCCCTGGAAAAACTGCGCGACCTGGGCAACACCGTCCTGGTCGTCGAGCACGATGAAGAGACCATCCGCCACGCCGACTACGTCCTGGACCTCGGCCCCGGCGCAGGCCGCCTGGGCGGCCAGGTCGTCGCTGAGGGCACGCCGGCTCAGATCATGGCCTGCCCCGAATCGCTCACCGGCCGCTATCTCTCTGGAGCCGCCTCCATGCTGCAGCGCGCTAAACCACGCCCCCTCACCGGCAAGTGGCTCACCGTCACCGGGGCCCGCGAGCATAACCTGCAGGACATCACCATCCGCATCCCCCTCGGTGTCATGACCGTGGTCACCGGCGTCAGCGGCAGCGGCAAAAGCACGCTCATCAACGACATTCTCTACCGCTCGCTGGCGAAGAGTATCTACGGCTCCCGCGAGGAACCCGGCGCCCACGACACGCTCACCGGCGCTGAACAGATTGACAAGGTGGTGCGCATTGATCAATCCCCCATCGGCCGCACGCCGCGCTCCAATCCCGCCACGTATACCCAGGTCTTTTCGCCCATCCGCGACCTTTTCGCCATGCTGCCCGAGTCCCGCGAACGCGGATACAGGGCCGGCCGCTTCAGCTTCAACGTCTCCGGAGGCCGCTGCGAAACCTGCCAGGGCGACGGCCAGCGCCGCATCGAAATGAACTTCATGCCCGACGTCTATGTGCAGTGCGAGGTCTGCAACGGACGCCGCTACAACCAGGAAACCCTGGCCGTAAAATTCCACGGCCACTCCATCGCCGACATCCTCGACCTCACCATTGAAGACGCGCTCCCCCTCCTCGCCGACGTGCCGCAGGTGCGCCAGAAGCTGCAAACCCTGGTCGATGTCGGCCTGGGCTACGTCCACCTCGGCCAGAGCGCCACCACTCTCTCCGGCGGCGAAGCCCAGCGCATGAAGCTGGCCCGCGAGCTATCCAAGCGCCAGACCGGCCGCACGCTTTATCTCCTCGACGAGCCCACCACCGGCCTCCACTTCGACGACGTGCGCAAGCTTCTCGAAGTGCTCCACCGCCTCGTCGATCTGGTCAACTCGGTCATCATCATCGAACACAATCTCGACGTCGTCCGCAACGCCGACTGGATCATCGATCTGGGCCCCGAAGGCGGCGAAGACGGCGGCCGCATCGTAGGCGAAGGCCGCCCCGCAAAGATTGCCGCCACCCCCGGCTCCTATACCGGCCAGTGCCTCACCCGCTACTACGCCTCCAGCAACGGCAAACTAAAAACCGTCGAATCCGGCGCCGCTCATGAAACCGCCGCCGCTTCAACCACCAATCTCCGTGCCCCATCCTTTCCGCTTGTTTCTGCGGAAAGGGTGGGAAACCGCGAACCTGAACCAGCGAAACCAAAGCGCGTCCGGCGATCCACCCCCGCGGAAGAAGACCTCGCATCCTCCCGCGCAAGAGCGGGTCTCCCAGAGCCTGCCCTGAGCTTGCCGAAGGGTCTCGCCTCTGAGATCTGGGAGTCCACGTCACGCTCCGGCATCTCCGATCCAAAGAAAACTCCCAGGACCTCCAGTCCCCGCAAAAAGAAAACGGGCCTCGCATGAGCACCCTCCCAGGGCAAGACCCCTTCAATCCCCAACCCTCCACACCGGACCGGGAACCATCCCCAACGCCGGAAGAAACCATGCCGGCGGTGCATGGCCATTTCCCCGGCGCCATCCAGGACTTCACCCATCCCCAGGAAGGCATTCCCGCCGAACCACCCCTCTTCCAGTCCTGGTCTCAGCCCGAGGTCCACTCGCCCACACGCATTCCCCATCTTGGTCATCTCCTGATCCTGGCCCTGCTTTCCACCTTAGGCATGCTGGGCGCCATTCTCATCACCCAAGCCGCCCTCCACTTCCATCTCTTCGGCATCTCGACGGCTGAACAGGCCATCTACGACATCCATTACACGCTGATCAATATGTCGGTTCTCTACCTAATCTCCTTTGCCGCCGGCCTCCTGGTCTTTCCACACTTGTGGCATAAGAGTTTCTTTGCCGGCTTGCAATGGAACGCCGCAACGGCCCTGCGCCTGCGTAAACGGCTCTTTGGCGCGGCTTCCGTATGCTTTGTGCTCGCCATGATCGACGGACTGCTGCTGCCCGGCCCCTCCGATGCACCCATCGACAAGCTCTTCCAGACCTCCATGGAGGCGTGGCTGCTCTTCGCCTTCGGCATCACCTTCGCACCCTTCTTTGAAGAAATACTTTTCCGCGGCTTTCTGCTCCCTGCCCTGTGCACGGCCTGCGATTGGACCAGCGAACACTTCACTGGCGAGCCCGTCCGCCCCCTCGGCGAGAATGGCCATCCGCAGTGGTCCATGCCCGCCATGACCATCGCCACCATCCTCACCAGCATTCCCTTCGCCTGGATGCACGCCGAGCAGACCGGCTACTCTCTCGGCCCTTTTCTCCTGCTCGTCTGCGTCAGCCTGGTCCTCTGCTGGGCGCGGCTCACCACCCGCTCCCTCGCCGCCAGCGTCCTGGTCCACGCCTCTTACAACTTCCTGCTCTTCTCCCTCATGCTTTTCGGCACCGGCGGATTCCGGCATCTGGAAAAGATGTGAAGAGCGTTTACAATCAGAACCAATGGCCACCTCCACCCATGCCCAGAAACTGCTCTGGCTCCTCGCCCGCCTGAGCTTCCGCCTCGGCCAGTTCAAGCTCTCCTCGGGCGGCACAAGCGACTACTACATCGACTGCCGCACCACCACCCTGCACGCCGAGGGCGGCCGCCTCACCGGGCAGGCCATCCTCGAGCTACTGGAGCAAAATCACATCGTTGCGGAGGCCGTCGGCGGACTCACCCTGGGCGCGGACCCCGTCGTCTCCAACGTGGCCACCGCCAGCGCCTGGCGCGCGCGTTCTGACCCCGCCGCTCCTCTGCTGCACGGTTTCCTGGTGCGCAAGGCCGAGAAGGCCCACGGCACAGCCCGCCGCATTGAAGGCTTCAGCCGTCCCGGCGCCCGCGTGGTCATCGTGGATGACGTCTGCACCACCGGCGCCTCCACCATCAGCACCATCGAAGCCGCCCGCGAAGCCGGAATGATTGTCGCCGCCGTGGTCTGCCTAGTCGAGCGCGAAGAGGCCAACGGCCGCCCCGCCGTCGAAGCGGCTGCCGGGGGCGCGCCCTTCATCAGCCTGTTCAAGGCCAACGACGTCCGCGCCGAACACATGCGCCAGCAGAAATAGGCAGGTTGGGTCCGCTTCTAGCTAAATTACCGCCGCTCGCGAAAGAAGCCGGGTGCCCCACTCTCGCCACGTTTTTGTCTTTGTGGCTAGGGTGGGATAGCACGCATTACCGCCGCTCGCGAAAGAAACTCCTGAGCAACTCCGTCGCTTCATCGCCAAGAATTCCCTGCACCACTTCCATCTTGTGGTTGAGTTGCGGATGGTTGAGCACCGAAAGCACCGACCCCGCCGCGCCCGCCTTGGGGTCGGCGGCCGCAAAGACCAGCCGGTCCAGCCGCGCATGGATCATGGCCCCCGCGCACATCGCGCAGGGCTCCAGCGTCACATACAGCGTGCAGCCATTGAGCCTGTAATTGCCCAGCGCCGCGGCCGCCGCGCGAATGGCAATCATCTCCGCGTGCGCCGCCGGGTCCAGGTCGCGCAGCACGCGATTCTGTCCTCGCGCCACGATCTCCCCTTCGCGCGCCACCACCGCCCCAATCGGCACCTCGCCTGCCTCTGCAGCCAACCGTGCTTCGGCAAGTGCGGCCTGCATGGCTTCGTGATCGGTCATTCGAGCCAAAGGCTCCGAAGATGCGTGAAGTTGATCACGTTAAGTCTCCGCGACTCCAACCAGTTGCTCAGTGGGAAATCGAGGGTCAGGATGACATGAGTGGTCGCCAATTCCGCAAGGGCCGCATCGGTCAGGCCCAGCGCCATGAAATCGCTTTTGGCAATCGTTGCGGCCGGAATCCAGTGTTCGGGAATGACTTCAATTTGCTTTGAAAAATGCTCGGCCCAATCTTTTTTCATCCACCTGGGAAGTGAGTTTGCCAGATTCGAGACCTCGGTGAGCACATGAGGCGTAGTTCTCACGGCCGAAAAAGCCTTCAAGGTTTCAGAAAGCAAGTCAATATCTTCAATTTGAAAGCAATTAAGACGCTTGAAACTATTTACCAGTTCCCTGTCGAAGCTGGCGCACCATCGAAGCAGAAGTAGGTTCGAATCCAGAATTGCAGGTCTGCCTATATACGGCTTCAACAGCGGATTGTCCGCTGCTTTCATGCAGCCCGCTCCCTGAGAGCAACGAGCTTTCCTTCCGAACCATCGATTACTACGACTTTGGCAATGCGCGCCAGATTCCTTGCGCTGCGAATCCCTGCCAGCAGAGCGTCTGGACTGTAGCTCGGATTCGGAATGCTGAGAGTGATGGCCCAGTTCTCGCCTTCTTTCTCAATTTCTTCCAAGCGAATTACCTGCTGATCACGGATTTCCTGTAGTTTCTTGGTTTTGGGGCCGACGAATCTACCTTTGGGCACGGTATCATCTGTTGCAACTATCGCGAGTTCGGGAAGCAGTTCCTTGAATTGCGCACGGGCAATCTGAATCACTTCCTTTATATCGAGGCTCATCGGAATCCTCCTGCCAGCACAATTCTACCCTAGAACCGCCCGGCCCGCCGCCGGCTGCTGCTGGGTCATGCAGTGCAGCGTTCCCAGTCCCCACACCAGGTCCACGCTATGAATCCCAATCACTTCGCGCCCCGGAAAAACCTCCGCCAGCGTGTTCAGCGCCACGCGGTCGTTGGGGTCCTGGAAGGTCGGCGCCAGCACCAGCTCATTGGCAATATAGAAATTCGCGTAACTGGCCGGAAGCCGTTGCCCATCGAAAACCACCGCTCGCGGCAGCGGCAGCTCCACCAGCGTGAATTGCTTCCCATCGCCGGTCCGCGCCGCCTTCAGCCGTTCCAGGTTTTCAGCCAGCGGTTGATGGTTCGGGTCGTCTTTATTCGGCTCGACGGCAGTCACAATCGTCGCCTCGCCAACAAATCGGGAAATATCATCCACATGACCGTGCGTATCGTCGCCCGCGATTCCCCCGCCCAGCCAAATCACCCGGTCGATGCCGAGAAAATCGCGAAACGCCCGCTCCATCTGCTCCCGGCCCACCCCCGGATTCCGTTCCTGCACCTCGCTCAGCAGGCACTCTTCGGTAGTCAGCAGAATCCCCTTGCCGTTGGTATCGATTGACCCGCCTTCCAGCACCAGTCTCCGCACAGTACCGTCGGCCAACTCAACGGCCGGCTGCCACTCGGGCAAACCCAGCAACCCGGCCACACGTCCCGGCGCCTGGTCGTCGAGCTGCCAGTTGGAATACTTGGCCCACGCATTGAAGCGCCAGTTGGTAATGCCCACCTTTCCTTCGCCGTTGCGCACGAAGATCGGCCCCGAATCGCGCGTCCAACTGCGGTTGGTGGGCCAGAGGTGGAAGCTCACGCGGTCCAGATTCGCTCCCGCCCGCTCCAGTATCCCGCGTGCCCGCCCTTCAGCCTTCGCGTCCTCAACCAGGATGTGTACCCGCTCCCGCGCGGCCAGCAGGCGCACGATCTCCGCATAAATCCACGGAATAGCCTGAAATTTTCCCGGCCAGTCGTCGCAATTGTGCGGCCAGGCCAGCCAGGTAGCCTCATGCCGCTCCCACTCGGCGGGCATGCGGTAGCCCAGGGCTCGCGGCGTTGCTGCGGGCGCTAAGGAACCAGTCATGGCTGCTTGGGATCTCCGTCCTGCGTCCATGCATTCACAGGATCGATAAACCGCTGCGTAATGCCCGCGTAGGCGTCGATGCGGCGGTCGCGCAAGAACGGCCAGTGGCGGCGCGTCTCTTCAATCAGTCCCAGGTCGATCTCGCCCAACAGAATCTCCTCCGCATCGTGCGAGGCCTTGGCCATCACGCGTCCAAACGGGTCAGCCAGAAAGCTGCCGCCCCAGAACTCGAGGCCCGCCCCCGGCGCGTGATTGCCCAGCACATCGCCATGCTCCAATTTGACCTCGCCGTGCTCGAGGCCCACTCGATTCACCCCGGCCACATAGACGCCGTTGGCGATGGCGTGCGCCCGCTGAACAGTCTGCCAGGCCTCATATTGCGCCGCGCCGGATTGATCCTTCTCCGCCGGGTGCCAGCCGATGGCCGTGGGATAAAACAGCACCTCGGCCCCCTGCAAAGCGGTGATCCGCGCGCCCTCGGGATACCACTGATCCCAGCAAACCAGCGTACCCACGCGTCCAAAGGCCGTATCCACGGCCTGAAAACCAAGATCGCCGGGCGCAAAATAATATTTCTCGAAATAAAGCGGATCGTCCGGAATATGCATCTTGCGGTAGACGCCGGCGATGGCGCCATCGGCATTCAGCGTAACCGCCGTGTTGTGATAAAGCCCCGGAGCGCGGCGCTCGAAGAGCGAGGCGATGATGGCGACCCGCAACTCGCGCGCCACCTCGGCCAGCCGCGCTGTGGACGGGCCGGGGATCTCCTCCGCAAGGTCAAAGAGCGCAAGCTCCTCGCGCTGGCAAAAGTACTGGGTGCGAAACAGCTCCGGCAGGCACACGATATTCGCGCCCCGCCGCGCCGCCTCGCGAATGCGTTCCACCGCCCTCCCGAAGTTCGCCTCCGGGTCCGCCCCCATGCGCATCTGCACGAGCCCCACGGTGTATTTGCGCGCATTCCCCATAGGCTGAAGACTCTCCTCCTCGCGAATAATCGCCAATCGAAATGACCAACCGAGCTCCGTGCCCCATCCTTGTGCCTTTTTTCTGGCGCAAGGGTGGGAAAGCACGACTCCCAATTGTTTTGGTTTCCCACCCTATTCGTCCGCTGCGGCGGAAACGCGAAAAGGATGGGGGCACGGGGCTTTGCGGAGCAGGCGGAAAAATATCCGTGCGAACAACCCTGCACCATGCGGCAAGGCCAATCCCCTGCGGAATTGGCCTCCATGTTCTGCCGGATGCAATCCCTACTCTTCCAGAATCAAAACGGCGGCGGCAATCGTGGTAATCCACTTTCCGCGCTTGTCGCCCACCGCCGACTGCGTGATGTTGCTGGTGCGAACAATCTTGTTGGAGATGCGGTAAATCTCCTTCTTCTCGTCCCAGCTCGTGTCGGGATCGAATTCCACATCCAGCGTCGTGGCCAGCATCTCTGCGGCCAGCTCCTCGGCATACTCGCCGGCCTGTTCCTCGGTCTCGCCGAAGCTGTGGTGTTCGCTCAGGTAGCCGTAGGTGTTGCGGTCCGCGGGAATGGCCACCCCGATGCTCGATGCGATCAGCCGGTGCGGCTCGCGCGTGGAGTTCTCCGCGATCACCGAAAAAATCACCTCGCCGTCGTTCAGGTACTTGAGGCCTTCCTTGCGCGGTATCACCTTGCACTGCGGCGGAAAGATGGAGGAGACGCGCACCAGATTCTGCGAGGCGATCCCCGCATCCCGAAGCGCCAGCTCAAACGATGTCAAACGCTCCTTATGTTTGCCCACGCCCTTGGTGAAGAAAATCTTCTTCGGGACCATGCCTGTTCCCAATTTCTATGTACCCTCCCTGAGTTTTGAAGATCGCGATTCGCGTGCAACGCTCCCGCATGAGTCTATCGCATTCAGACGGGTTACGGGGCAGCATTTGCAGCAATTTCCTCATGCGTTCGAGTAGCTCAACCCCGTGCCACGCATTTCAGGAATCATGAACTTCCGGATTCCAACAGCGGATTGACCCATCTCAGCCCTGGAAACCGGGCAAAGTCGCGATCCGTGGTGTGCAGCACTCCGCCGTATTCGATGGTCAACGCCGCCAATTCCGCATCGTTGGTAAGCGGTCCGCGCACCTGCCCTTCGATCAGCATTTTCTGGAGCAGGCTCCAGTGGCGCTCTCCCGGCGCAAGCAAGCGGACCTGTTTCAACTCCATCCATTGCTGAGCGATGCCAACCGCCTTTTCCATCGACAGACTGTTGGCGAAGATACGAGGATTCGTGGTGAGCCGCAGGAACGCCCAGACCACCTGCCACGGCAACCCGATCGGTTCCGGTCCTGAAAAGACGCTTCCCAGCCACATGCGCGCAGCGGAATGACGCTCCGACGTGCTGTCATGCGCATAGAGAAGAAGATTAACATCCAGAACAATCACCGGTGGTACGGCCCTTCCGCTTCCTCGAGAAGCTCCGCGATGCAATCGTAGCTAAGCCCGGGTTTCAAGCCCATCGCCATCGGCGTCACCACAAACCGCTTTCTGGGTTGAGGATTGCGGCTGGCAGTCAGGCCCCGGCGGAGCAGGTTGTTCACTGTCCCCTTGAAAGAATCGCCGGAGCGCCGAACCTCCTCCTGGACAAGGCGGGCTACATCATCGTCAATGGTAAGAGTGGTTCGCACATCATGATGCTATACTATAAGGCATCATGATGTCAAGCGGCGGATGCTTGAGAGCCATGCGTATTGCAGCGTGCGCCGGCTTGGTCTATCACGCCCAGCTGTAAATTGCCCTCCATTGCCACCCCTGAATTGCAGATGGTAGCCTCATCCTTGAACAGGCAAGAAAAAGGATCCCCCCGTAACCCATGCAAACCACCTACAACGGCTTGGAATTGCCCAAAAACGGCCAGCCCATCGATTACCAAAACGGCCAGTTCCAGGTGCCCGACCACCCCATCATTCCCTTTATTGAGGGGGACGGCACGGGCCGCGACATCTGGAAGGCCTCGCAGCGGGTCTTCGACGCCGCGGTCGAGAAAGCCTATGGCGGCCGCCGCGCCATCCGCTGGTTTGAGATCTTCGCCGGTGAAAAGGCTTTTCGGCGCTTCTCGACCTGGCTGCCGGACGACTCGGTGGCCGCGACTCGCGACCTGCGCGTCTCCATCAAGGGCCCGCTCACCACGCCCGTCGGCGGCGGCATCCGCTCCCTCAACGTGGCCCTGCGTCAGCTTCTCGACCTCTACGCCTGCGTGCGCCCGGTCAAGTACTACCAGGGCGTGCCCAGCCCAGTAAAGCACCCGGAAAAGCTCGATATCGTCATCTTCCGCGAGAACACCGAAGATGTCTACGCGGGCATCGAGTTCAAAGAAGGCAGCGCGGATGCCGGCCGGTTGATCGCATTCATCAACGACGATCTCCTGTCCAAAACCAATAAAAAAGTGCGCGCCGACTCTGGCGTGGGCATCAAGCCCATCTCCATCTTCGGCACCAAGCGGCTGGTGCGCCGCGCCATCAGCTACGCCCTTGAAACGGGCCGCAAAACCGTCACCCTGGTGCACAAGGGCAACATCCAGAAGTTTACCGAGGGCGCCTTCCGCGAGTGGGGCTACCAGGTCGCCCAGGAAGAGTTCCGCGCGCAAACCGTCACCGAACGCGAAAGCTGGATTCTGGGCAATGTCGAGGCCAACCCCGGCATCTCCATTGAAGACAACGCAGCCCTCATCGAGCCCGGCTTTGAATTCGACTCTCCGGGCTTTCGCGAATCTGTCTACGCCGAGGTCAAGTCAGTCCTCGACTCCATCGGCCAAACCCACGGCAAGGGCGCCTGGAAGTCGAAGCTGCTCATCAACGACCGCATCGCCGACTCCATCTTCCAACAGATCATCATCCGTCCCGCCGATTACTCGGTTCTGGCCACCACCAACCTCAACGGCGACTACATCTCCGACGCCGCCGCCGCGCAGGTGGGCGGCCTGGGCATCGCCCCCGGCGCCAACATCGGCGACGGCTACGCCGTCTTCGAAGCCACCCACGGCACCGCCCCCAAGTACGCCGACAAGGACGTCATCAATCCCGGCTCCCTCATCCTGTCGGGCGTTATGCTGCTGGATTTCATTGGCTGGAAAGAAGCCGCCAAGCTCATCGAGCAGGCGCTCGAAAAAACCATTCTGCAAAAGTTCGTCACTTACGACTTCGAACGCCAGACCGCTGGCGCAACCAAAGTTGGCACCAGCGAATTCGCCACCCGCATCATCGGCAACATGTAACGACAGGGACTAAGGGACTGAGGGACTAGGAATCAGTTTTGAAAGAGCACGACTTCGTAGGCTGCTGAAAAAATCCGGCTTTGTGTCAGGGCACGACTTCAGTCGTGCCGAAATGGTTGCAAAATGAATGCGGGCTTTAGCCCCTGAGGGAATGCAGGTCGCACAAGAAGGAGATTTGATATGCGCAAGAAAGTCAGCATCATCGGCGCCGGCAACGTGGGCGCAACCGCCGCCCACTGGATTGCGGCCAAGGAACTCGCCGATGTAGTCCTGATCGACGTGGTCGAAGGCGTTCCCCAGGGCAAGGCGCTCGATCTGCTCCAGGCCATGCCCATCGAAAAGTGCGACGTCAGCGTCACCGGCTCCAACGATTACGCGGCCACGGCCCACTCCGACATCGTAGTCATCACCGCCGGCATTCCCCGCAAGCCCGGCATGAGCCGCGACGATCTGCTCCACACCAACTTCAAAATCATCTCCGACGTAGTTGCGAAGGTGGTCGCGCAGTCGCCCGAATCCATCCTCATCGTGGTCTCTAACCCGCTCGACGCCATGGCCCAGGCCGCCTATCGCCAGGCCGGCTTCAACCGCGAGCGTGTCATCGGGATGGCCGGCGTCCTGGACTCGGCCCGCTTCCGCGCCTTCATCGCCGCCGAGCTCAACGTCAGTGTCGAGAACGTCAACGCCTTCGTGCTAGGCGGCCACGGCGACACCATGGTCCCGCTCCCCCGCTACTCCACCGTCGCCGGCATTCCCATCACCGAACTGATCGCCCCCGATCGCCTCGAAGCCCTCGTTCAGCGCACCCGCGACGGCGGCGCGGAGATCGTCAAGCACCTTAAAACCGGCAGCGCCTACTACGCTCCCTCTGCCGCGGCAACCGAGATGGTCGAAGCCATCCTCAAGGACAAAAAGAAAATCCTGCCCTGCGCCGCCTACCTCGAAGGCGAGTACGGCATCCAGGGCTACTTCATCGGCGTTCCCTGCAAGCTGGGCGCAGCCGGCCTGGAAAAAATCATCGAGATCAAGCTCACCAGGGAAGAAGACGCCGCCCTCAAAAAGAGCGCCGCCGCCGTCAAGGAACTTTGCGCCGTCATCGGCGTGTAACCCTCCTTGGGGTGAACCCCTTGGTTGAGACAGTTTGCGAGTGCCCCACTTGCCGTTCGCTGGATTATTCTGCTCAATCCGACTTTGCTCCTCCAGAATAATCCATGGTTGGTGAAGCGGAGGCGGGC
>JBEKNO010000068.1:0-13655 GCA_049522735.1 Occallatibacter sp.
GCGGCCAGTGCACAGCCTGACCGGATCTCGGCTGCTATGCTGCCGAATCGGGAAACTTCCGGGGAATAAGCGTTAGGTCTCTGACTGTGTGATTTCGTACTTTTGAGGTTCGCGGTTTCCCACCCTTTCGCCAGGAAAAAGGCGAAAGGATGGGGCACGGAGCTGGTACAAGAACAAGCGGTCAGAGACCTAGGTCGGACCTGTAGGGCAAAACGGAGACTCTCTCCGGTACAATAAGTCTATCCGGCCACTCGTCGAGGAGTAACGTCATGAATAACAATTGCTCAAGCCCTTCAGAAGCTCCCCCTTGGCTCCGTCTGCTAGGGCATATCTCTCGCTCAACTCCATACTTCAAAGGTAAGTGGAGAATCATGGACCGGATCTTCCAAGCCTGGTTCATCAAGAGACGATTATGGGATAACGTTCAGCTCAACGCCAGTACCATCATAGCTTGTGATTTGTGGGACGAGGTATCATTCGGAATATGGTGGGGGGGCGAAACTTACGAACTCAAAGAGACCCCTTACTTCAAGAGTCTGTTAAAGCCCCACTCGGTCGTATTCGACGTTGGCGCGAATGTCGGGTATTATTCGCTTACAGCCGCGCCGCTGGTCGGTTTCGAGGGCCGCATCTATGCCTTTGAGCCTGCTACACGGCAATTTGGGCGTCTCAAAGAGAACGCATCACGCAATGGCTTCCGCCAGATCCTCCCTTATAAGCTGGCCCTATCTGACAAGGCCGGCGAGGCGGTGCTTCACCTGGAGAACGTTTTTAACACCGGCTCTGCATCCCTGCGGGCGGCCGGAATAAAAAACATATCGGCTGAGATGGTTACCTGCACGACCCTGGATGAGTTTGTTGAGTCCCAAGCGCTCGACCGCCTTGATGTTATCAAGATTGATGTCGAAGGCTACGAATTGGCCGTCCTGAATGGAGGCCGTAAGACACTCGAACGGTTTCATCCTGTATTACTCGTGGAAGTGAAAGAACACCACCAGCGCTTGGCCGGGTTTAGCCGCAAGGAGCTTTTCGATTGGCTCATCGCTCGGAATTATCTGCCGTTCAGAATCAAATCGGACGCCCGGTTGACCCCAATCCAGGAACCTGAAGATGGCAATCTGATCGTGTTTCTCCAGGTTTCACAGACAGGATAGCTTATCGACCGCGCCGCAATTGCGCACTCGCAGACTACAGATAAATTGGCACAGTTGACATTCCAGCTTCAGCAGCGGCAGCGATAGGTGTAATTCAGGAAGATTACACCCATGTTATGTTTTCCCTGACGACTTTTGCGGGTGAACCGGCGATCAGGCAGTTAGTTGTTTGAAAACTCGATGAGACAACGGACCCCGATGCGACTACGCAACCGTCTGGAATTGTAACCCCTCTAAGGATAGTGACACGACTACCGATCCAGACACGGTTGCCAATCTCAATCCTGTTCGTCTTATTCTTCTTCCCTGAATAGTCAAGTTCGTGAAAATCTTCGTCAAGAAACAGACATTCCCACGCAATGACGCATCCGTCGCCAATCTTAAGATCATGCAGGATAACAAAAGTGGCTCTTCCTGTCACGTAACAATGGCCAAAGTCCGCTGTTGCATTCTTGCCAATGTAAACAGAGCAACCCTTGCCCAATGAGAAATTACCACGAAACCTCAGTTTTCCATGGATATTGAGATAGGTTATTTCATCCGGAGGAATAAATCCAGCATACATCATTCCGATTTGAAGGAGACCGTCTGTAGTGATATTGCCGAGACCACGAATCATCACCTTTCGACTGGCCAGAATATTCTTATGCCTAAGGCGGAAATATAAGTAGCGAAATAGAGCTGCAATGAAGGAAGTCTCTACGGCGCGGCATTCGCGTCTGAGAATGGATATCTTTTGCCAAAGACGCCACTCATCGAGAGCAGAACTTGAAGTATTGTACTCTTGCAACTAACGCACCCCGTATGACGAGAAGTGGAGCCGCCCTGCGATTGCCTTTGAGGTTGGCTTAACCAGAATCTATTTTCTCAACTCTGATTTCTCGAATTATATACCCCTGAGGGGAATTGCAAGACAAACACGACGTTCGCAGTCGAAAACGGAGCGATTCCGTGCTAGACGGAGGCTTCCGCGGCGGATGAGGCTTTGAGAGAAAGCCTTGTGAGGTCCAGGATGGCGAGGCCGCTGGCCATCATTTGATCCAGCGCCGCGGGCGTGGGTTTTTGCGCCATCACCAGAGTGTCGGAGGACGAGATCAGCTGATCGAGGCTCAACGTCAGAAGCTTGCCAATGTGAGGCAGAGCCGAAACTACGAAGCTGAGATTGCTGCCGTAGATCTCGTCGATCTGAATGTGCGGGTCATAGATTTGCACCGCCCTGCCTTTGCCGATCAGATGCTCGATAATCGTGATCACCGGGCTTTCGCGAAGATCGTCGGTATCTTCCTTGAAGGCAAGGCCATAGATTCCGATCCGCTTCCCCGGCAGTTTGACCACCTCCCGAATGCTGCGCCTGAGATGTTCGTCGTTGGAGGGCAGAACGGACTCCAGCAGAGGCAGCCTCAGATCGAGCCTGGAGGCGCGGAACGCGAGGGCGCGCAGGTCCTTGGGCAGGCATGATCCGCCAAACGCGAAGCCGGGCTTGAGATAAGCCGTAGAGATATTCAGTTTTGTATCCCGGCATAAGGTCGCCATCACCTGCTCGGGGTTGACGCCGAGGCTGGAGGCAAGCGAACCAATCTCGTTTGCGAATCCTATCTTGACTGCGTGAAAGGCGTTGCAAGCGTATTTGATCATTTCGGCAGTGCGCAACGAGACGATAGAGACCTCGCATGGAAGGCCGGCGTATAAATCGGCCACAGACTGCGCGGCTTCGTCCGTGCTTCCACCGACAACCAGCAGAGAGGGCTCCATGAAATCCTTTACGGCTGTGCCTTCCCTTAGGAACTCCGGGTTGGAGACTATTTCCACATCTTCTCTCTGGGCGAAGATGGTCTCAAGCAGGCTCTCGCAAGTTCCCGGAAACACAGTGCTGCGCACGGCAACGATCAGGCGCTTGGTTCTGGGCCGAAGGAGGGCCGAGATTTCCTCACAGACGCGCTGCAAATGGCTAAGGTCAATATTCCCATTGGCCTGCGAGGGAGTGCCGATGCAAAGCATCACAACATCCGCAGCATCGAGGGCCATTTCATCGAGTGCTCCAGCCTGTAGCCGCCCCTCGGCAACATTTCTTTGTATAAGGCTCTCCAGCCCGGCTTCGAAAAACGGCGACTGCGCCTTCCGGACTGCTTCCACTTTATTGCTGTCACGGTCAACCCCGAGTACTCTGTGTCCAATTTCAGCCAAGCACGCGGCGCTTACGCAGCCAACGTATCCCAGACCCATCACGATTACGTTTCGCTTACGATTCATGGCGTTCGACCCGACCTCGCACGGAGGCAGTTTATCATGGAACTAAGGACAGCCATAGGACATCGGCTCCATCCATCGCCTCTGGCGAGGAGGCATCCCGCAACGATGAAGATTCTTTGGATATGCCCATTATACCCGCACCCCACTGATCGCGGCGGTCAGATTCGCACCCTCGGTATGCTGAAGGAGCTGCACAAGCGGCATGAGATTCATTTCGCCGCGCTCAACGATCCTCAAAATCTTGAGGGGCCGCAGCGAAGCTCGGAGTACTCAAGCCGGCACTTTTCCGTGGAGCACTCCGCGCCCGCCAGAAGATCTCTGGGAATTCTCCCCCAGCTTGTGGCCAGCGTCGTCAGACCGATGCCGATGGCGGTATTCCGCTACTCCTCAACCAAGCTCAGGCAACTGATCGATGCCCTGATTGCCGCCGAGCATTACGATTCCATCGTCTGCGACTTTTTATTTTCCGCTCCGAATCTTCGCGACCTCAGGTCGTGCGTCCTTTTTCAGCACAATGTCGAAACCACCATCTGGCAACGCCACGCCGAGCAGAGCCACTCTCTCCTGAATAAGCTTTTCTTTCAGATGCAGGCCAGAAAAATGGAGGCTTATGAGAGGAAGATATGCCGGACATCAAAGCACGTGATCGCCGTTTCCGATATCGACGCCTCCAGGATGAGGCGCATGTTCGGAATTGAGACCGTCACCAGCGTTCCGACTGGCGTCGATGTGGAATACTTTGCGCCCCGCGGCGATGCTCCTCCGATATCGGACATCGTCTTCTGCGGATCGATGGATTGGCTGCCCAATGTGGATGCGGTCGTGTATTTTCTCTCGGAAGTGTTTCCCTTGATTCGTGACCGGCTGCCCGGCGCGACCTTCACCATCGCAGGACGGTCGCCCGATGCCAGGGTGATCAAGGCGGCGCAGGGGCTCACGGGCGTATGCGTCACCGGCAGGGTCGATGATATGCGGCCCTATCTCTGGGGATCTAAGATTTCAATTGTGCCTATCCGCATCGGCGGAGGAACTCGATTAAAGATTTATGAGTGCATGGCCGCGGGCATCCCGGTCGTCTCCACCACGGTGGGCGCGGAGGGTCTGCGCTACAAGGACGGCGAGGACATCGTCCTGGCCGACGATCCCGGCCTCTTTGCCGCCGCCTGCGTTCGCCTGCTCACCGGCGATGCCGCCCGGCGCGCCATCGCGCACAACGCGCTTCAGCGTGCTCAAAGAGAAATCTCATGGCAGGCCGTCGGCCGCGAGTTCGAGGCTATTCTCGAGAACAACCGGATTCTCCCGAACCCGGTTATGCCAAAGGCCGAACCATGAAGATCGCTGTCGTCACCCGGTATTTCCCCAGTTCCGCCGAGCCCTGGCAGGGCCGGTCGGCCTATCAGACGCTGCGTGTTCTCGCTCGCAATGCCGATGTGCGGGTCTTCTTTCCCAACGCCGCCTATCCATCTTTACTCAAGCCGCGCAGCCGGACTTACAGCAGTCTCGACCTCTCCTACAGCCCGCCCGATGTGAAGGCGAACTACTACAACTTTCCCGCGTTGCCTTTCGTTTCCCGCCCGTTCAACGGATGGATGGCGGCGCGTGCGCTCCTGCCTCACGTTCGCGGCTTTGCCCCCGATCTCATCTTCAGCTTCTTCCTCTATCCCGACGGGTATGCCGCTCTCAAAATCGCCCAAGCCCTTTCCATTCCTGTGGTGGCCATGGGCATTGGGTCCGACATCAACCGCATCGGCGATCCCATTTCCGCCATGCACACGCGCACCGTTCTGCGCCAGGCCGATTTTCTGGTAACCGTCAGCAGTGACCTGCGAGCAAGAGCCATAGCCATGGGCGCCCCGCCGCAAAAGGTCCGCGCAATTGTCAACGGTTGCGACCTCTCCATCTTCCACCCCGCCGGCCGACTTGAGGCGAGAGAGAAGTTGCACATCGACCCGGCCTCGCAAACCGTCGTTTACATTGGGCGCATGGACCTGAAGAAAGGGCTTCGTGAACTCGTCGAAGCCGCGGCGGAGTTGCATCCCCAGCGGCCCGGCCTGCATGTCTACCTAGTAGGCGAGGGCCCGGACCGGCCTTTCATCGAGAGCGCCATTCAGTCCAACAACGCCGCCGGCTATGTTCACGCGCTGCCCGGTTGCGCCTTCGACGAGGTCGCCGTCTGGATGGCGGCAGCCGATCTGGTCACCCTGCCAAGTTATATGGAAGGTTGCCCCAACGTCGTCCTGGAATCGCTCGCTTGCGGCCGTCCTGTCGTCGCCACAAATGTCGGGGGCATCCCCGAGATCATGAGCGGCGACTGCGGTCGGCTCGTACCTCCTCGTAGGCCGGCTGAGTTGGCTCACGCCCTCGCATCGGTCCTCGACAGAACCTGGGACGCTGCGGCCATCTCCGCACATCGGAGCCGAAGCTGGAGCGCCGTCGCGGCAGAACTGCTCGAGATATTTGAATCGCTCGTATCTGCTCGCAAGACGGCTGCACATGCCCGTTAATCTGCCATTCCGCCGTCAGGACGTCCGCATGACGACCGCGCGCATACTTGGCCGATTGCTCAACCGTCTGCTCGCGGCCATCGGACTCATTATGCCATTCCATGTCACGAGACCTACGATCGGTTAGACACCGCATCCGAAGGCCATGCTTTCAGCGGCCTGCCCGAAAGCGCGCTGATTTTCGATTCCTGCAGCTTATAAAGTAGCGATCTGTAGCTGATTTTGATCTGTTTGGCTGTTTTCCGGCGATTCCAGTCATTTGCCTGCAGCACCTTCAGAATAACCTCTCTCTCTAAATCTCGCGCGGCGGCCTTGGTAATCTCCTTCAAAGCGATGGGGTTGGCCAAATCGATCTCGTGGGCTACCTCAGCCGGGGCAGCCTGAGACAGGTCCGCCGCTAGATCCTGTTCGTTGCCTATCAGGACGTAGCTGCGAATCATGTTCTCCAGTTGACGGATGTTTCCTGGCCAGTTGTATCGCTGCATCATGCTCCTTATTTCGTGCGAAAGCGGCTTCGGCTTGAGACTATATGCTTGCGAATGCAGATCAAGAAAGTAGTCGATCAGGATTGGCAAATCCGCCGCCCGTTGACGCAACGGCGGCAATTCGATGGTCACGGCGTTGATACGGTAGAAGAAGTCCATCCTGATGCTGCCATCCTCGGTCTGTTGCCGCAGGTTTCCGCTGGCTGCGCTGATGAGCCGGGTATTGACCTTCCTCGACTGTTGCGCCCCTACGCGCATAAAGCTGCCATCCTGCAGCACTTGCAGCAATTTGGCCTGCGAATGCAAATCCAGGCTGCCAATTTCATCCAGAAACAGGGTTCCCATATGAGCCCGTTCCACACGGCCGCGCTTGGTGGCATAAGCTCCGGTGAACGCGCCTTTTTCATACCCAAACAGTTCCGACTCGATCAAAGAGTGCGGGATCGCGGCACACGTCACCTTGACCCAGGCGCCGTTCGAATGATTGGAGTAGGCGTGCAATAATTTGGCAAATATCTCTTTGCCCGTTCCGCTCTCGCCCTGCAACAGCACCGGGACGGTCGTTTTGGCAATTCGTTCCAGCTTCTCTCGAGCGATAGCCATGCCGGGCGATTGGCCGAAGATCACATCCATCGGAGGCAGATCACGAACATCGAATGATTCAGTCGAGCGCGCCAAAGGCATTCCTCATCCAGAATAAGAGGTAGGTACATGGTTTCTGCATGCAACTTTCTGGCCAGATACAATACACCATTGGTAACCTAGAAAGCTACTGGAGGTAACATAATAAAATGTTACCCTGGTAATCTTTTCAACAACTGGAAGGGTTACAGAGTGGTTAACACTCGATGACTATGTAAATTTTTGCGCAAGTAGCGAATTAATTACCACTTTAGAATGGCAACTTGCTACCAAGGTGTAGTATTCTGCTTTTGAAGTCCACAGGCTCACCCCTCCACTAGCGGCACTCAACGTGCCACTAGTATACGGTTTGATTGCTGGACTTCGTCAGAGCTGCAATTCGTTCCAGGTCGTTGGCCCTGAAACGAACCAGGACAATGCAGTCCTTGGTGTGTTCCTCCGTTAACTTTGGGCGAAGGATCTTCTTTGGTTCAGGCTAATGACGAAATTGCCGCTAAGCGCAATATTGATCACTTCTGAATGCCAAGATATGCAAGATCAGAAAATTAATTTACATGGGAGTGAATCGCCCCGTTTCCGTGTACGATGAACTCCACATCTCTTCGAGGTTTTCAACGGCTTTCAGTTAACCGCAATGGGAATAGTGCAAACATTTTCGTCCTGCTTGTCATGCGCAAGGGATAGCACCTGCCATAGAGCGTAGTGACAGGAGTGGGAAAAACCTAGATGGCGAGCATATCGTAAGGAGCTTCCATGAAGGCCACGGGTAAACGCGGTCGTCACATCGTAGTAGTTCTTGACACCGACCCTGCAGTTCTGGATTACGCGCATCGCATTCTTGCGGACCGTTTCAGCGTCAGCTTGTTTACCGAAGCCCGAGAACTCCTCCGCAGGCTGGTGGAATCTCCTGCACCTGACCTGCTCTTGATGGACTGGGACATAGCCGAGGACGATACCGAGGAGAATGCGCTCGGTCTGTTGGCGAAAATTCACGCTTCCAAGCCGTCGCTTCCGATCATCATGCTCGCCTGTTCAGCCGAGGTGAAGGAAGTCATGACGGCGACTCGCATCGGCGCCGCTGAAGTGATCCTCAAGCCCTTTAAAAAAATCGACATCGACCTTGCCGTGCAGCAGTGCCTCAAGGAAGCGGGCAAACATCAGGCCGACGATGACAATGACATCATGGAAATCCCGCTTGACGAGAACACATCCTTTGTCAGAGCGAGCAAGCGCATGCGGGAGATCGAATCCCAATGCAGGCTTCTCGCGCGCACGGACATCCCCCTGCTCATCCTTGGAGAGAGCGGCACCGGCAAGGAAGTCGCGGCCATCTTCATTCACAAGATGTCAGCTCGCAGCCAGCGCAGCTTCCTGAAGGTGAATTGCGCGGCGATGCCCGCGGATCTGCTTGAGAGTGAGCTCTTCGGCTATGAGCAAGGCGCCTTTACCGGCGCGCTCAAGCCCAAGCCGGGCAAATTTGAGATCTGCAACAGCGGCACGATCTTTTTGGATGAGATTGGCGAAATGCCGGCCGTTTTGCAGGCCAAGCTGTTACAGGTTCTTCAGGATGGGAGTTTTGCCCGCCTGGGCGGCCGGTCCATCATCAAAGTGGATGTACGCGTAATTGCAGCTACAAACATCGACATCAAAGCGGCTCTCGCGCAAAAGACATTTCGCGAGGATCTCTACTACCGCCTGAATGGCTTTACCCTGAAGATGCCCCCACTGCGCGAGCGCATTGAGGAGATTCCAATCCTATCCCAGCACTTCATGCGCAAGGTGGCCGCGAAATACAAGTGCGATCCCTTGCCGATTTCGCCTGCGCTCATGCAGGTTCTGACCAGCCACTCGTGGCCTGGGAACCTTCGTGAATTGGAGAATATGATCAAGCGTTACCTCATCCTGGCCGACGAAGAGGAAATCATGAACGATTTGAATCCTCGGAAAATCGTGAGATCATTTGAGTCAAACGGGGAAGACGCCGCAGGCAGCGCAGGCCTGAAGTATCTTGTGCGGAATTTGAAGGGCGGAGCTGAAGCTGCCGCTATCGCACGGGCGTTGGAGGGTACGGGATGGAACCGCAAGGCGGCGGCAAGCGACCTGCAGATCAGCTATAAGGCTCTGTTGTACAAGATCAAACAGTACCATATCAGCCCACCACCGAAGCAGCACAGTCTTGATATGGCACAATGAGCCTGATCCTGTTCGCGGATCGCTGTCACTGCACCCGGGTTGGGGCATGTTGTGATCCAGATCGAAACCGCGGCGAACAAGGGTCACTCGCCCCCCCCATCGTGGCACACATCAGATGATCTATCGGGCATCGTTCCCACTTTTCACCTGAGTCGGCTCGAATTGTATGTTCCTGGAAAGCCTCGTGGCGGGAATGCTTCGAGCACTTAAGGGGGCGCATGGACACGTTATTCCAGTATGGCTGTACAAACGTGTGATGCGCATCGTCACGCGATATTCGTATTCGGTCACCAACTAGCGTGTTACCAAAGCGCCATTGTTCTAGCACGAAACAGACATAGTCATTCTTGCAGTCGATTCAGGATCAGGAAGATATGGCACCGCTACTCCATCGAGTGGTGCTAGGATTCAGTGAGAAAGAATGCCCTTGCATGATCAACGCTAGTGCGACCAAGTCGGAAAAGGTTGTGATCCAGTTGGGCACCGGGACGCTCAAGGGCTACCTGGACTCCCCCGTTTGGAACACAATCGAAGAGCTGTTGAGCAACGCTCCCCAAAACTCACCTGAGACCTTCCGGATTCGCCGTCTCGAATCGGATGTTGTCGAGGTAATTTCAACTGCGGATGTCAAGGCCATCTTCTTTGTAAACAGCTTCGATGGAGACTCGAAGCACAAGGAGCTCAATTTTCATACCCGGGCGCCCATCGTACATGGCATATGGATGCGTTGCCAATTCCGCGATGGCGAAGTCATAGAGGGTATCGTATACAACTCCATTCGCTATCTGATTGACCCAGGATTCTTCCTTATACCACCCGCCCCCGGCAGCAACAACAAGCTCGTGTACGTGGTGAAGAGCTGGCTCGTTGACCATCGCATTCTCGGTTTGCGCAAACTCTAAGCGATGGACATAGCCTCCCTGAGAATCGAATAATCTAGAATCTCCGCGGCCATCCCCATCAAATTCATCGCAGTATTCTCCTTGCGGACCGCCCGCCCCCGGCATCGAATCCGGCAACTGGTTGAAAGCGTAATCTCAGGAGGAAATTCGACCACAAATTCAAAATCGCGATTGATCAGAGTGCTGTCGGCCATGGCCAGATAGAAATACACTCCCCGGTTGCTCAGATCCCGGGTATAGGCTGGAATCTCGCGGTCTCCTATAAATATAGTAAGGGGTGCACTGATGCGAAAGCGCTGCGTGCCCCGCCGGTCGTTTTCCGTTGCCAGGTTTTGACTTATGCGCGCCATTTCACCTCGCTCAAATTCACTCTTCGCAGGGATCCATACTGAAACCTGCCGCATAGTCAGCAATTGAGTGACCAAACGTATATTCTTTATAATCAATACTATATGGACAATATCCTGAGGATACTATGCAAGAACTTGCGCAGAAATGTGGAAAGCTTTGTCTAAATCACCGGGCACTGCTGATCTGCGACTTGACTGCGATGATCGCCTTTACCGGCGACGGCGGCTCAAGCGGACGGCTTGCCGCTCTCAAAGCCGTCAATTACCGGCAACTTGGGATCGGACGCCGTCCTGGCGCGGCGCCAGGGAGGCTGAGAAGGCAGAGCGCGGGCGGCCAGAATAAGTATGGCCGCGGCTGCCGCGGCTAGTGAGAGATTAACCCAGTGCGGTGGGGTGACGGTGAAGGCGATCATAGTCGAGTCCTTCTCGATTTATGATTTGGCGGCTGACGGCCGACCACTGACAGTTGGCCATTGCTTTCGTCATCGATGGTGTAACCCTGGCCGCGAATGGTGCGTACGATGCCGGATCCCAGCTTTTTGCGCAGGCTGGTGATGTAGATGGCGACCAGATTAATACTCGTTGGCTCGCTTTGCCAGACGCGCTCGACAAGCTCAGCCCGGCTCCAGACACGGCCCCGGTGGAGCAGCAGGAACGCCAGGAGTTCGTATTCAAGCCCAGTGAGCGGGCAGGGCCGGCCGTTCAGACGGCAGGCGCGGGTGAGGCGGTCCAATTCAAGATTTCCGTGGCGGAGGACCAAAGAAGATAGCTGAGCCTCGGCGGCTTTGGCGCGGAGAAGGAGGAGATAATTTTGCTGCCCCAGCCGGAACACCTCGTCCTCAAGGGAGCGATTAGAGAGCGGCATAGCCATCGGGATTTCCTTTCTTCTCAACAGCGTTGTTCAGTTCGGTGCATGCCGGGCACTGAATGATAAATTCAGGGACTTATACACGTTAGTCCCCTTCATCGGAAACATCCTCTTCGGATGTGTTAAGACCCTGGCTCGCGGCCCCGCTGGATTTCCAGGCCCGTGGAGCCAGGACGTCGAAACCGGTCGCGGTTTTGTTGCCAGCAGAGTGTAACTTAGCCGCGAATGTATAAAGCGAAGTTGTTAAGAACAGTTTAAACCCACGCGCTGTGTTTGGATTGACAAATTTGTTTAGCACCAGACGAAATAATACGGCAATGTGCGCCACGGGGTAGTTTCGGGCATCGTGCCGGTTCCCCGGCTGGTTTTTTCCGGCAAGTCAGTTAACGGAGTTGCAAGGATGCAGGCATCAGGTTCGCGTTTAATCCTAAAGGTGTTAGCAGTCCTCATGCAGGTTGTGTGCAAAACGGTAAATTGATTTGAGCTTCAAATTATAGAGAAAGGGTTGAAAATTGATTTGAGCTTCAAATTATCGGACAGCGATATTTCATCCTTGCTCTTGGACATTTTGGACGCGGTTCTCGACTTAGAATTTCTATATCATGCTATAGTGTGTTACAAATCGAAGTCCTGGGAGCGGATACAGTTCTTGCAGCACGCAGGCAATAACACGTCCTTGGATGCGAGTCTGCTGTATGCATTCTGTGCCGTGAAATAGAACGCGCAGAAGGGCAGCCGATGCACACGCGGTGGAATTTGCAGTGCATCGGTAAGGCGCCGATAGATATTGTTGCCAGGCTCGATGCGCGCAATCGGGGCCCTATAAGTGTTTTTTGGAAGGCTAGTAGCGTGACCTCAGGATCGGCAGAAGGACCCTTTTCTCAGCATAGACTGGACGGCTGGAAGGTAATTGCCCAATATTTTGGCCGCAGTTGCCGTACTGTCCAGCGATGGCATGCGGAGTACTCTCTTCCCATTCGTCATGTGGGCGGCAATAAGAGTTCGATTTTCGCCTATGCCGCCGAGCTGGATGACTGGATGAGGGACCGCGGCCAGGCCTTTAAGGACGGATCCCCTGAAATAGAAAGGTCCGTGCTGTTTCATACACCTCTCGCAGGCGAAGAGTCCGTTCACGGCAGCAATATCCTCGATATCTCTCTGATTTCCGGCCCGGCGAAAGCCCGCTCCGCCGAGTTGGTCGTCCTCGCTTACAGAATGTGGGAAGCTCTTTCGTATAGCAATATCAGATTGATAGCGCGGCTCTTCCGCGAGGCCGTCGATCTGGACCCTGGCAACGCCGCGGCGTTTGCGGGCCTGTCCTTTGCATTGATTGTCGAGGGCTTATGGGGGCTTATACACATTCCGGACGCGTATGTTTCCGCTCAAGCCGCCATGCAGAGAGCGCTGGAGATCGATTCCGAACAGCCGGAGGCAAAGTGCGCGGCGGCCTGGCTCAAGATGGTCTCAACGCGGGACTGGGAGGGCGCGCGCCGCGGCTTTGATGAGGCTATGAAGCGTCAGCCCCCAACCATACGCAGCATGATCGGCCGGTCCGCGCTTTACATCGCGGAAGGACGCCTGGCGGAGGCTTCCGACCTGCTGCTGAAAGCCGCGCATGAACATGCATTGAGCGCCTCTGTGTTGGCGTGGTATTGCTGGAGCGAGTATCTGGCGGGTGAATACGCCAATGCGCTCCTCCAGATTGAGCAATACCGGACCAGCGGCCGGCAAGGGCCAATCGTGGATGCAGTGGAGGCGCTGGCCTACATCCAACTGGAAGAGCCGGATGCTCACATTGAGCGTATCGAAGCGCTGGCCGCGGATTCTCCACGCAATGAGGCGCTGCAAGGCGCGCTCGGATACGTTTACGGCGTGAGCGGGCAGGGACAAAGGGCGCGCGAACTTCTGGATGCCATAACGTATCTGGGAAAGCGCAGCAAGACTCGCGAACCTTACGCGGCGGCGCTGGTTTTGATCGGCCTTAATGAAAAGCAGGAGGCCGTGCAATGGCTGGAACAGTCCTATCGTGACGGGTCGTTCTGGAGCTTCGGATTCCGGTCCGATCCCATGCTGGCACCCCTGCGCGACGATCCTTACTAGTCGTGTCTGAAAATCTGATTAATTGCCATAAGAATCAATAACATAGATCGTAGCTGGCTGGTATAATTATCTCAGAAGCTATTGAAAAACACTGCGATAACTGGGAAAAAGTGATGCGCCCCAAGAGTGAACCGAAGCAGCCACAGCGCGAGTTTTTTCAGATCGACCTTGAGCAGTTGATCGACATGAATCATCCACTGGTTCGTC
>JBEKNO010000069.1:0-13451 GCA_049522735.1 Occallatibacter sp.
AATAGCTGAACATCGCTTCCTGCTTCTGATCGTTTCCACGCATGGTTCTTTGATAAATCAAATCCTGACAAAAATCGGTGACCGTCATCATGCCAAAGAGTTTTTCCGCAGCCTGTGAAGTCGCCGCGGCGACCAGCGCTTAGGATGACAGCATCAATCAGGGATCAATTCCAGCGCTTCTTGTCGTCGGGGTCATCGGGGGCTTTGTCGATGGGGCGGCCGTAGCCGTCTAAGCGTATAGTGCGGCCCTGGGAGCGCATGTAGACCTCAAATTTGCGGGCGGCGCGGCGGCGCTTCCAGCGGTAGTAGCGGTTGCGCAGGGCGTACCATTTCTCGCTGAAGGCAAAAGAAACACCCCGGCGTGGGGCCAGGCGGAGGTAGAGCAGGCTGGCCAGCGCCCCGCCCAACTGGGCGAAGGCGTACATTTTCTGCTGGCCAAAGAGCATGGCGATAGTGACCAGCGCGTAGACGGCCACCAGGTAGCGGGCTTTGATGCCGACCAGGAAGAAGAGCAGGAATTGGACATCGCCGTAGAGCACGCCGATGGCCACCAGCAGGCCGAAGATGCCGCCCATGCAGCCGGTTAGCGGTATCTCCGCCACCGCAACCCCGAGCGTGGCTCCGTACGCATAGATCGCGGTGGCGGTGGCCGCGGTCCCCAGTACGGAGAAGGCGTAGAGGCTGGTGATCCAGCCTGGGCTGTGCGCGTTCTCAAGAAAACCGGCCAGGAACCACAGCGAGAGCAGCTCGAAGAGGGTTCCGATCAGGCCAGGATGGATGAAGCTGTAAGTGAGGGGCTGCCAGAGAGCGCCGTGCAAAAAGGCGGTGGGAATAAAGGCGAGTTTACCGGCCAATTCTCCGGCATTGGCCGGAAACGCCATCTGCAGCAGAAGCAAGGCGAAGTAGGCGAACAGGTTGAGCAGAACCAGGCGGAGGGTGGTCCCGTGGAAGTCGGGGAAGGCAAACGGGCTGGCTCCGATCCGGGGCATGATAGTGAACAGGTTAAACGGTAGAGCGTGCCGGTGTCATGGAGATTTGCGCGAGCGGCCTGCGCGGCGGCGCGCGCCGGGGATTCCGGGCGATTCCGATAAGAAACCAGCCCCCGATTTCAAACGCGCTTCGAACAAAAGGGCATTCTTAGCGTATCCTCCTGTATTGGGAGTTGCGGTTGAGGGTGCGGCATCTGCCACTTGACCTGGGGCCGGGTTGTCCCTAAAGATAGCGATGATGTACCGCGAGAGACCTTCATCCTGCAATACGATATTTGTTGGAACGAAAGGAGGCTGCCATGCCCAGTTGTCCTGAATGCGAGAATGATCTGGACATCGAATTGGACGAAGTGGAAGAAGGCGACGTGGTTGCCTGCGATGAGTGCGGAACCGAGTACGAGGTGGTCGGCGTAGATCCGCTGGAGTTGGCGCGGGTAGAAGCCGATCTGCTTGAGGACGACGAGCTGTTGGAAGAGGAAGAGGAAGAATAGTGAAGATTGATTACAGGAGATTTGCGGCCGGAGTGATGTGTGCCGCACTGACGGCAGGGGTCGTTTCCCTGGGATCACGGTGCGGGCAGAGCGGATTTTGTCTGGGACCGGACGTGGCGCATGCCCAGAATCTGGGCCAGCGGACGGTGATGGGAACCGTGGTCGACGCGAGTTCCGCGCCCATTGCCGGCGCCACGGTCTTCCTCAAGGATCTGAAGAGCAAGACGATCCGCAGCTATACTACCGCCGCCGATGGCCATTTCCGGTTCACGCAGGTGTACATGGCGGAAGATCATGAGCTCTGGGCGGAAAAGGACGGGAAAAAGAGCGCTACCAAGACCGTCAGCACGTGGGACACGCGCAAGGAGTTTATCAGCGAGCTGAAGTTGAAGTAGGCCCGGTTCATCCGTCCAGCTTTTTCGTCACCAGTTCGTTGAGCAGCACCGGGTTGGCTTGCCCTTTTGTAGCCTTCATTACCTGGCCCACAAAGAATGCGGCCAGGGTCTTTTTGCCGCCGCGGTACTGTTCAACCTGTTTGGGGTTGGCGGCGATGACCTGGTCGATCAGAACTTCGAGTGCCGAGGCGTCGGTGATCTGCTCGGGCTTTTCGCGGTCATAGACGGCGGGGAAGTCTTCGCCCTTCTCAAAACACACATCGAACAATTGCTTGAGCTGTTTGGAGCTGATCTTGCCCTCATCCAGCAGATCGGCGGCCAGCACGATGCCGGCCATCGAGACCGGCGACTGCTCCTGTTCCAGGCCCAGGGCCTTGAGCCTTCCGCCGACCTCGCTGAGCAGCACGTTGGCCACGCGGCGAGGGCTGCGGGCGGCGCGCGCCGCGGATTCAAAGCGGTCGGCCTCCTGCTTCAAGGCGGTCAATGTGCAGGCGTCCTGCACGCTAAGCCCGTATTCGTCAATCATGCGTTTACGCCGCACCTCGGGCAGCTCTGGGAGTTTTTTTCTCGTCTCGGACAAGAACTCAGGGGATACGATCAGAGGCGGCAGGTCGGGCTCGGGGAAGTAGCGGTAATCGTGCGCCTGTTCCTTGGAGCGCATGGAGTAGGTGCGGCCTTCGACGGAGTTCCAGAGGCGGGTTTCCTGAGCGACGTGGCCGCCGGACTCGAGGACTTCAATCTGGCGCTCAATTTCGTATTCCAGTGCGGCGCGGATAAAGCGGAAACTGTTGACGTTCTTGACCTCGGCCTTGGTGCCGAACTTCTCCGCGCCTTTGAGGCGCACGCTCACGTTGGCGTCGCAGCGCAGCGAACCTTCCTCCATGTTGCAGTCGGAGACGCCGGTATAAAGTAGTATTTCTTTCAACCGGGTGAGGTACTCGAAGGCCTCGTCGGGGGTGCGGATGTCAGGCTCGCTGACAATTTCAATCAGAGGCGTTCCGCAGCGATTCAGGTCGATGTAAGTGCGCGAGGCGGAGTCGGAAAAGCCCTCGTGGAGGCTTTTGCCGGCGTCCTCTTCTATATGCAGGCGGGTAATGCCGATGAGCTTTGTGGTTCCGTCGGCCGTGGGCACCTCGATGAAGCCGTGCTCGGCGATGGGCTTGTCGAACTGCGAGATCTGGTAGCCCTTGGGCAGGTCGGGATAGAAGTAGTTCTTGCGCGCGAAGATGGAGCGCTCACGCACCTCGCAGCCCAGGGCCAGGGCGGCCAGCGTGGCAAACTCCACGGCCTTCGCGTTGAGCACCGGCAAGGAGCCGGGCAGGCCCAGGCACACCGGGCAGATATTGCTGTTGGGGGGTGAACCAAATTGATTTTGGCAACCGCAGAAGGCCTTGGTAGCGGTGAGCAGTTGCACGTGGACCTCGAGTCCGATCACGGGCTCGTACTTGGCCAGAACTTCAGGTGAGAGAGCGGCTGCGGGCATATATGAATTTTAGCGCGAAGAACTGAAGAGAATAAGACTTTGGTCCGGTTAATCGTCCGTACTCTGGACCGTCTTGCTGGCGTCCGACGCCTGTTTATGCCAACCCAAAAAGATGACATATTCGATAGCCGTCTCCTTGGTGAGGAGGATGCCAGGAGCTTCAATAGCAATTTCTGTTTCAGTTCCATCCGCCTGTTTCACGATCCATGCAGCGTTTTCGAGAAACAGTGATGGCTCCGTGGCGTCATCCGAGTAATCGCGCACCCAGCCAATCACCTTCCGCTCTCCAGATAACCCCACTTGAACAAAGCCTCCAATGTCCTGGAAGGCATCGTTCCAAATTGTGCTTCGCGCCGTTCTTCCCGTAATCCGTATCCAACGGAAAACCTTCATCAACCAGTCATGGTTAATGTTTGCGGCGTACAGCAATGCGAAAACAATTGCAGGCAAAGGAGGGTTACCAAATGACCGTAATCGAATTTAACCTGGTACACATCGGAAGTGTGCGACCGAAGAATGGCAGTGTAACGGCGTACAAAATGAGGCTGAAAAGCAGGGCTTCGACGACCTTATCGAGTTCAGTCTGTTTCCGCCGAACCGCAAGAGACTGGGCAATATATGCGCTAGCAAACCCCGGAAGCAATATCAGCAACACTCCGAGAGCTTCTGCATTCCCTGGCATTTTGGGCCTTGGCTATTTCTGTTTTTCTGGAACATTAACAGGTTTAGGGCGCACTGCATCCGGAGGGACGGATGACTTGAATTTTCCGTCCTTGCCTAAAATAGGCTTGCTGTCGAATGCCATGGCAGTTTTTCCCTCCGATACACTCGCCGAAAGGTCAGCGGCCTGTCTACGGGCCGTAACCGCCAAACTTCCTGGTTGCGTCATTTCTCAGTCTCCTCTTCTTCATTATCGTGCAAGAGTTGTGCGGTGTCCAGAGATCGCGCCAATATCTGGACTATGAATTCTGCGGCGAATTCGACAGCGAAGGCGGAGGCGGAATCTTCACCGGAGGGGGAAGCTTCACAGGCGTTTTCGTCGCAGAACGAAAATAGTCTCGAAATCGCTTCGGGCCGCCATACCTGGAACTGCCAATTGGACCTACGTACCCCATCTGTATCTTCGCGCCTTCAATTATTGCCGAATTTGGCGGCGGAGTCCACAGGCTTACTTCGCCGCATCGCCCGCAGGAACGAAAAGTCTGTCTCCTTCAGGTTTCCTATAACTGGATCTTGACCGGCCAGGTTTTCCAGATGTCGGCGCAGTAGTCGCGGATGGAGCGGTCGGAGGAGAATTTGCTGATGCGGGCGACGTTGAGGATGGACATGCGGGTCCACTCTTCCTGGTTCTTGTAGGCCAGGCTGACGCGGTCCTGGCAGTCGATGTAGGACTGGTAATCGGCCAGCAGCATGTACTCGTCGCCGTTGAGCAGGGAGTTGACCAGGGGGGCGAAGAGAGTTTTGTCGCCGCGGGAAAACTCGCCGCTAGAAAGGGCGTCAAGCACCTCGCGGAGGTTGGCGTTCGAGTCGTAAATGGCGCGAGGATTGTAACCCTGGCGTTTTTCATTCTCGACCTCGGGTGTAGTAAGCCCGAAGAGGAAGAAGTTGTCCGCGCCCACCTCTTCGCGTATCTCGATGTTGGCGCCGTCCAGCGTGCCGATGGTGAGCGCGCCGTTCATGGCGAACTTCATGTTTCCGGTTCCCGAGGCTTCCTTGCCGGCCAGGGAGATTTGCTCGGATAAGTCGGCTGCGGGGTAGACGCGCTGGCCGAGTTTTACGCTGTAATCGGGGAGAAAGACGACCTTGAGGCGCCCGCGCACCTGCGGGTCGGCGTTAACGGCTTCGCCGGCGGAATGGATGAGTTTGATAATCAGTTTTGCCATGTGGTAGCCGGGCGCGGCTTTTCCGCCGAAGATGAAAACGCGGGGAACCACCTCCGCGTCCGGGTCGCGCTGGATGCGCTTGAAGAGGGTGAGGATGTGGAGGATTTGCAGGTGCTGGCGCTTGTACTCATGAAGGCGCTTCACCAGCACATCGAACATGGACTCGGGATCGACCGCGATGCCGAGGCGGTCCCGTATGTAGGCGGAGAGCCGCACCTTGTTCTGGTGCTTGATGGTCCTCCATTCCCCGCGAAACGCGGGGTCGCCGGCCAGCGGCTCCAGCCGGCGCAGCTTTTCAAGATCGCGCACCCAGCCGACGCCAAGCCGCGCGGTGAGCAGATTGGCCAGGCCGGGATTGGCCAGGACCATCCAGCGGCGGGGGGTGACGCCGTTGGTCTTGTTGGAGAATTTTTCCGGCGTCAGTTGGTAAAAGTCGCGCAGCACGTGGGTCTTGAGCAGCTCCGTGTGCAGCTCGGCCACGCCGTTGATGGCGTGGCTGCCCAGGGCGGCCAGATGCGCCATGCGCACGTATTTTTCGCCGTTCTCGTCGATCAGGGAGAGACGCCGGACGCGCTCTTCATCGCCGGGGAACTTCTGCCGCACGTCCAGGATATGGCGGCGGTTGATCTCGTCCACGATCTCAAGATGACGCGGCAGCAGGGCGCCGAAGAGGGCGCGCGGCCACTGCTCCAGGGCCTCCGGCATCAGGGTGTGGTTGGTGTAGGAAAGAGTATGCTGCGTCACGTGCCACGCGGCGTCCCACTCCATCGCGTGTTCATCCATGAGCAGACGCATCAGCTCGGCCACGGAGATGGCCGGATGCGTATCGTTCATCTGAATGGCGAAGTTGCGATGCAACTCGGCCAGCGGCCGGTTGGCGTGGCCCTGAATCTTCAGGATGTGCTGCAAGCTGCAGGAGACGAAGAAAAACTGCTGCGCCAGCCGGAGTTGTTTGCCCTGTATGCCTTCGTCGTTGGGATAAAGAATTTTGGAGATGTTCTCAGAGGAGACTTTGTCGGCCACCGCGCCAAAGAAGTCTCCGGTATTGAAGGTGTTGAAGTCGAAGCTCTCCACGGCCTGCGCCGACCACAGGCGCATGGTGTTGGCGGTATTGGTCTTGTAGCCCAGGATAGGCGTGTCGTGGGGGATGCCGCGCACCACTCGTTGCGGAATCCAATGCACGTGCCGGCGGCCGGTAGCATCGGTTTGCGTTTCCGTGCGACCGCCCATCTTGACTTCGAATGCATCTTCGGGGCGTTCCAGGGCCCAGGGGTTGCCCAGGCGCAGCCATTTGTCGGTGGTCTCCACCTGCCATCCGTCGCGGATCTGCTGGTCGAAGATGCCATATTCGTAGCGAATGCCGTAGCCGATGGCGGGAACATCGAGCGTGGCCAGCGAATCCATGAAGCAGGAGGCCAGGCGGCCCAATCCGCCATTGCCCAGGCCGGGCTCTTCTTCCTGCTCGATCAGGACGTTCAGGTCCAGCCCCAATTCACGCATGGCCCGCTCGGTTTCGTCGTAGATGCCCAGGTTGATCAGGTTGTTGGCCAGGTGGGGTCCGGTGAGGAACTCGGCCGAGAGGTAGCAGACCACGCGCACATCCTGGGCCTGGTAATTCATCACCGTGGAGATCCAGCGCTCCACCAGGCGATCGCGCACGGTGTGCGCCAGGGCCATATAGTGATCGTTGACTGTAGCCCGTTCCATGGACCTGCCTTGCACAAAGAAAAGATTGTCCAGAAACGACTGGGCCAGCGCCTCCACGCCAAAGGCGGTTCTCTGGCTTTTCATCGATCCCGGTGGCGGTAGCTTGTCGGCTGATATATCGGGCATGATCCCCTCGTTCCCCGCACAGACGGAGAGTTCCCCTGGCTGGAAGGGTGCTTCCAAGATAGGTCTGGATGCGGAGGAAAGCAGTGACAAAACCGTTAAAAACACTGTGCGGAACTGTGAATTACCCGTTCCGGGCCTGGTTAGGCCGTTTTGGGTCAGACGCTTCGCTCTAGGTTGGACCGTCGCGCGCGGGATGTTCGAGCGGTGGGTCTAACTCTCCAGTTTTCTGATATAAAGCCAAAGCCCAACCAGCATGATCGCGATGGCGATGAGAGATATGCCCAGCCCGATGCGGCGATGGTTGCGCTCCACCATCGCGTCCTTCCCGGCTTTCAGATTCGCAGTGGCGATTTTCATGCCGGCTTGAGTATCCTGATCAACCAGGTCCGTCTGGAAAGTATGGATGGTGACGCGCGCTTTGGTCAGCAAATCCCGCGCCTGGTCCTGTCCCAGGCGAGCCTCGCTTACCTCCATGCCGGAAGACTCGGCCAGATGCAGAGCCTGGTCCGCTTCCTTGATGGCTCCGTCCAATTGAGTCAGGTGGTTCAGGATTGAAGCTCTTGCCTGATCGCATCTGTCGCCCGGCGCATGGCACTTCATGCAGACGCCGCCGGGATCCGTGCCCAGCATGGCATCCGATGGCATGTGGATGCCGTGATTGCTGTGACAGACGACGCATCCTGGCAGAGAAGCCTTTGCAAAGGCCTTGCTGTGCATGCTCTTTTCGTACATCTGGGCCTGGAAGGCGTGGCAGTTGGCGCAAACGTTCTGAACTTTATCCACGCCCGGCGGCACGGCGCCATGATTTCCATGACAGGTGGTGCAGGTGGGCGCGCTCAGATCGCCGCGCACCGCCATGGCGTCGTGGTGGACGCTGATGCTGTACTTGGCAAACTGGTCGGTGGGAATGCCGTACTGCTTCATGGTTGCCGCGTCGGAGTGGCAGCGCGAACAGGTCTTGGCCACGTTGACGGGGTTCACCGTGGAACGGGGATCGCTGGGCGGCCTGAGATCGTGCACGCTGTGGCAATCCGTGCATACGGCAACCTTGGTATCTCCGGCCGCCAGGCGCTTGCCGTGCATGCTGGTGTGGTACTGGTCCAACTGGTCCGTGCGCAGGCTGGGGTTGTACTGCCGCATATAGGCCGGATTGGAGTGGCAACTTCCGCACAACTGCGGGATCTGCCGGCGGTCGATCTTGCCCTTCCAGCCCGCCTTGCGGCTCATGGCCTGGCCGGGATCGTAGCTGGATGCGTCGCCTCCGTGGCAACTGACGCAGGTCAAGCCCTTTTGCGCGTGGATGTCCTGGCTGAACTTGTCCGGGGTGACTTCCAGGCGGCCGGGTTGGGCGGAATGACAATCCAGGCAGGAGTTCACGGCCTGCCCAAACGCGAGGCATGCCCCCAGCAGGAAGAACCCTTCCAGCCAGACAGAGCGGGCGGCGATGAACGGCCGGAACTTATTGCGCAAGGTAGCCATAGACACTCATACCTATTACGTAAACAAGAGCGAAGATTGAGAGGCCGGTGATCCACGCCCTGGCGCGCGCGGCTTTGTCACTCTCAAAAAAGGGCAGCAGCAGCCACAACAAGCCGGCCAGGCTGCAACCAAGCACGCCCAGAACCTCACCGTCGACGATCCATACTTTGGACGGGATGAGCTTGAGGGTCTGGAACATGAAGAGGAAGTACCACTCGGGCTTGATTCCCGCCGGGGCTGAGACAAAAGGATCGGCCTTGACTCCGAGGTTCCACGGGAAGATGGCGGCCAGCGCGCCGAGCACTCCCATGGCCACATACCAGGCCATCAACTCGCGCAGCAGGAAGTTGGGAAAGAATTTCATCTCCCGCCTTGCGGAGGGATTCGCGATCCAGGCAGCTTCCACTTTAGGGGGAACGCTCATGCCCTGGCGTTGCACGAAAAACAGGTGCACGGCGATGAGGACGGTTACCAGCGCGGGGAGAACGGCGACATGGAATCCAAAGAATCTGGTCAGCGTGGCTCCCGTCACATCTTCTCCGCCGCGAAGAAAGATCATGATTGGCTTGCCGATGATAGGAACCTGCCCGGCAATCTCAGTGCCCACCTTGGTGGCGAAAAAAGCCAGCGTGTTCCAGGGCAGCAGATAACCGCTGAACCCGAATCCCATGACAAGAAAGAGAAGAATCACGCCGCTCACCCACGTCAGCTCCCTGGGTTTGCGGTAAGCCTTGAGAAACAGCACGCTGAACATGTGCACAAAGGCCGTGAAGATCATGAGATTGGCCGACCAGGCGTGGATAGAACGAATCAGCCAGCCAAACTGCACCCGGGTCATGATGTACTGGACGCTTTCAAAAGCCTCGTTGGCGCCCGGACGGTAATACAGCAGCAGCAGGATTCCGGTCAGCACCTGAATGATGAAGAGGAAAAGTGTGATGCCTCCGAAAAAATACCAATAGGACAGGCGATGCATGGGCACGGTCTTATGGCGGAAGGGGGCGATCAGATCGTCCAGATGAAACCGTTCATCGAGCCAGCGCATGAGAGCGGCGAACACGGTCACGCCTCCTGTTTCCGGCTGACGACAATCTCGTCGCCGCGCAGGTGGACATCGAACGCTGTGAGCGGTCTCGGCGGAGGCCCTGATACGTTGCGGCCATTGAGATCGTAGATGCCGTTGTGGCAGGCGCACCATATCTCGCGCAGATCGCCGCGATACTGCACCGTGCAGCCGAGATGGGTACAGGTGGCGGAGAGCGCGCGATAGGCGCCGTCGCTGGTCAGGATCAACAGGCCCGGATGGCTGCCGAAACGGAATATCATTCCTGAATTCGGCTTGATCTCACCCACTTTGGCGGCCACAACCTCGTCCCCGCCCAGATCGACCACCGCGGGAGGAACAAAATAACGCAGCACGGGATAGAGAAATGAAGCCAGAGAGGCGAGGATACCGCCCCCGAGGAAGATTTCAATGGCGCGGCGGCGCGAAGTTTGGGGTTGGGAAGCCTGGTCAGCGCACATGGTTCGTACCCCTTGGCGCTACTGCCAGTACGATGATTCTGAACGCGTTGTCACTACTGGCCAAAAGCCCCGACCTCTCACTCTGGAAATTTACACACCATCATCACAGAGCGTTCCATGATCGAAACACTCCTTCAGCACATCATGGGTGAACCGTAGAGATTTTAAGGGGTTAGGGTCTGTGATGGAAATCACATTTCAGAGGATTAGGATGTACGAAAACCCGTTTCTCTAAGGAGGATTGGCCTGGGTGAGCCAAAACCCGGAAGCCGATAGGGAAAAAGGCAAACAGGCTAACCGGCACGTTCGCCATCATGAGAGGGATCATTTCCGAATACAGAAAGGTTGCGGTCCAATCTACCTGAACCTGCCTGATCCACTTACGATGTGCTTCCTTGATTCAGCTTCTTTTCTATTTTTCCAGCGTGCGTATGTACTTCACGACCGCCTTGATCTGATCGTCGGTCAGCTTGCTTTCATAAGCGGGCATCGGTTTCTTGCCGCTCTTGATGATGGCGATCAGTGCCGCGTCTGAGGACTTGATGACGGCTGGGTTCTTGAAGGACGGAACCCCCATTTTCTTGCCGACCGGAGAGCCCAGGCCGTCTGCTCCGTGGCACATGGCGCACTTCGCTGTGTACGTATCCGCCCCTGCGTTTTGCGCAAATGCGGGAGTGACGATGGATGCTGCAAGGCAACAGATTGCAACAACGCTCAGATTCAATTTCACGCGATAGCTCCTCTCAACCAGGATTTCCGTTTTGCGTTCCTGGCTCTGGGTCAGTATACCCCGGACGCTTCCACCGGGCCGCTCCATGCCCACCTGCAGTTCTGAGCGGCTCGGTAAGTCCAACAGAGCCAATCGGTAATGCAAAACGCCCTTGCCTGTTCAAACCCGTCGATCCGCGTAGAGTTGCTGATTCGGGATCGATTTGGCCTGCATCTACTCCACCGTCAGCACGATCTTGCCGAAGTGGCTGGATTCCTCCAGGCGGGCCAGGGCCTCGCGGGCCTGGGACCAATGAAAGTTTTCGCCCACCGGACGCAGGACGGCGAGGGTGACGGCGTTGTTGAGGTCTACAAAGTCCTTGCGCGAGCCGACGTAGATGCCCTGGATGCGGGCCATTTTGTGCAGGATGGTGGCGATGGGCAAGGGGTCGGTCACAACTGCGCCGGTGAGCACCCCTACCTGGGCGATGACGCCGCCAACGCGAATGGCCTTGAGTGAGCGGGGCAGCGTAGCCTGGCCGCCCACATCGATCACCAGGTCAACGCCTTCGCCACCGGTTTCGTCCAGCGCCCAGCGGTCCCAGTTGGGATTTTCAAGGTAGTTGAGGCCGGCGTCCAGGCCCAGGGCATAGGCGCGCTCCAGTTTCTCGGGACTGCTGGAGATGCCCAGCACGCGCGCGCCGCGCAACCGCGCAAGCTGCAGGGCGAAGATGGAGACGCCGCCGGTGCCCTGGATCAGCACCGTGGCTCCCGGCTTCAGATTGCCGGCTGCCAGCGCGTTCCACGCGGTCACGGCGGCGCAGGGCAGCGTGGCCGCTTCCTGAAAACTGAGGTGTTCGGGCAAGGCCACCAGGCCGGTCTCTTTGAGAACGACGTACTCCGCCAGCATGCCGTCGATGTCGCCGCCCAGCGCGCAGCGGGCTTTGGCCGGGGTCAGCGCGCCGTCCAGCCAGTTCTGCATGAAGATGCCCGCTACGCGGTCTCCCGGCTTCCACGCGGTCACGCCTTCGCCCACCGCCGCCACTTCGCCGGCGCCGTCGGAGCAGGGAATTCTGGGCAACTTCAATTTGGGGTTGTAGAGGCCCTTGACCATGAGGAGGTCGCGATAGTTGTAGGAGATGGCATGCACTTTTATGAGCACCTCACCTGCGCCGGGCGTGGGGGTGGGCCGCTCCACAACCTCCAAAGAATCAACGCCAAACGACGAAATCTGCCAAACGCGCATGGAACCTCCTCCACTTTTGCGGGGTAACCAACTTCAATCCCTGGGACACAATGGGGCCAAACCCTCGTAGAATGAAGATATGGCTCGTCGTGCAAGAAGTATATCCCTGGAGGAAGAGATGGCAAAGACCCTGCAGAAGCAGGAGGCAGCCCCACCTATCGGTTACGTGAGCGAGGATGACCGCCGGTTGGCGGAACATCTTCGTACGGAACGGGAACGGCAGAAGCAGGCGCTCAACCTGCAACGGGAGAATATTCTTTCGCAGAAGACCTCGCACCCGGCGCGGCGCGCGGCCCTGGAGGCTGCTCTGGAGCAGATCGAAGGCCAGATCCAGGCCATGGGATAGACCCGCCGCCGGCCCTGGCAATCGGCTTCCCCCTACAGCGAATCCACGATTGCTGTACCCAAGGCCACGGCCCTAACGTGATGATTTCGTTATGGAATCAGCATCCTCTACAAGTTTTTCAGAGCCCGGCTAAAGTGCTACCGCTCTACGCTTCGCGGTGAAAGAGCAGGGAGTTGGCCTGGTCCACCGAGGTCAGCAGCACCCGCGCAATATTCACATGCGACGGCCGTGTGACGGCCCACAGGATGGCGTCGGCCACGTCTTCTGGAGTGAGAGGGGTTACTCCCTTGTAAACTTTGGCGGCCCGTTCCTTATCGCCGTGAAAGCGCACCAGGCTGAAATCGGTTTCCACCATGCCGGGGTCCACGCTGGTTACCCGCACCGGCGTTCCCAGCAGATCCTGGCGCAGGCCGTCGTTGATGGCCCGCTCGGCGGCCTTGCTGGCGCAGTAGACGGCGCCGCCGGGGTAGGCGAGCTCGCCGGCCGTCGAACCCAGGTTGACCACGTGCCCGCGCCCCCGCACCACCATGCCCGGCACCACGGCGCGCGATACGTAGAGCATCCCCTTCACGTTGGTGTCGATCATTTCTTCCCAGTCTTCGATCCTGCCCACGTAGAGCTTGTCCAGGCCGCGGCTGAGGCCGGCGTTGTTCACCAGCACGTCGATCTCCGCCCACTCCGGCGGCAGCTCGTCAATGGCGCTCTGCACGGCGCGGCGGTCCCTCACGTCCAGATCGATGGAGTGCACGGCGGCAGCGCCGCGCTCCAGGGCCAGAGAAGCCACCTGGGCCAGTTTTCCCGCGCGCCGCGCCGCCAGCAGGAGCCGCGCTCCCTCGCCCGCGAAGGCCGCCGCCGTAGCCGCGCCAATCCCGGAGCTGGCCCCGGTGATGAAGACGATTTTTCCCTTGAGACTCATGCTTCCATTCTAACCAGCCCGTCACAGGGGGGTTGGCTGGATTAGTCGTGTCTGAAAATCTGATTAATTGCCATAAGAATCAATAACATAGATCGTAGCTGGCTGGTATAATTATCTCAGAAGCTATTGAAAACACTGCGATAACTGGGAAAAAGTGA
>JBEKNO010000070.1:0-13393 GCA_049522735.1 Occallatibacter sp.
TTAGCTTAAGTGCAAGGGCCGCAAGGGCGATGCCCGCATAAGAAAGGTTGACTCGCCATGAGCCGCACATCCCGTGTATTCGAGCCGCACAGCCTGTACGAATTAAGTTGGATCTATGCGCCGGGCGGCATGTTCGCGTTTGACTCGGCCACTGGGAAACTTATAGATGTCAACCCGGCAGCAGTAGCACTGTCCGGGTATTCCCGCGAGGAACTTGCCGGGAAGCATATATCCCTACTGCACCCGGAGGATGAGCGTAAGAGGGTGAAAGCCGAATTCCTGAAGTCTGGGCAGCAGCCTTTGCGCTACCGCGGCTTTCACATGCAGCGCAAAGACGGCCGGTGCGCCCCGGTGATGATTTCGTTATCGAAATCATCGGTGCTGGACGGCCGATCCGTGGCAATTTCCGTATATTTCAATATCGCCGAGCTAGAGGAGAGAGAACATCGGCTTAAGGTCCAGAAGTGGGCATTGTCGGCCTATGCGGGCGCAGCCCTGGCGCTTGCCTCGGCCCGTACTTCCCACGAACTTCTGAAGGCTGTTTGCGAGGCCATTACAAGCGAATCCGTCTACTCGCTCGCCTGGGTAGGCATCGCTGAAGATGGTCCGGGCAAGCCGATTCGAGTTGCCGCGTTAGCTGGCAAAGCGGTAAAGGAGGACGCGGCGACGTATGTAGACGGATCGCATTTGAGCTGGTCGGAGGATGAGCCGGGAGGAAAAGGCCCAGCGGGCATCTGCATTCGCACCAACAAGCTGCAGAGCATGGCTGAGATCGAGAAATCATATGCCATGGCACCCTGGCGCGAGCGAGCGATGCAAGCCGGTATACGCTCCAGCGTCTACATTCCGCTTCGTATTAAGGGAGGGTGGCGTGGCGCATTAGTTATTTATGCCGCGCAGCCCAATGCATTTGAAGCGCCGGTGATCGAGGTATTTCAACACCTTGCGGAGCAAATTGTCCACGCTGTCCATGCGCTCGATCAGGGGCTGGCTCTTAATGCCGAGCAGATCGAGCTGGCCACTACGCGAAAACAGTTGACCGAGGCATTGTCCGCGATGGTAGCGCCCATGGTGGCCGCGATGGAAATGCGAGACCCCTACACCTCGGGCCACGAAAGCCGCTCGGCAGATATAGCAGTCGCCATTGGCAGGGAGATGGGTTGGCCGGAGGAGCGATTGGAGGGATTACACGTGGCGGCACAGATCCACGATATCGGGAAGATTTCAATCCCTGCCGAGATCCTGACCAAGCCGACCCGGCTTACCGCGGGAGAATGGGGCTTGATTCACGAGCACCCGGACACCGGCTATATCATTCTGAAAGACATTCCCTTTGCGTGGCCCGTTGCGGAGATCGTGCGCCAACATCATGAAAGGCTGGACGGCTCGGGCTATCCCCTGGGCCTCAAGGGGGATGCGATCCTGCCTGAAGCCAAGATCCTGGCTGTGGCCGACATTGTGGAAGCAATGGCCTCCCATCGGCCCTATCGGCCGGCAATCAAGATGAATATCGTATTGCAGCAGATTGAAAAACAGGCCGGCAGCCAGTTGGATGCCGAAGCCGTCCGGGCCTGCGCAGCCCTTTTCCGCAAGAAGCGCCTGGTTTTGCCGGGCTGGAGCCGGCAGTGATTCCGCGTCTCAACTGGCCATTCGCCTGCCTGGCCAGTGGGCCGGCCTGGCTTATCCCAAGCGGTTGATCGTTGCCGGGGCGAAGTGGGAACGCCTAATCCGCGGCAATGACCAGCAGTGTGGCGTCATCCTGGAATTTCGCGCCGCAAAAAACTCCGTGAGTCTCCCATCAGAACCCCACCATAACCGGCTCCATCTCGAGGTGAATGCCGAAGCGGGCTTCGACGGCGGCGGCGATCCGTTCCGCCAAAGCAAGAATTTCCGCCGCGCTGGCGCCGCCGCGATTCACCAGCGCCAGCGTGTGCCGCGAGGAGATGGCCGCCGGGCCCAGCGCATAGCCTTTGGAGAATCCGGCCTGCTCGATGAGCCACGCGGCCGGCACTTTGACTAGGCCCATGTTGCCGGGGCCTGCTCCGGCAGGAAAACGCGGCGGCTCTTTCGCGCCGCACTCCGCGACGCGCCGCACCTGCTCCTCGGTGACCACCGGATTCTTGAAGAAGCTGCCCGCGCTGCGGCAATCGGGATCTCCTTCCACCAGCAGCATCCCTTTGGAGTGGCGGATGCGGCGCACCACCGCCGCCACCTTCGCCAGGCTGGCTTCCGCGCCCTCAGGCCGGCTCTCCAGAACCGCTCGTTGCAACTCCGCATAGCGCAGCGTAGGCGCGCCGCCGGGAGTGAGCCGGTAGTCCACGCGAGTAACGATATACCGTCCGCGATCGACCGAGTTGAAGCGGCTGCGGCGGTAGGCGAAGCCGCACTCCGCCGCCGGAAACTCGACGAAAGCCTGCTCCTTCAGGTCGAAGGCCCGCACCCGCTCAATGGACGAAGCAACCTCCTGCCCGTAGGCGCCGACATTCTGAACCGGCGTTCCGCCCACTGTGCCGGGAATGCCGGCCAGGCACTCTACCCCGGCGCAACCATCCTGCACCGTCCGCTCCACAAAGCCGTCCCAATCCTCGCCGGCGGCGGCCTGATAGATCCTTTGGCTGGGATAATCCGGCGCATCGGCCGCCACAACGTCGCGCAACCCCACGCGCAGCGCCAGGCCATCGAATCCGGCGTCGGAGACAAGCAGGTTGCTGCCCCCGCCCAGCACAAAGAGCGGCGCGGCGCACTCCCGGGCCCAGGAGGCGGCTTCTACGATTTCGTCTTCGCCGGCAGCCTGGGCAAACCAGCGCGCCGGCCCCCCGATGGCGAAGGTTGTGTAGGGCGCAAGCGGCTTGTTTTCTTCAAGGAGCATCGGCTACAGCCTACACCACAAGCTTTAACAATGGAGCATTCCCCGAACTTCGAGGATTGCTTTAAAATGAGCACAGGCAACTTCCCTGCCGGAGGCAAACATGTATCCAGAACTGATGGTAATTCCCATGCGCGAGGAACTGGTGCGCGCGGGAATCACGGAAACCCGGACCGCCGCGGAGGTGGACCTGGCGCTGGCGCAGCCGGGCACAACCTTGTTGATCGTGAACTCCATCTGCGGCTGCGCCGCGGGCAAGATGCGTCCCGGCGTGCGCCTGGCGCTCGGCAACACCGCTAACCCGCCCGATCGCAAGATCACCGTCTTTGCCGGCCAGGATCGCGAGGCCACCGAGCGCGCCCGCGGCTACCTGGAGGGCAACCCGCCCAGTTCCCCCGCCATCGCCATCCTGCGCGACGGCAACCTGGTCTACCTGATGCAGCGTTCCGTCATCGAGCAGGCCACCGCGCAACAGATTGCCGGCGAGCTGGTGCGCGCCTTCGACGAGTTCTGCGCCAAGGCAACCGCGTAAATCTCATCAGACCTTGAGGATGGGGCCTGGGTATTCAGCGATCACTGCGTCAGTCGTCAATAAAGTGATCCCTTCGACTATTGCCTGCGCAATCAGCATGCGGTCGAAGGGATCTTTGTGTATGGGCGGAAGAGAGCCGACGGCAACCGCGTGTTCCCCCTGGACAGTCAACTCCTCGCAGCCGTTGCGAAGGAGATACCCTCGAATCTGGTGTGGATCATGCTGAAAGCCGGGCTTGTTCAATGCCCGCTTGATTGCAAGTTCCCATATGCTGCATGCGCTGAATCGAAATTCGTTTCCGGGGCCGTTCAGGATATCGCGAGCCGTTTGCTTCAGTCTTGGGTCGTCAAAAAGTGCCCAGACAGCTATCTGGGTATCAAGAAGGAAGATCATTCTGCGTCTTCACCCAGAAACAGGCGTTCGATCTCCTTGTCCAATTCTCGATCTATCTCCTCATAGTTCTCCGGCAATGTGTACAGACCTTTCATTGCACCAATCAGCTTGTTTGGCCGGTTGGGCTCCTCGGCAATCCGCGTCACTTGCACCTTCGGCTTCCCTGCCTTGGCAATCATGAACGAATCACCCTCCACGGCCTCATCGACCAGCCGCGAAAGGTGGGTCTTGGCTTGGTGAATGTTGAACATCCGCATCTCGCCTCCAGAGTAAACTAAGTTTACTTAGTTTAGTTCAAAATTGACGAAGAAACAAGTGCTCCAGTAGGCTCCGTCCGGCTGTGCTGTTTGCTTTCACTGAATCAGTCTCCCTCAACCGCATGGGGCAGCTTCTGCACCTTGCTGTGCTTGATGGAGTAAAGAAAATACACGAACAGGCCGATGATTAGCCAGACGATCAGGCGAATCCAATTGGCCGCGCCCAGCGAGTACATCAGATAGCCGTTGGCGACAATGCCGAGCGCGGGCACAATCGGCAACCAGCCCTTGAAGAAAATCCCCGGAGTGCGGAAGGGCCGCTGCTGATCGGGTTCAGTATGGCGCAGGATAATAACCGCGGCGCAAACCATCACAAAAGCCAGCAGTGTGCCGATGTTCACCATCGTGCCAATTTTGTCGATCGGCGTTATGGAGCCGACGATGGCAGCCAGCAGTCCAACCAGAATCGTGTTCTTCCACGGCGTGTGAAATCTGGGATGGATGGCGGCAAAGAACTTCTTCGGCAATAAGCCGTCAGAGGCCATTGCATAAAGCACGCGAGTCTGGCCGATTAGCATCACCAGCATTACCGATGTAAGTCCTGCCAACGCGCCACAGGTAATGATGTCCGAGGCCCAACCGATGTTGTGATCCAGAAACGCGCGGCTGATCGGAGCCTCGACGTTTATAAGTTGCCAAGGCACCATCCCGGTGAGCACCGCGGCCACGCCAACATAGAGCAGCGTGCAGATGAACAGCGAAGCAATAATGCCGATCGGCAGATCGCGCTGCGGGTTCTTGGCCTCTTGCGCCGTGGTCGAGACCGCATCGAAGCCGATAAAGGCGAAAAAGATATATGCTGCCGCGGAACTGATACCGGCCACGCCAAACGGCGCAAAGCTATGCCAATCGTGGCCCCAGTTGCCGGGATGAACGTAGTGCGAACCCAGGACCAGCATAAACAGGACCACCGAGACCTTGATGGTGACGATGATCGCATTGAATCTGGCGCTCTCCTTGATGCCCACCACGAGAATCCAGGTAATGATCAGCGCGATGATGAAGGCCGGCAAATTGAAGCCGATCTCCACGCCGAAGAGGCGCGGGGCGGCAAGCAGCGTATCGGCCGCTGTACTCATCTGTGCCGTGGGATGTGCCAGCAGCCCGGTCACTACATCCAGAAAACCCTGGGAGCCGGGGGGCAACTCGGGATGCGTTTTGGCAACCATCTCGCGCGCCACAGTGTTTGTGGCCTGCGTCATCGCCGTCCAATGATCGTAACTGAGCCAAAGCGGTATCTTGATGCCGAACATCTTTAGAAACTCAATGAAGTAGTTCGACCAGCCGGAGCTCACCGTACTGGCTCCCATGGCGTACTCAAGCGTCAGATCCCATCCGATAATCCAGGCAAAGAGTTCGCCCAGTGTGGCGTACGCATAAGTGTAAGCCGAACCGGCCAGAGGAATCATTGCGGCGAACTCGGCATAACATAGTCCGGCAAAGGTGCAGCCGATGCCGCACAGCACAAAGGAGAGCATGAGGCTTGGACCGGCTCTGTGCGCGCCCAATCCCGCCATCACAAAGATGCCCGCGCCGATCACCGCGCCTACGCCCAGCGCGGTTAAGGAAACCGGCCCCAGAGCGCGTTCCAGACGATCTTCCCCCTCTTCCTTGGCTTCGGAGACGATCAGGCTGAGAGGCTTCCTCTTGAAGAGATTCGCCATGCGAAGGCATTACTCCTTTACTTGCGCTCTGGGTGGAGTTCGCTTGGACCAGAAGAGATAAACAGGGATGCCCAGCAGCACCAAAACCAGGCCAGGCCACGTGTACTGGGGCTTGTATCGCAATAATACGATACAGATCCAGGCCGCCATGAGGATATAGAGCCCCGGCAGCACCGGGTAGCCCAGCGCCTTGTAGGGCCGCTCGACGTTGGGTTGTTTGACGCGCAGCACGAACAGGCCGACGATGGTGAGGATGTAAAAGACCAGCACCGCGAAGATGATGTAGTCCAGCAACTGGCTATACGAGCCTGAAACGCAGAGTACGACGGTCCAAGCGGCCTGCACCAACAAGCCCGCGACTGGAGTTTTGGATCGCGGATGCAGCTTGCCGACGGACTTGAAGAACAAGCCGTCCCGGCTCATGGCGTAGTAGACGCGCGCTCCGGCCAGCGTCATTCCATTGGCGCAGCCGAAGGTTGCCACCAGGATGGCCGCAGCCATCAGGTAAGCGCCGGCGGAGTGAAAGATCTGCTCCAGCGCCGCCGTAGCCACGCGATCCTCGGTGGCATGCTGGATGCCGCGCGCCAGCGCCGTGGCGCCGTGGGGGTCGCCCTGCATGGGCAAAACCAGCAGGTAGCCCAGCGAGACCAGAAAATAGACCGTGAGCACAAACCCCGTGCCCAGCGCCAGCGAGAGCGGAATGTTGCGCCTGGGATTCTTCACTTCCCCGGCGGTGAAGGTGATATTGTTCCAGGCGTCGGCTGAGAATAGCGAACCCACCTGCACCACGGCCAGAATCACCAGCACGTTCACCAGCACCGTGGGTCCGCCAACGCCCACTTCGACCGGGTGCAGCGAATTCCAGCCGGCATTCTTCCAGAACTGGCTCCAGCCGGGGCCAAAGTTCGCCGCCCACGCCGCCGCATTGCGTCCCACGGTAAAGGCCAGCAGAACCAGCGCGGCAAGCGACAGAGCCTTGGCTGTGGTGAAGATGTTCTGGATCAGCGCGCCCAGCTTGACTCCAAAGCAATTCACGATGGCCAGAAGGATGACGACGACAATGGCTGTCAGGTTGACCGTGTTGACGCCGATCTCCATATTGCCCAGCACCATCGGTCCCACCCTGAGCGCGGGCACGTGGGCGATGTGCCACAGCCAGTTGCCCGTGGAGATGGAAGGAAAAAAGACGCCGAGAAATTTGCTGAAGGCCACGCAGACGGCGGCGATGGTTCCCGTCTGAATGACCGCAAAGAGCGTCCAGCCGTAGAGAAAGCCCCACAGCGTTCCTAGCGATTCGCGCAGGTAGACGTACTGCCCGCCGGCTTTGGGCATCATGGCCGCCAGCTCGCCGTAGCTGAGCGCGCCGATCATGGTCAGGATGGCCGTCACCACCCACGCGCCCATGAACAGCGCCGGAGAGTTGGCACCGCGGGCAATGTCCGCGGCGACGATAAAAATGCCGGAGCCGATCATGGATCCGACCACCAGTGAGGTGGAGGAGAAGAGGCCGAGAGATTGCACCAGGTGGGGAGCGTTGGATGGGGCGCCGTGTAAATCGACAGGCTCGGTGATGGGAGTCGCTCCTTGGTTGGTTACTTGAAGAAGTTTTATCGGATTTTGGCGCGAATGTCTTTCTATTTCTCAAAGTGTACTAAAACGAGACAATTTGTATGAATTCAGGACATATTGCCTGGAGCCAGGCAAATGCTCCGTGCCCCATTCTTGCGCCTTTTTATTGGCGCGAGGGTGGGAGACCACGAACCCAAACGGCAGAGCTCAGCTCAGCTCCGCCAGCCACTTGCGGAACTCGGCCGCCGGGCCCGGCTGGCAAAAGAGCGCTCCGGCGGCGGCCACCACCGAGGCTCCGGCAGCCAGCGCCTCAGCCGCCGTGGCCAGCGTAATGCCGCCGACTGCCACCAGCACCGGGCCGGCTCCAGCCTCCTTACGCAGCCGCCGCACGCCTTCGATGCCAATGGGCGGCGTCGAGGTCTGCTTGGTGCGGGTGGGAAAAACCGGGCCAATGGAGAGATAGTCCACCGGCTCAGCCAGAATTCTAGCAAGCAGTGCTGTACTGCCGCCAAACGTGCCCACGATGCGATCCGGACCTAGCAGCAGCCGCGCCTCTGCGGGCTTCAAGTCGCCTGCATCTACATGCACGCCGTCAAAGTCAATCTGTTCAACAAGATCAGCGCGATCATCGAGAATCAGCTTCACCTGTTTGGAGGGCAGCGCAACGCGCAGAATCTCCGCGTCCGCCAGCAATTCAGCTTCCGCGCCGCTCTTGTTGCGGTATTCGAGCAGCGTTACCCCGGCCTCGGCCAGCGAGCCGCCCAAGCGGCGCAGGAACTCCGCACGGCCAGTTGCCGGGATGATAGAAGCATCGAGGATGGGGTAGATCTTCGGAAAAGAAACGGGCATGGAATCAGGGTAGACGATCAGGGAGCAAGGTCAATCAGGGAATAGGGAGTAGGGAATAGACGGTTCTGCGCTCTGACGTAAGCATTGCGGACTTAACGGGCATATCGGGCGCCGATGATTCCTGAAAACTGTCCGCATGTTTTCTCAAGTTACGCCGCTCAGCTATTCCCTACTCCCTTATTCCTGTTCTCTGCTGCTTCCCTACGTCTCGTCCGCCGAGGGCCCATAGGTTCCGGGGATCGGCTTGTTGAGCAGGCGCAGGTAGACGCCCAACTGGGCGCGATGGTGAATCAGGTGGTTGAGCACCCAGGTGCGCCAGACCTCATACTTGGATTCGTTGATCCAGGCCTGGCCGCCAGCCACGAACCTCCAGTTCTCGTCCCACTTCTTCGGCTCTAGTTTGGCCAGCGCGGCTTTGGCTTCGGCCACCTCCTTGTCGAACCGTTCCAGCAGCGAATTCCTGCTGGCGGGAACGTAAGGCTCATATTTATGGCCTTCCGGCATCTCGACCTTCTCCTTGGCGAGGGTGCTGTGAGCCCACTCCCCGGCGGTCTCGGCGATGTGCCCGGCCAACCGGCCCAAGCTCATCGACTTGGCGTGGGGCTTCCAGGCGAAGTCAACGTCGGCCGGGATGGCCTCAAGCATCTTGCGCGTCCGGGCGGCCTCGCGGTCGTACTCGGCAATTAGTTCCTTTTGAAAATCCATCGTGCAACCTCCTGTGTTGCGAAGCCAGCATAAATCAAGACCGGGATGAAAAGCGAATAAAAAGCGATAAATTTACACGACAAAAAGCGCACTGCCGGAGTGTTTCGTTGCAGAGAGAGATTGGCTATAACCGCTGATTCTATTCCGCTTCGCCGGGTTTGGGAGCCAGAAACCGCTCCATGAACTTGGTGTCGAATTCACCGGCGCGGAAGCCGGGATCCTGGAAGATAGCCTGATGCATGGGAATCGAGGTATCGATGCCCTGGATGACGAACTGGCTCAGCGCGCGCTCCATCTTTGCAATCGCCTCTGCCCGGTCGCTGCCGTGGACGATCAGCTTGGCGATCAGCGAATCGTAGTAGGGCGGGACCACGCTCTCGGCGTACTGCACCGTATCCACGCGCACGCCGTGGCCGCCGGGCACGTTGAAGGCGGTGATCTTGCCCGCCGAAGGGGTAAACTTCACCGGGTGCTCGGCGTTGATGCGGCACTCGATTGAATGGCCGCGAATTTCGAGCTTGGCGGGCAGAATGGCGTCCAGCCGCTCCCCGGCGGCGATGCGTAACTGGGCCTTCACGATGTCCACCCCGGTGATGGCCTCGGTGATGGGGTGCTCCACCTGGATGCGGGTGTTCATCTCGATAAAGTAGAGCTGCCGGTCCTCATCCATCAACAATTCAACCGTGCCGGCGTTCTGGTAGCCGATCTCCTTAAGGCAATGGCAGATGGTGTGGCCCAGTTCCTCGCGCAGTTTGGGGCTGACTTGCAGGCTGGGCGCCTCTTCGATGAGTTTCTGATGGCGGCGCTGGATGGAGCACTCGCGCTCAAAGAGCGAGGCCACGTTGCCGTGCTCATCGGCCAGCACCTGGAACTCGATGTGGCGCGGGTTCTCAATGAACTTCTCCATGTACAGCTCGCCGTTGCCGAAGGCGTTGGCCGCCTCGCCATAGGCGGCGTGAAAGAGACTGGGCAGCTCCTCGGCGCTGCGCACGATTCTCATGCCGCGCCCGCCGCCGCCGGCCGTGGCCTTCAGAATGACCGGCAAGCCCACCTTTTTGGCCCAGAGCTGCGCCTCCTCGGCGGTGGCAATCAGGCCATCGGAGCCGGGCAGAATGGGCACCCTGGCCTTTTTCATCACCTGGCGGGCCTTTTCCTTCTCGCCCATCAGCCGCGTTACCTCCGGCGGAGGCCCGATGAACTTGATGTTCGAGGCGCGGCAGACTTCAGCGAAGTTGGCGTTCTCGCTCATCAGGCCATAGCCGGGATGAATGGCGTCCACATCCGCGATCTCGGCTGCGGAGATGACCGCCGGCACGTTGAGATAGCTCTCCGCCAGCCGCGGCGGGCCGATGCAGATGGCCTCGTCGGCAAAGCGGACATGCAGCGAGTCGCGGTCGGCCTCGCTGTAGACGGCGACGGTGCGAATGCCGAGTTCCCGGCAGGCGTTCAGTACACGCAACGCGATTTCGCCGCGATTGGCAATCAGTACCTTACGAAACATTCAAGACCCTTTGAGCGGCTATAGCGTAGTTAGCGTGGCTAGCGGAGTTGGCGTAGTTAGCACGTCCACTCGGTAAGGCAACTCCGCTAACGTCGCTATCTCCGCTAACTACGCTTATCTTTCTCACCCCACCCGGACGGTAAAGAGGGGCTGCCCGAATTCGATGGGCTGGCCGTTGGAAACATGGCACTTGACGATCTCGCCGGCGGCGTCGGATTCGATTTCGTTCATCAGCTTCATGGCTTCGATGATGCAGATCACCTGGCCCTTGTCCACGTGGTCGCCGGCGGATACGAAAGCCTCGGCGCCGGGCGAAGGCGAACCGTAGTAGGTGCCGACGATGGGCGACTTGACTACGTGCAGGCCCGCATCCGGCTCAGCCGGATGCTCTTCAGCCGCCAACGGAGAAGCGGCCACAGTGGTTGCCGGCTGAGCCGAGGCTGCCCGTGCGCCGGCCAGCAAGCTGGCCAGATCCGAAAGTCCGGCCGACGCGGCCTGGGGCTGATCGAACTTGAGCCGGACGCGCAAATCACCCCGGTTCAACTCGAATTCGGCAACCTGGTTCTCCTTCAGGAACTCGATCAGTTGTTTCAGTTCGTCGGCATTTTTTGGGTTCAGTGTAATCATTCGTTCCTTAAAGTTCCCCCACGCTGGCGGGACGGCTCAAAGTTCAATCAGGGCCTTCGTCGCCGGGGTCAGCACCTGCCCGCCGCTTACGGTTACAGCCACCATATCCTCGATGCGAATGCCGAACCGGTTGGCCAGGTAGACTCCTGGCTCAATGGTCACAATCATGCCTGCCAGCAGCCTGGTTGTCTGTCCGGCGCCAATGCGTGGCGGCTCGTGAATCTCCAGGCCCACGCCATGGCCTGTGGAGTGGGAAAATGCCTCCGCCAATCCCGCCATGCGCAATACGCTGCGGGCAGCCTCGTCCACCTCCCCGCAGCTTATGCCCGGGCCCACAGCGGCCACAGCGGCCTCCTGGGCTTCGAGCACCGCCTCGTAGGTAGAGCGTTCTTTCGCCCTCGGCTTGCCCAGGCAAACGGTGCGGGTCATATCCGAGCAGTAACCCTTGAGGATAACACCGAAGTCGAGGGTCAGGAATCCCCTGCGGGGCAGCGGAGCGGTGGTGGCGCGTCCATGGGGCCGAGCCGAGCGCACGCCGGAGGCAACAATGGTCTCGAACGACATGCCCTCCACGCCCAGCAGCCGGGCTCGATGCTCAAGCTCCGCGGCCACCTCCATCTCGGTCAATCCGGGCCGGATGAAGCTCAGCATGCCATCGAAAAGCCTGCAACCCAGCAGCGCCGCCTCCGTCATCAGCGCCAGCTCGTCCTTGTCCTTCACCCGGCGCAATGGTTCCACCAGCGGCGCGGCCAGCGCGGAGAGAAATGTGCGGCGCAACCGGGCGGGTAGTGCGGCCCTCCATAGGCCCAATTCGGCCACTGTGGTTTTAGCAGGGTCAAAGCCGGCGAACTCCACGCCGGGCTGCGCCGTGAGCCACTCGACGGCGGAAACAGCTGGGGAAGTTGAGACGATCTGGACCTGCGCGACTGAAACCTCATTCGCGGCCTGCTCCGTATAGCGGCCGTCAGTAAACAGGCGTGCAGACCGGCGGGTCAAAGCAAGCGCGGCGCTGGAGCCGGTAAATCCTGAGAGATAGCGAACGTCGGGAAGGTGGGTGACCACAAGACCGGAGAGTCCTGCGCGGGTCATGCGGCGGCGCAACTGGCCTATGCGGCGTAAGTGGTCCACTGGGTAAGGATAAATGACGGCGGAAGTGGGATTGAGCGCTCAGCCTTCAGAGTGCCAGCCGCACAGGCTTCTTCTGCTGGGGGTCGACTTCGGCGGCCCGCAGATCGGACTGGCGATCCATCCACTCGTCCAGGCGGGAGCGCTTGAAGCGCCAGCGGTTGCCCAGCTTGAAGGCGGGCACAAAGCCCTCCGAGGCGTATTTGTAGAGCGTATCGGGAGAGATGCCCAGGTAGTCCGAGGCCTGGCGAATATCCATGACCTCGCGCACCTCGGGAACCAGCAGGTTGGAGCGGACGGCGGCGCTGCGCATGATTGCCTCCTGACAGGGGATAGCCCCGGGGCGGATTCCGGCACATCTGCCGGTAGTCTTGTATATAACGCGGTTTCACCCGGCAGTTCAAGGGTTTTCCGGCAGTTACAGGAAATTCATCGGCTTTCCGCTTCCTGTCCGAAATCCCGGATTGATGAATTCCAGACCGGAACCCAGCCGGTTGGGCCTCAGCGTATGCCCGACCCAAGAGATTGGGCTGTTACGACGGATGGTGCGGCGCTGCGATATTGCGGTCCGGCAAAACGGGTAGCAAAAATATGTGTGCCCTTCCAAAACAAGGAAACACTTCGCGGTACCGGCAGGCCTTACATTGCCTTGCGCCACCACGCGCTCTTCTCATAGCTCAGGAATCTGGTCTTCTCGCCGCGGGAAAGATAGAAATCCAGAACATCCTCTTTCTGAAAGACAGAGCAATCCGGCCAACTGGAATCCTTATCGAGATGAGTCACCGTCTGGTGGTTGTCCACCAGCGTGATCTCATCGGGAGAACACTGCACCACATGCTGGACCTTGAGAGCGAAAGCCGTTCCCGAAGGCGGTTCGGGCGGGAGCTGGTTGGCGATCTTCGTCAGCAGTAGGATGAGCGCAAATACAGCCGCGAAAACAGCGATTTTCTTCATGGCGGGAGAGCGTCCTGGGAGAGGAGTGCCCATGCGGACTTCCGGCATATTGGCGCAGTGGAATCGCCGCCTCCGGGGCCCGGCAATTCACCTCTCAGCAACCAATGTAGAACGCAAGGCCGCGCAACACAAGCTTGAAACCTGCGCGATACCGGCCCCGGCCCGCATACTGTCAAGTGCCGGGACATTCCTTACATTTTGTCTCCGGACATCCTTTACACTTGCTCCATCCGGTGAAGCGGAGGCAGGCTCTGCTGGAGAGCAACCTGACCGAGGAATAGCCGGTTGCGA
>JBEKNO010000071.1:0-13353 GCA_049522735.1 Occallatibacter sp.
CCAGGGGCAAAACGAAACGAGGAAACCGCGGCAAAAACGGGCCGAAAACGGCGAAAAATCCGCCGCCAGAACGAAATCAGGTGCAAATCAGGAGTTTTTCCGCAGCCTGTTTAGTCGTGCCGTAAACGGCCGCAAAATGATGACGGGCTTTAGCCCCTGAGGTATGTTTTTGGCGCGTTCAGCCTAAGCTGTTTCTTCACTGGCAACACGCGACCCGAAAGAGACGAATTCGATGAGCGAAGTAAATCAGAAAAACATTCCCGCCGACAAGCTGGTGCGCGTCACCTTTCTCCCCGAGGGCAGGACGGTGGAGTTCGAGTTCGGAACCATGCCGTATGAACATCACGGCAAGCCCATGTCGTTTCTCGACGTGGCGGAGAACTTCGGCGTCTTTCTCGATCACGCCTGCGGAGGCGTTTGCGCCTGCACCACCTGCCACCTGTGGATAAAGGACCAGGAGGGAATCAGCGCGGCCGGCGACGACGAACTCGACCGGCTGGATATGGCCGCCGACCAGCAGTTGAATTCGCGCCTGGGCTGCCAGGCTGTCATCACCCGTCCCGGCGAGTACGTGGTGGAGATTCCCAAGTGGAACCGCAACTACGTCTCCGAAGGCAAGCCGTTGGCCTTGGCGGAAAACAAGTAAGGAGCGACCTAAATGCCCCGTGTCCCATCCTTTCGCTTTCTTCTGGCGAAAGGGTGGGAAACCACCAATCTCAACCTGTCCCGTTCCTATGGAGACGCACACCATGCCACGCGAGATTCTGTGGACCGACGCCGAAGAGATCGGCATCCTGTTGCAGGAGAAATTTCCGGAGCTGGACCCCTTGACGGTGCGCTTCACTGACCTGCACCGCTATGTAACGGAGCTCGAAGGCTTCGCCGACGACCCAGCCAAGTCCAACGAGTCGCGCCTCGAAGCCATTCAGATGGCCTGGCACGAGGAGTTCCAGGACGCGCAGGGGTAAATTCGAACTGGATTAGCGCCCGTCGCGCTCTTCCGCCCAAATTTGATCCATCACTTCCTGCGAAATGGGGTGGTCTCCTGCTGGGACAGGAATGAACCCCGCCCTATTCTCCGGATCGCGAGCCGGTGTTATCACGCCTTTGATGATGAGACGGCGTCTGCGCGCGTCTTCCTCCTTGACCGGACCAGGACCGACCAGCCAGGCAATCGGCTTATTCCGGTCGAGAATCAGCACATCCTCGCCATTCTTGACGAATTCGATATAGGCGCTCAGTTTGGCCTTCAATTCGCTGATCTTTGCGGTCCGCATAGTCACTTTTCCCTAACATGACCAAGTTGGTCATGTTATTTCCCTAATCCCACTGGTCCCTATCCTGCCGCTCGCTCCAGCCGAAACTGCCTTCGAAGTGCTGGAATTCCTTCTTTTCTCCCGGCACAAGGTACACGCTGAGCACATCGAAGCGCACCGGCGGGGCAGTCTGCCGGGGCAACTGGAGCACGTATTGCCGGGCCAGCCGGCGCAGAATCGCACGCTTGTGGGAGTCGACGCGCGCCTCGGCGGGGGCCACATCATGGGCGGTGCGGGTCTTCACCTCGACAAAACACAGCATCGGCCCCTGCCAGACAATCAGGTCGATATCGCCGGGCAGGTTGCCCGCCGACCAGCGCCGCGCCACCACGATGTAGCCCTTGCGGCGAAGGTAAAAGAAGGCCGCGTTTTCGCCCTCGATTCCGGTGGCCAGGTGGGCAGGCAGGTTCTCCGGCCGGCCGCGCCGCTTCGCCACCCACCCCAGTCCGGCCAGAGCACGCTCCTGCCAGCCGATTCGTATCTGCTCCATCCATCCCATGGCAAACCATTGTCTGCCCGTTGAGCGAAAGGCGCAAATCGCGCGCCGTTCAGGCCGTCGCAACCTCCAGCGCGGCGGCGCACTCGTGTTCCTTCTCCACCAGCGTCAATGCCTCTTCGAGAATATCCAGGGCAATGGCGGATTCGTGCTCGTTGACGATGAGCGGAGGCGAGAGCCGCAGCGAAGTCTCGCCGCAGCCCAGCACCATCAGGCCGCGCTCGAAGGCCAGGGTTACCACGCGGTTGCGCAGCGCGGCGGCCGGCTCGCGTGTGGCCTTGTCACCAACCAGCTCGATGCCGATCATCAGGCCGCGTCCGCGCACATCGCCCACCAGCGGGTGGCTTTGCTTCCAGCCGCGCACGCGCTCCAGCATGCGCTCGCCCACTTTAGCGGTGTTGGCCATGGCCTCGCGCTCGATAATGTCCATGGTGGCCAGCGCGGCGGCGATAGAGACCGGATTGCCGCCAAAGGTGGAAGCGTGGGAGCCGGGTGCCCAGTCCATGATCTCGGCGCGGGTCATGCAGATGCCCAGCGGCATGCCGCTGGCGATGCCCTTGGCGATGCAGACCATATCCGGCTCCACGCCGGAGTGCTCGATGGCCCACCACTTTCCGGTGCGGCCCATGCCGCACTGCACTTCGTCCACCACCAGCAGGATGCCGTGGCGCGTGCAAATGGCGCGCAGCTCGCGCAGAAAGTTATCGGGCGCAACAATGTAGCCACCCTCGCCCTGGATGGGTTCGATGAAGACGGCGGCGACCTCCTCGGGCGGCAGGATGGTTGTGAAGAGTTTTTCTTCGATGTAGCGCGCGCAGCCCATGCTGAAGGCTTCTTCCTCCTGCGCTCCGCCCGAGCAGCCGCGATAGGTATAGGGAAAACGCGCGTGGGTCACGCCCGGAACCAGCGGCGAAAAGCGGCGTTTCTGCTGGGGTTTGGAGCCGGTAAGCGTAAGCGCGCCCATGGTGCGGCCATGGAAGGCGCCAAAGAAGGAGATCACCTGCTGGCGTCCGGTGTGGTAGCGGGCCAGCTTGAGCGCGCACTCGATGGCCTCGGCGCCGGAGTTGCCGTAGAAAAATTTATGTGGCCCGGGCATGGGCGCCACGGCGGAGAGCCGGCTGGCCAGATCGGTGAGAGCCTCGTTGTAGAAGTCGGTTCCGGAGATGTGGATCAGCTCGGCGGCCTGCTTCTGGATGGCCACGACTACCTCGGGGTGGCAATGGCCGGTGGAGACCACGGCAATGCCCGCGGCGAAGTCGAGAAATTCGTTGCCGTCCACGTCTTCCACGCGGATGCCGCGGCCGCGCTTGGCCACCAGCGGATACGAGCGGGTATAACTGGGCGAGATGAGCCTGCTGTCAGCCTCGATGGCTGCCTGGGCCCTGGGTCCCGGCAGGGAACAACGGAGTTTAGGCCCGTATTGCTCGTATAGTTCTTGCTTGGTCATCTTCTTGTCTCCTACTTGACGTTCCGTAATCTGAGAGACCGGAGGGAGTCGAAAGCCTGCCCTGAGCTTGCCGAAGGGAACCTGCGGTTGCTCTTGCTCCTGCCGAAGGATCTGCATTTCCTTCGCCAGACTTGTTCACTGCACCCGTGGGACAACTCAACTATGTGGGATCATTCATTTTTGCTCACGCGGTGGGGCGAGAAAAGGCAGGCGAGTCCGCCGCGGCGGATGGCGGACCTCAACTAATCGCCGCCGAAGAGGCTAGGTCGAATGCGGATGGGCAGCACGCGCAGGTGGCGTCGCGGGCAGATGCAGCGGGCGCGCGATCGCGACCAGCGCCTGGTGGCCAGAGCCAGCAGCATATCTTTGGCAGCGCGCGCTTGCATGGGAACCCCGTTGGGTTGAGGATAGCACGCACCGCCGGCAGATTTCCACGCATGTACCCGGAAGGAGATACGATGGAATAATCCATGCCCGCTCCCACGCCCCAGCCAGGCCATCCGCACCAGAAGGCGGCTACCCCCGCCTCGATTGTGCTGGCCTTCGCCAGCGTCTACTTTTTCTGGGGCTCGACCTATATGGCCATTCGCATTGGCGCGGCCCAGATGCCGGCGCTGCTGATGGCCGGACCGCGGTTTCTGATTGCGGGTGCGATTCTGCTGGGCTGGTGCCGCTGGCGCGGCCTGCGCCTGCTCTGGCCTCCAAAGACCATGCTGACGCTCAGCGTGATTGGGCTGTTCCTGTTGTGCGTGAACAATGTGGGCCTGGTGTATGCGGAGAAGACCATCCCCAGCGGCCTGGCCTCGCTGGTGATGGCGGTGATTCCCCTCTTTGCGGCGCTGGCCGAGGTGCTTCTGCCCGGCGGCGAACCGCTGCCGGCGCGCGGCTGGCTGGGCATGGCGCTGGGCTTTGCGGGCCTGGCCGCGCTGGTGTGGCCTTCTCTGCGCCAGGGCCTGGCCGGGGACAGCGCGCGCCTGCTGGCCCTGGGGTTGCTGCTGATCGCGGCCCTGGCCTGGACTGTGGGCAGCCTGCTGTCGCGGCGGGCGCGGCTGCCGGTGAACTGCTTTGTGGCCGCGGCCTGGCAGATGCTGATCGCGGGCGCCTTCAACACCGCGCTGGGTACGGCGCTGGGCCAATGGCCACAGTTTCACGTGAACGCGGCCTCCATCGGTTCGCTAGCCTACCTTATCACCGGCGGGTCGCTGCTGGGCTACACCGCCTTCGTATATCTGCTGGAGCACGTGCCGGTGGCCAAGGTGGCTTCCTATGCCTACGTGAACCCGGTAATCGCGGTGCTGCTGGGCATCTTCCTGCTTCACGAACGGCCGGAGGCGGCCGAGTTTGCCGGCATGGCGGGCATCGTGGTGGCCGTTTTCCTGATCACTACGGCACAGGTCAAACCCCGGCCGCAACTTGTCGAAGCGCTGGAGCAGATGCCGGCGGAGTAGGCCTGATCGAATTCTCGTTACTACTTGAGCAACAAACCCAAAACCGCCGACACAATTCCGATGACCGAGAAGACGATGCCCACATACCAATAGGCTCGTTTGCGGGTGAGCAGGGTGACCGAGGTGATGACCAGGCCAATCTCCAGCAGCGCTTCGCCCAGGTCGAAGCGGACGGCCTTGGCCTCAGCCTGCTTCACCTCATCCTGGAGTCCTTCGGCCTCCTTCTTCAACTCCTGCAGATCACCTTCCTTGTCCCCCTTGCCGTTCCATTTGGCCTGGTGATCGGCATGTTCCTTTGCGATCTTCTGCAGGGTTTCCTTGTCGGCAATGGGCAGCACGCGCATCAGTTCGTCTGCCAGTGCCGTGTTGTAGGAACGGGTGTTTTTGGCCTGGTATTCACCCCAAGTATCGGTGGCCTTGTTCTGGTCGAGGATGGCCTCGGTGTGGGTGCGATGGCCCAGCACAGTGATGACGGCCACCAGAACGGCCAGTACGGTCATGGTTAAGGCGACCGGGCGCATCGCATTGTCGTGTTCGGCGTGCTCGGCGTTTTCCTGCAACTCCTGAGCTTCGTTGGCTTCCATGGGATTAAATGTCCTCGGGCTTTAAGCCTGTTCGTTTTGCAATTCGAGCCAGCATTTTGGGGCCAATCTCCTCCCCATCATGGAAGGCCCACGTGTATTCATAGGGGTAGTCTGGATTTTCAAGTTGCTTATGCGAACCACTCTTGCTTATGCGGGGTTTCTCGTGCCATCCAATTCGCTGCAAGGCTCGCAATACTTTGGATGCGCGCGAGGATGGCCATTGACTCATAGGAAGGCTTTACGCAACGGCAAATCGTACCTGATCCGGAATCGATTGATCGGTCTCAATCCGGTCGGCAATCACTCGCAGCGCCAACGCTTCAGCTTTTGATCGCGCTTCTGTGCGGGTGGCTCCGTATGCGAGCACACCGGGCAGACTTTCAATCTCCGCTATCCAGCGGCCATCTTCCTCGCGATCGAAGACGATCTCGAATTCCATGGTAAACACCTCCGTGGAAAGCCACAATTCCACTACGACGAGTCTACCTCAGTCTGTCCTACTTCCGCTTCCAGCGCACGCCGTCTTTCGCGTCTTCGATGAGTATGCCTTTTTCGGCCAGCTCATTACGAATCTGGTCGGCGCGGGCAAAGTTGCGCTGCTTTTTGGCCAGCGTGCGTTCGGCGATCAAGGCGTCGATGGCTTCGTCCGTCAAAGATTGGCGGGCGAGCAGTTCGGGAGCCGCATCGGCCAGGCGGCCGGTCTGCGCGGCCCATTTCAGGGCGCGGCGGGTGGGCTCGGCGTCGCGATCCTTGAGCACGTCAAAGACCGCGTCAAAGCTGGCCAGCACGGCCAGAATCGCGTCCCGGTCGGCCAAAAAAAGCTGCCCCTGGTCGATGGCCGTATTGGCGGCGCGGATCAGGTCGAAGATGGGCGCGCGGGCTTCGGCGGTGTTCAGGTCGTTGGACAGCGCGGCCAGATACTCGGCCTGCACCCTGGCAGCCGCATCCTGGAGTTGGGGATTTTCGCCCGGCGCGTAGCTTTCCTGGGTCAGCCGCTGGTGAAAGGTCCGCAGCCGCTCGACGGCGTTGGTGGCCTCCATGAGGCCGTCGAAGGTGAAGTTGTGCTGATGGCGGTAGGGCACCGAGATCAGCGCCAGGCGGATGGCCGAGGCCTTGTAACCCTTCAAAAGCAGGTCGCGGAGGGTAAAGAAGTTGCCCTCGCTCTTGGACATTTTGCGCCCGTCCACCAGCAGGAAGCGGACGTGTATCCAGTGGCGGACAAAGGGCTTATGGGTGGCGCTCTCGCTCTGCGCAATCTCATTTTCGTGGTGCGGGAACATCAGGTCTTCGCCGCCCGCGTGCAGGTCGAAGCTCTCGCCCAAATACTCCATGGACATGGCCGAGCACTCGATGTGCCAGCCGGGCCGGCCGCGGCCGATGGCGGTATCCCAGGAGGTTTCGCCGGGTTTGGCGGCCTTCCACAGGGCGAAGTCGCGCGCGGAATCCTTTTCGTATTCGTCAAGATCGACGCGGGCGCCGTCTTCCATGCCGCTCAAATCCTTTTTGCTCAGCTTGCCGTACTCGGGGAAGGAGGCCAGGCGGAAGTACCAGGAGCCGTCCTCGGCCTGGTAGGCGGCGCCGGCGGCGGCCAGGCGCTGGATCAGGCGAACCATTTGGGGAATGTGCTCGGTGGCGCGGGCAAATTGCTCCGGGCGCTGGATTTTGAGGGCTTCGAGATCTTCAAAAAAAGCCTGCTCGTAGGGGGCTGTGTAGGCGGCGATGGGGATGCCGGCGGCGGCGGCGTTGCGGATGATCTTGTCGTCCACGTCGGTGATGTTCATGACGTGGCGGACTCGGGTTCCGGTGAGCAGGAGGAAGCGGCGCAGAACGTCTATCTGCAAGAAAGTACGGAAGTTGCCGATGTGGCCGTAGTCGTAGACCGTGGGTCCGCAGGCATACATGCGCAGAACCTTGCCGTCCATGGGCAAGAGCTCGTCGACTTGTCCTGACAGGGTGTTGAAGAGGCGGAGGCTCATTGATCGAACTGCTTGCTCGAACGTGTTTCAAAAACCAGCTTTGTGTCAGGGCACGACTCCAGTCGTGCCGTACGTATCTGCAAAATGATCGCGGCTTTAGCCGCTGCGGGACGTTTTTCTTCTCCAGAGTGACTTTTTCCGCAGCATGTGAAATCGGCTGCTTTCGGACCTCTCGATTGTAGCAAGACGGAGAACAGCGGGTTAGCTTTCAGCCGCTAGCTTTCAACCGCGATGCATTCACCGCCCCAGCGCCAGCGACGGATCGGCAGAGAGGTCTGGCGGGGCGAAATCGCCGCTTAGAAAGCGGGGCCAGGCGGCGGCGGCGATCATGGCGGCGTTGTCAGTGGATAGGGCCAGGGTGGGGAACGCTACGGTTACCGACCGGCGTGCGGCTTCGGCCTGGAAGCGGGCGCGGAGTTCGCGGTTGGCGGCCACGCCTCCAGTAACAAAAATGCGGCGGGCGCCGAGGGATTCTTGGGCGGCGAAGGTCTTCTTCATCAGGTCGCCGATAACGGCGTGCTGGAAGCTGGCGATCAGGTCCAGGGTCTGGGGATCGCATTGGGCCAGCGCGTCTTCGACGGTGGGATGGGCGGGAGCGCCGGGGCCGGTAAAGAGCGCGTCGCGGCGGGATTCGGCTTCTGGGCGGAGGTTGTGGAGCTCCACGTAGCGCAGGACGGCGGTCTTGATCCCCGAAAACGAAAAGAGGAAACGGGGGTCGAGACGGGCGATGGGGGCGGTCTTGGCGGCCTTGGTGCGGGGCGGCTTGCCGCCGAGGTGGGCTTTTGGTTTGATTTGCGCGAACGCGAACGGCACGGCATGGGGATTGCCGTGGGGGGCGAGGGCGTCGATCCAGGGGCCTCCGGGATAGCCCAGGCCGAGGAGCTTGGCGACTTTGTCAAAGGCTTCGCCGGCGGCGTCGTCGACGGTGCGGCCGATGAGGGTGTAGGTCCAGGCGGAGGGGGTGGGGCGGGCCAGATAGAGGTGAGTGTGTCCGCCGGAGACGACCAGGGCGAGTGCCGGCTCACCGGATGGGTGGGGATTTCCCTCAGGGGCTAAAGCCCCGGCTGCATTGGGTGGCTGAATGTACGGGCTGAAGCCCGTACCCTTCAAGGCTGGATCCTGCTCGCGTTCATTCAACAAAACGGCGTGGATGTGGCCTTCGAGATGGTTAACGGCGATGAGGGGCAGGCCGTTGGCGAAGGCCAGGGCTTTGGCGTAGGTGATGCCGACCAGCAGCGCTCCGGCCAGGCCGGGACCGTTGGTCACGGCAATGGCGTCAAGATCGGCCAGGGTGACGCCGGCCTGGGCGAGAGCGGCGCGGACCACAGGGACGATAGCGCGGAGATGCTCGCGGCTGGCCAGCTCGGGAACGACTCCGCCGTAACGGGCGTGGGTGGCGATCTGCGAGGCGACCACAGAGCTGAGCGTGCGGGCTCCGCGCTCGACCACGGCGGCGGCTGTCTCGTCGCAGGAGGATTCGATGGCCAGGATGAGGCCGGAGCCGGGCATGGCTTTAGTTTAGCGGTCCACCTGTGGTGGAGCAGACGCCGCTGGCGCGCCCAGAGGGGAATTCAGGACGGGCGGGAGCGGATGGGGCGAGAATGGAAGCAGCTATGTTGCCTACTTCGGAAAAGTTCGATGCGGCTTTGCGGGTGGTAGCGGAGCTGCGCGCGGCGGGGTATGAGGCCTACCTGGCTGGTGGGTGCGTACGGGATCTGCTGCTGAGACGCGAGCCGAAGGACTATGACGTGGCCACCTCTGCGACGCCGGAGGTGGTGCTGGGACTCTTCAAGCGAACTTTTTCCGTGGGGGCGCACTTTGGCGTGGTGCTGGTGGCCACCTGCGGTGGGGCAGACGCCGCTTGCGCGGCAGGAGCGGAGCGGGAAGAGCCGGAGTATGTGGTAACGGAGGTGGCGACCTTCCGCTCGGATGGGGTTTATTCGGATGGGCGGCATCCGGATGGGGTGCGGTATACGAGGAGCGCCGAGGAGGATGTGCGGCGGAGGGATTTCACCATCAATGGACTGCTGCTGGATCCGCTGCTATTCCAAGACGCAGGTTCTTCGACTCCGGTCGCTGGGGCGGCCTCCGCTCAGGATGACAAGTCGAGAGCAAATCAAGAGAGACTTCGCTCGGCGGTGATCGATTATGTGGGCGGGTTGGCGGATCTGGATGCGGGCGTGGTGCGGGCGATCGGAAGGGCGGAGCAACGGTTTGAGGAGGACCACCTGCGCATGCTCAGGGGGGTGCGCTTCGCGGCGCGCTTCGGCTTTGAGCTGAAGGCGGGGACGGCCGCCGCTACGCGGGCGCTGGCGGCGCGCATTCACGCGGTGAGCCGGGAGCGGGTGCGGGATGAGTTGACCAGGATGCTGACCGAGGGACGGGCGCGGAGGGCCTTCGAGCTGCTGGATGAGACCGGGCTGCTCACCGAGGTGCTGCCGGAAGTGGCGCGGATGAAGGGCGTGGAGCAGCCGCCGCAGTTCCATCCCGAAGGCGACGTGTGGGTGCACACTCTAATGCTTCTGGAGCAACTGGAGGCGGGCTGCGCGCTGACGCTGGCGTGGGGGGCTCTGCTGCACGATGTGGGCAAGCCGCCAACCTTCCGGCGGGCTCCGGACAGGATTCGATTTGACGGGCACGTGGAGACGGGCGTGGCCATGGCGGCGGATATCTGCGGGCGGTTCCGCTTTTCCAATGACGAAACTGCGCAGATTCTGGCGCTCATCGAGAACCATATGCGCTTCATGGATGCTCAGCGGATGAAGACTTCGACGCTGAAGCGGTTCTTTCGTCTCCCGGGGTTTGAGGAGCATCTGGAGCTGCACCGGATGGATTGCCTGGCGGGGAGCGGAAATCTGGAGCACTGGGAGTACGTGCGGGAACGGTACCTGGCCATGCCGGAGGAGGCGGTGCGGCCGCGGCCGCTGATTACCGGGCGGGAGCTGATTGCGGCGGGGTACGCGCCGGGAGCGGGGTTCAAAGAGATGCTCAGGGCGGTCGAGGATGCGCAACTGGAGGGGACGATCGGAGCGGCGGAGGAAGCGTTGCGGCTGGTGAAGGAACGGTTTCCAAAAAAGTGATACGGCACATTAGCAGTGTGCCGCATCCCATCAGCTGAATTTGATCGCCGTCTCCCCGAGTCCGCTTACCTTCCCGTTGCCGATCGTGCCCGGTCAATGGATTCGATGCACGCGGCCAGGTGGGCTCTCCACTCGCCAGGGTCTGGCCGGCTATGGTGGTGCGCTTATGCGGATGCCCTTCATCGGCATACTCCTGAGGCATGGCGTAGGGTTCTGAGCCGGCTTGCAGCTCGCTCAGCGCGGCCTCAGCTTCAGTGACGGCGGGGCCGCTGAATCCAGCCTTCTTCGCTTCCGCGATGCGGGCGCGAACCAGCCAGAGATGGTCCGCCGAAAACGCAGCGTTGGCCGCGTCGCGAATGGTCAGCGCGAATGGGATCATGAACTCAGAGCTGTTGCGCACATGGAATACGAGTTTGCCGCGGGCGGAGCAGCAAGGACCGGCAAAGCCAGCGAGACCAACCCGAGTGTCAAAGCTTTGGCAAAAGTAAGCATTCGAACACCTCCGGCAAAAGAACAGATAATGATAGCAAGGCGGCTGCGGGCTTCCCCTGCGCGATGCATGAATAAGTGGTCGCAGAACGAAACTCCTCGTCGAGATGAAGCGCCGCGCCCTGCTCGCGCAGTTTACGCTCAAGATCGCGAATCGCTGAGGATTGGGTTCGCTACGATTCCTGCAATCGCCGCAAATGGCGCCGCGAGACCAGTATCCTCATTCTGCTACACTCGGGAGCGTCGTTATGTTGACAGGAGTCTCGTAACACAATTAAACGATAGTTAACGAAATGATCCATACCATTGCAACCCGTATGAGGCAATACGCAATCGCCCTTCACTCCGCTGAGATGGACGGCGATCGTTGCATGGCCTGAAAGCAGAGCGTTCTACACGTTGGTAGAGAATCACGCTGGAGTTTAATCGCACAATGAGATATTCATTTTTGATTCTGTTGATGGCGGCAAGCACTGCCGCCGCAAGCGCCCAAGCCCCAACCACCCAGGCAGCACCCTGGGGCACAGCCGCCAAGCCGGCGGCTGGCGCAGTTGCTGAAACCAAGCCGGCGCCGCCCCCCGATAGACTACGACAAACTCTATCCGGAGGCTCCCGTCAAACCGGCTAACATCCACTGCGGCAAGTCCAACTCCTGCGTTATCAAGCTGCCTCCTGGAATTCCTCCCACTGACGCCATCCTGGTGCCCGCCTTTTCCTTGTACTGCCAGGACATCAAAATTGGCGCCGGCGCCCAGGCCAGGCCAGGCCAGGCAATACATACAAGCTCCACTACACTGCCTACACCGCGGCCGATGGGGCCAATTCGATTCCACCTACGACCATCGCCGTCCCGTCCTGGACAAGGACGGCAAGGTGGTGAAGGATGCCGACGGCAAGCTCAAACTGGGCGATCCGCAGCCTTTCAGGTTCACTGAGGGCGAGGGCCGCGTGATACCCGGCCTGGATGTGGGCATTCAAGGTATGAGGGAGGGGGGAAAACGCCGCATTATCATCCCTTACCAAATGGCCTATGGAGTGCCGGGGCGCCGGGGGCCGAATGCCGCCCATCCGGGTGTTCCTCCCAAGGCCGATCTGATCTTCGACGTCGATTTGTTGGAAGTGATCGACGAGAACGCACCGCCAAAACCGCATCCGGCTTCCACGGAAACCAAGCCCGCAACGCCGGGAACGTCCGCGGCCACGGCAAATACCGGTGCGTCTGCAACGCCCGCAGCATCGGGAACCTCCGCGGCTCCGGCTGCGACGGCAACACCGGCTGCGGCAGCGCCTGCAACACCGCCAACAACGCCCGCATCGGCAACTCCTGCGGCTCCGGCAGCTACGCCAAATCCGTCGCAACCGCAACCGAAGTAGCGCGCATCTAATCTGGAATCATCACAGGCCACGCCGGCGGGCCTGTCCGCCGTGGCGGGCAACCCCGGCGTGGCCGCCATCAGTTGCCAAGCCCTCTACCTACTTGTCCCCGCCCAGCAGCGATCCCACAATCCCGCCCACCAGCGCGCCGCCGGCAGCGGAAGTCGTTTCCCGCCCCCCGGTTCGAGGCAGATACTCGCTCATGGCATGTACCAGCCGCGAAAGCGGCAAGGTCTGCAGCCACACCGTTCCCGGCCCTGTCAGCACGGCCAGAAACAGCCCATCCCCGCCAAAGATCACATTCTTGATTCCCGGAACCATGGTGATCTGGAAGCCCACTGAAGCCTGAAACGCGCCCACATGCCCCGGATGCACGCGCAGCGTCTCCCCCGGCGCCAGGTTCTTCATCACTAACTCGCCGGAAAGCTCCAGCCACGCCGTTCCCTGGCCGCCCAGCTTTTGCAGAATAAAGCCATCGCCGCCAAAGATTCCCGCCCCCAGCGACTTCTGGAAGCCCACGGTAATGGTCACCTGCGGCGTGGCGCAGAGAAACCCGTGCCGGTAGACCATGTACTCGGCCCCTGGGCTGAGCTCCACCGGCACAATGTGGCCCGGCACCTTGGTGGCAAAGCTGACCTCGCCGGGAGACTGCACGGCCCGGTACTCGGTCATAAACAGGCTGCCGCCCGCGGCCACCCGCTTCAAAGCGCCAAAGATGCCGCCGCCTCCGCCCATCTGCGTATGCGTCGTCATCTGGATCGAGCTGGTCATCCACGAGAGCTCCCCGCTCTCTGAAAACACGCTCTCGTTGGGGTCAAGCTGCACATCGAGCACGGGCATGGTGGTGCCCTGAATCTTTGCCTGCATGGGTGTCGCCTCCTGTCTGCACAGTGTACTTCCCGCCGGCAGAGGTAGGGAGAGCTATAGTATTATTTTCTTCAGCCTTTTACGGAAACCCAGAGAGACCCGACTCTGGAGTGGGTCATTGCCGTGTCCGTTAATCCCCTCTTGAGGTTTATGTTTTCCCAGGTCTCCTAAGGAACATCCTCACAACCCCATTGGAATCAGTGTTAGTTCGAAGCCTAGTTTTCTTGCTTGGTGGCGTAGGCGGTTCTCATTGCGCTGCTTATTTTGCGCCTCTTG
>JBEKNO010000072.1:0-13336 GCA_049522735.1 Occallatibacter sp.
GTTTCTTCGCGGGACGCAGATTTGGGCATGGCTCGGCCCTCCTGCAAGAGTCGCTTGCCTGTTCGCCCCGAGTAAGTGTCAACGCTGGTTCAAGCAGTTTTCAAATGCGATTGCCCTGCGTTTAAACCAAAGTTCACTTGCCAGCCGGGGCGCTTCGCTGTAGTATCAAACTTGCCTATCAGGCGGCTGACGCGAGCCACCCCAAACGGGTAGAGCAAGCTCGCCGCCGAGCAAGGTGGTTTCCGCCGCATCGTTCATCTCTTATCAGGCTGCATGCGGCGCAAGCTCCCATAGGAAGGGCGTCACCTGAGGAAAGCGCCTGTCGCACCGCATAGATCCTGAGATTCAGACCAGCGGGGGAGCTCCTGTGGGGTTCCTGTATAGAAGGCGGCAAGGCAGCACTTCGTTTTTGGGAATGTTGGCAGATTGCATGCGGAGTTGTGCTCCGGGACAGTTTGGCTGACGTACTCAAATGACTGGACCACCGGCCGCAAGTATTCCCTGTCCAAAGCTGGACAGGCGGCAGGTAAACGGGAAGCTCGGCGCCCATCTCAGCATGGGGCGAGAAAGCGTTTGAATCTAATAGCGCAATGCACCCGATAGCAATGTGCGAGGAAGTACACGCATGACGACAGAATTGACGCAGCTCCAGCCTGAACTGGAGCCAGCCCCGGCTAATGTCCAGGGACAGCCGCAAGGGCATCGGCGCCGCCGCCGCCGCCGCAAGAACAAGAGCAGCCAGCAGAACGCGCTTCTGGCTCAGCAGGCCCAGATGCAACCACAGGCGCAACCTGCGATACAAGCTCCGCAGCAGCCCAAGGCGGCTGCGCCAGGGCAAACCCACCAGGGTCATCCGGCGCACCAGGGCCAGGGACGAAAGAAGAAGAAGTTTTTCCAGAAGGGGTCGGCCTCAGCCGCGCAGCCAGGCAATAGCCTGTCTTCGCCCGCACAGGGCAAGCGCAAGGGCAAGCAGAAGGGGCCACGGGAGTTTGTGGGCCCCATGGATCACAGCTATCGCGCGGTCAACGGCAACATAGCCGACGGTCCACCTTCCACGATTCAAATCATGAGCAATGGCCACGGTATCAGCAATTACCAGGACGTCTACGAGCCGCAACCGGCGGTTCCCGCCCGGGAAGACGCTCCCACGCGCATCTTCTGCTTCATAGAGGATTTATTTTTCCAGGCCAAGATTCAGGAGACGGGGCGCAAGCTGGGCGTGAAGGTGGAGTTCGTCAAGGGGGACAAGGATTCCGTGGCAAAACTGGCCGACGTGCCGGACGCCGAGCGTCCCACGCTGCTGGTCTTCGACCTGAACAACCTTAATGCCAAGCCTATGACGCTGATTCCCAAGTTCAAGGCCAAGCTGAAGAAGGCCACTTCGATCATCGGCTTTCTCAATCACCTGCAGGGTGACCTGAAGATGAAAGCCATTGAGGCGGGATGCGACACGGTGATGCCGCGATCGGCCTTTTCGCAGAGCCTGCCCAATCTGCTGCGCCGCTACGGAATGGAAGAGGAAGAAGAGTACTACCAGCAGCCGGTGTGAGAAAAGCAGGGACTAGGGACTAGGAGCTGCAAGAGTTCCAACGGGAGCGTCCGTCGGTTCACATGAACCAAACTCCAAAGTGAATCCTTATCAAACAAAGCAAGCCACAGGGCGGTTTTTAATTCTGATCAAACCGAAGCCCTGCCCGCCGCTACTCTATGCCTTAGTCCCTAGTCCCTGTTCTTCTATCCGGGAGGCCAGGTAAAGAAACGGCCGCCGAGCAGGTGAAGGTGGAGATGGTCCACGGTTTGGCCGCCTTTCATGCCGGTATTCACCACGATGCGGTAACCTTCGTCAAGGTGCTTGGTCCGGGCGATTTCTGCTGCCGCCCACAGCAGGTGACCGAGCAGAGCGCGATCGTTTTGATCGGTATCGGACATGGAGCCGATGTGCTGGCGGGGAACGATGAGGACGTGTACTGGCGCCTGGGGATGAATGTCGGCGAAGGCGTAGCCAAACTCATCCTGGTAAACAGCGGTGGAGGGAACGGCTCCTTCAATGATTTTGCAGAACACGCAGCTCATGGCGAGACCAGTGTACAGGAGAGCGTTTCGTTGCGCTGATCGGGTTCTGGACAAATCCCCGTTATCGGCCAACGCTAACAACACTTTAATGCACAGGGAATCTTCCTGGGGTGTATAAATATCTTCGCGGGCCGGTCGAGACAGAATAGCCGTATTTGCGGCTCACTTTTTTCCGGTATACAACGCTTTGGCTCGCATGGAGGACATTATGTCGTCGCGTACGATCTTCCTGAGCAGGCTGATCGGCCTGTACTGCATTCTGCTTGTGCCATCCATGATCATTTACAGACAAGCCGGTATGGATTCGATCGCAGGACTTCTTCACAATCCATCGGAGATGCTGGTTCTTGGGGTAATCACGCTGGCCGTCGGGCTGGCGATGGTTCTCGCGCACAATATCTGGTCGGGCGGCGCGCTTGTGGTAGTTGTTACCCTCGTCGGCTGGTTAGCGCTGATCAAGGCCCTGTTCTTCCTGTACCTGCTGCCTTATGTTGGAGCGGAATACCTCCTGAGGGTGCTCCAGCATCCACAACTTTTCTACATGTGCATGGCTCCGTCACTCATTATTGGCATCTACTTGACTTACGAAGGCTTCAGACCAAGAGCAGGTTCCTAGCAAGGCGCGGCTGGTTCGTCCGTCTTCGCTGTTGCGTTCGAGGATGACCTTCCGTCTCTGCCAACCTCCGGATTCGGCTTCCAATGGCGCCGACGGCGCCCGGACGGGCGAGTTTTACACCGAACAGGAGATTGGGAGCGGATGATAGATTGTGTAGTTCGCTGGGTTTGAGGAGGGTTCTCCGGTATGCCCACGACCATGCAGGCGGTTGTAAAAGCTCACGCCGCGCCCGGCATCGAGTTGCGTGAGGTTCCGGTTCCCTCTCCCGGTCCCGGCGAGGTGCTGGTGCGGGTGCAGTCGGCTAGCGTTTGCGGAACCGATCTGCACATCTTCAACTGGGATCCATGGGCGCAGGGGCGCATACATCCGCCTTTGATTCCGGGGCACGAGTTTGCGGGCGTGGTGGCCGGCGTGGGCCGGGGCGTAACCACGGTAAAGGAAGGCGACCCGGTAAGCGCGGAGATGCACGTGGCCTGCGGCAAGTGCATGCAATGCCGCATCGGCGAGGCGCACATCTGCCAGCACGTGCGCATCCTGGGCGTGGACGCGGACGGGGCCTTCGCCAGCTACGCCATCATTCCCGAGAGCAATATCTGGAAACTGTCGCCGTCGATTCCGCATGAGTATGCGTCGCTGCTGGACCCGCTGGGAAACGCGGTGCATACGGTGCTGGCGGGGGCGATTGCGGCGCAGACAGTCGCGGTGACCGGGTGCGGTGCGATCGGGCTGTTCTCGATTGCCGTGGCCAAGGCCTGCGGAGCGTCAAAGGTGTTTGCCATCGAGGTGAATGCGCACCGCAGGGCCGTTGCCGCCACCATGGGCGCCGACCTTGCGCTGGATCCCGAGACAGACAACGCGGAAAAGCGGATCATGAAGGCTACCGGCGGCACCGGCGTGGATGTTCTGCTGGAAATGTCGGGGCATCCCGAGGCCATGCGGCTGGGCTTTGCGCTGCTGAGGACCGGGGGACGCGCATCGCTGCTGGGAATTCCGTCGCGGCCTTTCGAGCTGGACTTTGCGCGCGACATCATCTTCAAGGGAGCCATTGTGCAGGGCATCAACGGGCGCAAGATGTTCGAGACGTGGTTCCAGATGGAGGCGCTGCTGGCTACCGGCAAACTAAACCTGGAACCGGCGATTACGCACCGGCTGAAGCTGAGCGAGTTTCCGCGGGCGATGGAATTGCTGCAGACGGGCGAGGCCATCAAGGTAGTGCTGCGGCCGGAGTAAGAAGAACAGGGATCAGGGAACAGTCAGCGCGGTTTGCTGCGCTCAGAATGGCAACTCATGGATGGTTGCCTGGCGCAGGCCGCGAACGGCGTTCGATAGATAGATGGCGTCGGCTTGGCGGAGATCCTGGGGATAAAGCACTCTTTCTTCCACGTTGGGCTGCGTTTCCAGAATATGGCGGCGCTGAACACCGGCGAGCAGGCCACACTCGATGGGCGGCGTGAACCAGTGACCGTCTTTCTCCACAAAAATATTGTGAATGGCGCCCTCGGTGACTTCGCCGCGAAGGTTGATAAACAGCACATCGTCAAAGCCAGCCTCGGTTGCGGCCTTCAGGGCTTCAGCGTAGACGGGTCTGTGGGTGGTCTTGTGGAAGTGCATAGGGTTCTGGGGATCGGTGCGCTGGGAGGCAATACGCACGCGCGGCAACATTGCATTGCCGGTGTTTGCGCTTTCAGGCAAGAGTTCGCCGGTGATTTGCGGTTTGCCCTTGTGGTCGAGCAGGAGGCGGACCCGCCGGGGTTTCCGGTCTGCAAAAGCGCTGGCGTGGGCCAGGAGCGCAGCCTTGACCTCATCGCGGTCGCAGGGAAATGCGAAGTAGCGGGCCGAATCTTCGAGCCGGTCGAGATGCAGCTCGAGGAGTGGATATTCGCCCTGCCAGAGTAAGGTTTCGACCAGGGAAAAAGGCTCCGTGGGTTGGGTGAGAAACTCCGCCTTCAAGAGGCATTCGCGGAACTCCTCAGCCGCATCCGAGTCGATGACGATGCCGCTGCCGACTCCCATCGTGCCGCATTCGCCGTCGAGTTCCAGGGTGCGAATGGCTACGTTGAAGACGGTTTGCTCTTTTGAGAAGAATCCGATGGCGCCGGTGTAGACGCCTCTCGGCTGTTGCTCGATCTGAGCCAGCAGTTGCATGGCCCGCACCTTGGGAGCGCCGGTGATGGAGCCGCAGGGAAAGAGCGCCCGGAATATCTGGCGGAAGCCGACATCGGGGCGGAGGTCGCCGGTGACAGTGGAGGTCATCTGCCAAAGGGTGGGATAGCGCTCGACGGCAAAGAGGTTCCGGGCGCGGACGGAGCCGAAGTTGCAGAGGCGGCCCAGGTCGTTGCGCAACAGATCCACGATCATCACGTTTTCACTGCGGTTCTTGGGGTCGTTGCGGAGCCACTTCGCCCGGTCAAGGTCTTCGCGGGTGGTGCGGCCGCGGGGCGCGGTTCCCTTCATGGGGCGAGTAGTGATGCGCCGCATGGCGCAGTGGCTCTCCAGGTGGAAAAAAAGCTCGGGCGAAAAGGAGAGGATGCGGCGGTTGAGCCGGCTATGCAGGAAAGCGCCATGCGGGACCGGCTGGCGGCTGCGCAGGCGTTGATAGAGCGCGGCGGAACTGCCCGGCGCACGGACGCGCAAGGGAACAGTGAGGTTGAGTTGATAGATATCGCCGGCGCGAATCCACTCGTGGATGGCCGCGATGCGTTCCTCATATTGCCGTTCGGTGAGGCCGAGGGCGGCTTCCGGCAGCGATGCGGCTGCCGGCTCCTGGTCATAGACGCCGGATCGGAATGGGGCGAGGGCTGGGGGATCGCCGTCGAGGAAGGCTCCCGTCCGATGGTCGAAGAGCCAGGGGCGGTCATAAATGCCGAACCAGGCCAGTGGCTGGCCAGGCGGGGTTGGCCGCATGGCGGCCGTGGGTTCAAAGAAGTTGCCGCATTCGTAGGTGAAGAATCCGGCGGCAAAGAGGCCAGCGGCAACAGCGCTCTCGATTTCCACGAAGAGATTTGGGATTTCCGCGGAGTCATGGGCCATGACTATGCGCAGGGGAGCTGTGAAGAGCCGGGTAAAGCACTCCGGGTGGGACTCCGTGGCAGGCTCCGGGGCAATCTCCGGGCAGGGGGGCTTTGCGCACTCCAAGAGCACGGTAGCCGACGTATGCTCGACCAGCGCGTATAGTTCCGCGGGAGGGAAATGCCAGCGGTTCATGCAGGCAAGATTACTCGACGGTCAGCGCCATAGTGGTGGAATTGGTAATGGCGGTGATGCCGTTGCTGGACTGGGCGGTGACGGTGACCGTGTACGTGCCCGCGGGGGTGGCGGGATTGATGGGCGGGCCGTGGTGTTCGTAGTTGTAGCGCGGGTTGCAGGCGGTTGCGCCCAGCATGGCGACCAAGGCGACGAGAGCCAGCAGCGAGAGGCGGTTGAGCCAGGAGCGGCGGCGGGCTCCCCAGGCAAGTCCGCCCAGGCCGAACGCGCCGGGAAGCAGAAAGGCCCAGGCGAGGGAGTTGGAGCGGGGATGGGCAGCCGAGGCTGAAGAGGCTAGCTGGGTAACGATGACCATGGAGCTGGGAATTGCGTCGACGGCATCGGGCAGGATCTCGACATTCTCCGGGGTAAAGGTGCAGTAGGCCTGATCGGGAAGGCCGGAGCAGGAGAGCGTGACGAACATGGGAGCCGACAGCGCGGAGGCGTTTACCGGCGTAACCGAGGCCGTGACCGTTCCCGATTGGCCGGCGGTAAGCGTGAGCGTGGCCGGGGAGACGGAAATCTGGAAGTTGGGCGTGGAGTTGATCTGCGCTTGCACACCGGCCGCCTGGGATACAGAGCCAAAGTGAGTGGCATCGCCCAGATAGACGGCGCGCAGGGAGTGATTGCCGGCCGGGAGGTCAAGCACCATGCCTGCGTGTCCCTGGGCGTTGAGCGCCGCACCGGCAAGCTGGCTATCGCGGTCGCCAATGGCGACGGCGCCGATGGCTGGAAGCCCGTCCTCACCGGTCACGGTGACGGCAACAATGGCCTGCGTGCGGCCGCCCTGGTCGCGGGTTTCCACGCTCAACGAGGTCTGCGTGGCCAGGCGCGGCGCCTTCTCCGCGGCCACTGACAGCGCGGGCATGGCCAACGCGATACCAAGTCCTGCAATCAACTCAAGCCGCAGACCGCGGCAGACAATACCTCTCACGTGCACCTGCTCCAAAACTCAAGATCGTGTAGCGCCAGTATGCCTTAGCGTAGAACCCTATTGTATCCGGCTGGGGCGCACCGGGGCCATGGGGGAGACTTTCTTTTGGACGTTGCGCGGGCGAGAAAGGCGTCCTTTGAGGCTGAATCGGGCAGTTGCAAGGTGGGGAGCGGCTCTGGTTGCCCGCCGCTGGTCGCGCTATGCTCTTTGATTGAGGTGCATCGCCATGACTCAGGAGACCCCTCGCCCCCAGCTTGCCCACCTGAGCGCCGCGCTGGACGAGCTGCGCGCCAAAGGAACCTATTTCAAGCTGCGCATCCTGGACGACCAGCAGGCGCCGGCGTGCCACTACGACGGCCGGAAGGTGATCAACCTGGCCAGCAACAACTACTTGGGGCTGGCCAACCACCCCAGGCTGATTGAGGCGGCGGTGGCCGCGACGCGGGCCTTCGGAGTGGGCTCGGGCGCGGTGCGGACCATTGCCGGAACCATGCGCATCCACATGGACCTGGAAGAAAAGATCGCCCGCTTCAAGAACGTGGAGGCCTGCGTGGTCTTCCAGAGCGGATTCACGGCCAACGCGGGGGCGGTCAGCTCCATTCTGGGCAAGGAGGACTTTATCCTCTCCGACGAGTTGAACCACGCCAGCATCATCGACGGGGCGCGGCTGTCGCGGGCTCGGATTATGGTCTTCCGGCACAAGGACATGGCCCACTGCGAGGAGCTGCTGAAAGAGGTTGCGGACCAGCCGGGCCGCAAGCTGGTGATCACAGACGGCGTTTTCTCGATGGACGGCGACATTGGCCCGGTGGACAAGCTGGCCGCGCTGGCGGAGAAGTATGGCGCCATCATGATGGTGGACGACGCGCACGCATCGGGCGTGCTGGGGCGGAATGGGCGCGGGTCGGTGGACCACTTCGGCATGCACGGCAAGGTGGACGTGCAGGTGGGGACGCTCTCAAAGGCCATCGGGGCCCTGGGCGGGTATGTGTGCGGGAGCCGGGATTTGATTGATTATCTCTACCACCGGGCGCGGCCGTTTCTCTTCTCCACTTCGCACCCGCCGTCGGTGGCGGCGAGCTGCATTGCGGCCTTCGACATTCTGGAGCAGGAACCGGAGCGGATTGAACGGCTGTGGGCCAATACGCGGTACTTTCAGGGCGAGCTCAGGCGGCTGGGTTTTAACGCGGGCGGAGTGAATACGCCGGCGACGGAGACGCCGATTACGCCCATTATCGTGGGCGAGGGGCGGGCGGCGATGGAGTTTTCGCGGGCGCTCTTCGAGGAGGGCGTGATGGGAACCGGGATCGCGTTTCCGACGGTGCCGGAGGGCAAGGCGCGGATTCGCCTCATGCTGAGCAGCGAACATACCAAGGAGCAGCTCGACCAGGCGCTGGAGACGCTGGAGCGGGTGGCGAAGAGGCTGGGGATTCTACAATAGGGCACCATGATCGCTCACTTGCGCGGAAAGCTCATCTATAAGCATCCCGGCCAGGCCATCGTCGAGGCGGGCGGGGTGGGCTACGACGTCACCATCTCGGTGCCTACGTTTACGGCGCTGCCGGGCGTGGGCGCCGAGGCGGCTCTGCATATTCATACCCAGGTCAGCGAGGACCAGATTGCCCTCTTCGGCTTTCTCGACCGCGAGGAGAAGCGGCTCTTTGAGCGGCTCATCACCGTCAGCGGGGTCGGCCCCAAGCTGGCTATCAAGATTTTGAGCGGGCTTTCGGTAGAGCGGACGGTGCAGGCCATTCGAGGCCAGGATCATGCGCAACTGGTGCGCATTCCCGGCGTGGGCAAAAAGCTGGCCGAGCGGCTGGTGGTGGAGCTGAAAGACAAGCTGGACGACTTTGCCGTTCCGCCCACTCCGTCGGCGGGGCAGGGGCCGGCGGCGGAAGATGTGCTGTCGGCGCTGGTGAACCTGGGCTACCAGCGGGTCGCTGCCGAAAAGGCTATCCAGCAGGCAATAGCCAAGGACGCCGCCCTCCGAGCCGATTTCGACGCACTCTTCCGCGGGGCGCTGAAGGTGATCCGGTAACCACCTGCGGTGGGGCCAACTGCCTTCGACGTTGATTTTGCTGGTGGAAGACTCCATTTAGCGCGATAATCAATGCATGGCGATTCTGCCCATTCACGATATGCCTCCGACGGAGCGGATTTCTGTGCGCGAGTATCTCGCTACCAGCTATCGCCCCGATTGCGAGTATGTGGACGGGCGGATTGAGGAGCGCAATGCGGGTGAGTACGATCACGGCCTGCTGCAAACCATTCTAGGGTATCTGTTTATGACTCATCGGGAAGACTGGGGCGTTCAGGCCGTCACCGATGTGAGGACGCAGGTTAGAAGCAGGAGATTTCGTGTTCCAGACCTTTCGGTATTGCGCTCCGACGCGCCGAAGGAACAAATCATCACCCATCCGCCGCTGATCGTAATCGAGATACTCTCGCCCGAAGACCGCTTGAGCCGCTTCCAGGAGCGCATTGAGGACTATCTCGTCTTCGGCGTTGAAAATATCTGGATCATCGATCCGGAAAGCCGTACAGCCTATACAGCCACAGCCAGCGGACTCCATCCGGTTCGCACTAACGAGCTTTCCGTGCCTGAAACGCCGATTCGCGTGGTGCTGAGCGAATTGTTCGCGGAGCTGGACCGGGCATAGCCCCCTGCGGAGGGGCCACCTTGAATCATAAGGCGATCTGTCGTAGTGCGCGCCTTGAACCGAAAGTGATCCGGTAGACTGGCTACCTATGCCCCGCATTACCAAATCCGATGCAAATAAAATCATAAAGACAGAACCCGCCACTCACCTTCGCCCCGAGGGCCTCAAATTTCTTCGCGGGCTGGCTCGCAACAACGATCGCGATTGGTTCACGCCGCGCAAGGAGGTCTTCGAAACAGAGCTGAAAGAACCCATGCTGGCCATCATCGGCAAGGTGACGGAGGCGATGACGGATTTCGCGCCCGGCTTCGTGCGCCCTGCGGAAAAATGTCTGTTTAGGATTTATCGCGATACGCGCTTCAGCGCCGACAAGCGGCCCTACAAGACACACGTGGCGGCGTGGTGGTCGCAGCAGGGGATGGAAAAGACTTCAGGGGCCGGCTACTACTTTCACATCAGCGCCAAAGAGGTGGTGATCGCGGCCGGGGCTTACATGCCGGAGAAGGATCAACTGGCCGCCATTCGCCATTGGCTGCTGAAACACCACACGGAGTTTCGCAAGATCCTGCGGACGGCGGCGATTCGGAAGGTATTCGGGGAATTCGAAGGGAATGCGCTGACGCGGCCGCCCAAGGGATTTCCCTGTGAGCATCCGGCGCTGGATCTGATTCAATGCCGGCAATGGGGGTTGAGCACGGCGCTGCCGGCCGCGGCGGCTCTGAAGCCGGACTTTGCCACTGTGCTGATTCGCCATTTCCGGCTGGCCGCGCCGGTGGTGGATGCGCTGAATACACCCATTGCGGCGACGCTTGCGCCCAGGAAAAAGGTGCTTTTCGGGCTGGATTAGTGCGCTCCTGCAACTATCTCGATCAAGGTGTTTTGTCATGACGCGGCGGGTGAAAACCGCCGAATTCGGGCAAAAGTAGGCAAAATAGGCACAAATTCCCAAGAAACTTGTGGAAAACCGTATCTTTTCGATTGACTTTGTCTCTGCAAAGCCGCATGGTAACCATCGACGGGGTTCTGAAGAACCCGCATGAATACAGGGGTTTCCTGCGAAGGTTGGTTCGGTCGCACTTCCTCCATGCGGCGCGCATAACGCGGCGGAAAACCCGGGCAAGACCGGCGGCCCCGAGGGCTCGCCCAAAAAGGAGAACATCATATGGCAACTGGATTGACCAAGACAGCTCTGACGCGGCTACTGGCCGAGAAGCTGGAACTGACCAACAAGCAAGTCGCAGCCTTCATGGACCTTCTGGCGGAGACCGCCATCAAGGAAACCAAGAAGAACGGCGTCTTCGTGATCCCCGGCATCGGACGCCTGGTGAAGGCAGAGCGCAAGGCGCGCATCGGCCGCAACCCGCAGACCGGCGAGGCCATCAAGATCAAGGCCAAAACGGTGGTCAAGTTCCGCGTGGCCAAGGCCGCCAAGGACGCGATCGCCCCGCCCAAGAAGTAACTTCGGGCTCATCGGCTGGCATTCGATCGGAATAAAGGGAGAGCCGCGCACTCTCCCTTTGCCGATTCCGCATATCTCCGGTTCGATCCTGGCGCGGGGTCTTCTCGCTCTGCGTGGTTCCTTTTACGCCGCTTCCCGCCCTGCGGCTGCTTTGCCCATTAAGAACGCCCGCACCACCAGCGAGGCGCCTAAACTTATCAGGATCGCCTTGAGCATCAGTTTCCCGTCATAGCTCCACGACAAAAAGGCCAGCGTAATGAAAACACCGATTGGATTCACCTCCGAGATCACGGAGATGAGCCAGTGTGGCTTATGCCCGGCCGACGGCAGGCCGGCGCGGAGGCGCGGAAACAGCCGCGGCGCGGCGCGCAGATACTCCCGGTAAGGCTCGCCAAGCTGGCCGGCGAGGAATGCTTCTTCGCCCAGAATCAGGCGCAGGAAGAAAACCGTCAGCAGCGTCATGGTAAACAGCGCGCCGGTGGGCGGCATGAGGAAGGACATGGCGGCCATCATGCACCATCCCCCAACGTAGAGCGGATTGCGGAGGTAGCGATTACGGCCCGTCGGCCATGACCGCGCCGCCCTGCATCTGCCCATGGTGAACTGTGCCGTACCCCAGGTAAGCCGTGCCCCACACGCGCAGCACAGCGCCCACGGCGGCGATGAACGCTGCCGGCACAATCACGGCCAGCGCGGCGATGGTGAAGCGCATAAGGCCCAGCCAGCTTAATTGGAGCGCCAGCCACTCCAGCAGCATTGTTCTCTGTCCCAGGCCCCACGTCTCGACCCATGGCGATCAAAAACCCAATGCAACGATGGTCACCATAATCACCATGCGCAGACGAAACTCTATTTTTGTTGCTCCCATCCACTTCTCCCAGTTGATGGAGTTTAGTATTCGCTTGACTGAAGGGAAGTACGCAACCGGGCTATCGCGGGTTCAATCGGCTTCATTCATAACGCTTGCGAAACCCTTCGTTACTCGGCTTCCGCGCCATGAGAGTAGAATTCTCTGCTATCAGAGGCTTCCAGCTGAATTCCGCTGGCTTTAGGTTGCGCGACGCAAGCCGCACTTCTATCTTCGGCGTGCAGACCGTCGAGGCTCTGAACAAATAACAGAAACGCACTGTCTCCCCCGGTGCGGGTGAGGGTAGCGATGAAAAACGTTTCGGTCACAATCATTCTTTCCGTCCTTCTTGTATTGAGCCGTCTGGCCGCGGGCCAGGCCGCAACTAAAAGCCTGGATGAGCAACTGATCGCAGCCGCCCAGGCGGGCGATACAGCAACGGTGCAACAACTGCTGCAAAAAGGCGCCAACATCGATGCCAATGACGGCATTGGGACAGCGCTGTACTGGGCGACGATGCTGGGCAAAACCGACACGGTGAAGCTGCTGCTGGAGAAGGGCGCCAATATCGAAGCCAGGGACTATGCCGGCGACACGGCTCTGTTTATCGCGGTCAATGACGGCAAGAGTGAATTGGTCAATCTGCTGCTGGCAATGGGCGCCAATATCGAGGCCAAGGGGAGCCTTGGTTTCACGGCCATGATGACGGCGGCTTTCGACGGCAAGACCGATATGGTGCAGTTGCTGCTGGCGAAAGGCGCCAACATCGAGGCCAGGGACCAGGACGGCAAGACAGCGCTGCTCAACGCGGCCGAAGAAGGCAAGACCGATATGGTGAAGTTGCTGCTGGAGAAAGGCGCCAACATCGAGGCCAGGGGAAACGGCTCTCTCTTCGAGGGAGCTACGGCGCTGACCCTGGCAAGCTCTGGTGGGCATACCGAGGTAGTGAAGCTGCTGCTGGACAAGCACGCCAACATCGAGGCCCAGGGCAGCAACGGCGAGACGGCGCTGATGAACGCGGCCGATGATGGTAAGACCGATATAGCGAGGTTGCTGCTGGATAGAGGCGCCAACATTGAGACCAGGAGCGAGGGCGGTTACACGGCGCTGATGAACACAGCCTCTCATGGACAAACCGATGTGGCGAAGCTTTTGCTGGAAAGAGGCGTCAACATCGAGGCCAAGAGCGATGACGACACCACGGCGCTGATGCTGGCGGCCTTTGATGGACAAACCGAGGTGGCAAAGCTGCTGCTGGAGAAGGGCGCGAACATCAAGGCCACGGACAAAAATGGAGTGACGGCGCTGGGATATGCGCTCAAACAGACGGCGCCGGGATATGTGCTTAAAGGGGGCAACGCCGAAGTGGTCAAGCTGCTCAAGGCAGGGCAATCGCATGAACGGAATGTACCAAGAGAGCCACGGTGGTACCGGCGAGGTTATTCCCTGCATGTGTAGTTATCTGTTGCTGTGTATGGATGGATAACAGGGAGCCTGGCGGTCG
>JBEKNO010000073.1:0-13134 GCA_049522735.1 Occallatibacter sp.
CCCGCCAACAAAGCCAATCTGGGTCTCGATCTCGATATGAAACGCGCCTTTCTGCATCTCAGTGTGCAGGCCATCGGCAAGCGCTACGCCGATACCACTCTCACCACCCAACTCGGCGGATATACCGAAGCGGGCCTCAAGCTCAGCGTCCCGATGCGCCGCAACTTGAACTTCTTCGCCACGGCCGATAACCTGCTCAATCATCGCTACCAGGTACTCACCGGCTATCCAATGCCGGGGATCAATGGCGCTGGTGGTTTCGTTATGCACTTTTGAATGTGAGTTTCGTGTGCCCTTTCCAAACTCGATCGTTTGACCTATCCCATGGCGCGTTACCGCACAAGCGTGAGAATGCGCCATGGAGAACAAATAGCGTCCCTAAGGAGACAAAGATGAGACAAACTTCGCAAGTATATTTGTTGAGCATTGCAGCGGGACTGTTCCTCGCCGCAGCGCCAATTCAATCGCAAACGGCAAAACCGCAGCCGCTGACCGGGCCGCTTCAATGCCCGCAAGCAGATTGCCCCTTGCTGCAAGGGGTTCCGCAAACGGCAGGTATGCGCAGCGGTTTTGTGTGCCTGCTACCCGGCGCGACGGTCGGCTGGCATACTACCGGCAAGAACGAGGAAGCCCTGGTGATTCTGCGCGGCCAGGGCGAGGCGCTGATTGACGGCCAGAAGAAACAAACATTCATTGCTCCGGCGTTTGTCTATATCCCGCCCGCAACCCGCCACAACGTCGCAAACACGGGAACAGAGCCGCTTGAGTATGTGTATGTGGTTGCTCCCGCGAAGCCGCAGTAGATCCCCTCTTCGGCAAGCTCAGGGCAGGCTTTCGGCTTCCCACAACGAAGCCTACTTCGCGCCGGTGCCGCGCCGCTTGCCCGCGACGTTCTCCACCAGCGCCGGCGGAACCTTGTCCGGTAACGCCTTTATTGTCCGCAGCCACATCTCCACGCTTTCGGGCCACGTGGTCACCGGGAGCGCGGTGCGGCGCAGGCCGTAGCCATGCCCGCCCTGGGCATAAATGTGCAACTCGGCCGGAACCTTGGCGTTCTTGAGCGCCAGGAAGTAGACCGTGGCATTTTCGACGTGCACCGGATCGTCCTCGGCTTGGACGATGAACGTGGGCGGCGTATTCGCGGTGGGGTGAATGTCGGGGTTGGGCGCGAAGTTCTGGTTCTCGAGAGCCAGGTAGGCGGGATAGACAAGTACCGCAAAGTCCGGGCGGCAACTCAGCTTGTCCGCGGCATCGATGGGATCATAGACGCGCTGGTCGAAGTGGGTGCTGATGGACGCAGCCAGATGCCCGCCCGCCGAGAAGCCCAGCACGCCGATGCGGTTGGGGTCGATGTGCCATTCCGCCGCGTGCAGGCGCGCCACTCCCAGCGCGCGCTGCGCGTCCTGCAAGGCTGCAATGGACTTGTGGTCAGGCCCGGCATACGGCACTCGATATTTGAGCAGCACGCAGGTGACGCCCGCCGAGTTCAGCCAGTCGCACACCTCCGTGCCTTCCAGGTCGATAGCCAGGATGCGATAGCCGCCTCCGGGAAAGACCACCACGGCCGCGCCGGAGTTCAGCCCCTGGGGCGTATAGAGGGTGAGGGTCGGCGTCGAGACGTTGCCGATGCGAACCACGGGCTTGCCGGCCACAAGATTGTCTTTGGCTGTGGTAGTGTCTGCCTCGGCAGGCGGATTGGCAGGGGCCCCAGGCGCCACGCCGGGCCAAAGCGGCAAGGTGAGATGGTCCGGCGATGGCGGCCAGCCGGACTGTTGGCCATATAAGCTGGCGGAGAAAGCCGCGGCCGCGGCAAGAAATAGCAGTCGTTTGCTCATGCGAAGAGTCTCCCCTAAAGAACGTCGCAGCGATGATCGCAGCCGGAGAGGCAGAAATGCAAATCGAGGCATCGTTCCAACGGCCTGCAACAAATCGATGATGTATCCAATTGAGCAGACAGTCCGCTCGCAACTTGAAAGACTCTTCTCGTCGCCGCTATCTTGCACCGGCAATGCCGGATGCGCGCAATCTACGATCGATGGGAGTGAATCGTGCTCGGACTCTTTCTATTCCTGATTTTGATTCTTGCGCTTATCGGTGTGCTGCCTACATGGCCGCATAGCAGAAGCTGGGGCTATTATCCGACCGGAGGGGTTGGACTTATCCTCGCGGTTGTTGTCGTTCTGCTGTTTGTCGGCCTGATTTGACGCCGCGTCTGCGACGGCTCTACTTCATATATTCCATCAGCGGCTCTTGAATTCCCCGCCGCACCAGTTCGTCCCGCGATCGCACCGGCTGCCAGCCCAGCGTTGTCCTGGCCGCCGTGCAATCGAAGACCGCCCCCTGCGTACGGCTTTCCCAGTCGCGATACGACGGCAACCGCCGCTCCTTGTGACCAACCGCAACTTTGACCGCCCACTTCATCAGGTCCGTCAGGTAGAACCGTAAAATCGGCGTGGCGTGGCGCTGGATGCGCATCCCGCCCGCGCGGTCCAGTTCGTCCAGATACTCCCTCGCGCTCAGGCACGGCTCGCCCACCAGGTTGAATAACCGGCCTTCAATCCCCTGCTTCTCCATGGCCGCAATCAGTCCCGCAGCCACATCCTCCACCAGCACCAGCGGCAGCTTATTCTTCCCCGCGCCCCACATCTGGCAGACCGAGTCGTTCCACCACATGCCCACCCCCCAGTGGAACGGGCTTCCGCCGCGCCCAATCACCACTCCCGGCCTGACGATCACCAGCGGCAACCCCCGTTCCCCGTGCATGCGCATCAAGATCTCTTCCGACGCCGCCTTGGCCCGCGCATAAAGATTCCGCCGCTTGATCCGCGGGTCGAGCGGCGTCTCTTCGGTAATCGTTCCCGCCCGTCCGCCTGCATAGTACGAGTCGATCGTCCCCGTGTAGATCAACCGCCGCACCCCCGCTTCCAGCGCGCACTCGCCCACCCGCCGCGTCGCTTCGATTTCAAACTCCTGGTAGTCGGCCCAGTTCTTCACGTTGGCCCGCGCCAGGTGGAAGACGCACTCCACTCCCTCCATGGCCCGCAGCAGATCCTCCCTGCTGGCCACATCCCCAATCCGGCACTCCAGCTTTCCTGAGGCCCGCAGCGCTTCCGGAATCCCCGCGGCGCTCCGCGCCAGCAGCCGTACCGTATGGCCTGAAGCAATCAACTGCCGCACCAGTTCCCCGCCGATGAACCCCGTCCCGCCCAGCACCAGGATGCGCGGAGCCGCAGCCGTTTGCGCGAACGCCGGCGCCGGCCTGGCAGCGATCTCCTCCCCGAAGGGTACAGGCTTTAGCCCGTACGTTAAATCATCGCAATCAGCCAGGGCTTTAGCCCCTGAGGTATGCTTCTCTGAAGTTTTAGCCTGGTTCTGCCCTTCCTCTCCAACTTCAGGGAATTGCGCCAGCGCTCCCATCTTCTCGCACCACCGGATCACCCTGGCCGCAGTCCGCCCGTCCACCCGCTCATCGAGAGTCGACGAATCGTAAAAAGCGTCCATGGCCTTCGCAATGCTCGCGCCGTAGGGATTACCCCTCGCGCAAAGGTGCAGCTTCGAAAGCACATACTTCCGCAACGTCCGCCGCGCCTGCCGCTTCAGGCTCTTCGCCCGGCTCGCGATCATGGCGTAGCTGTCAAAATCCGGATCGCTGGGCCGATGCTCGTCGAGCGTGTAGGTGTTGCGCTCAAAATCCACCGTCGCCGCGGCCAGCGAACCGCGCGCATGAATCGTGTATTCGCCAAACCCCGGAACAAACGAGAAGCGCAACTCCACCGCGGTCTGGCCTTTCAATGCATTCACCTGCCAACGCCGGTAAAACTTCGCCCCCGTGGGCAACTCGGCAGGATTCGTCGCGCGCGCCTCCATCTCCTCCGGCTCGCCCACCAGATCCAGCATGTGGGCCACGGAATGCGACCCGGTCTCCATCAATATATTTCTCGGATCGCGCAGCATCCACGCATCGAACGGCCCATGCGCCGCCTGCGGCAAAGGCCGATGCCAGGTAATCCTCACATCGTCGATGCGTCCTAGAACGCCGCCGCGCACATCCCTCCGCAGTTGCTCGTAGGGCTCGGCGAAGAGGAAGTTGTGTCCCACGCCCAGGCGCAAATTCCGTTCCCCGGCCAGCCTCACCAGCGCCTCGCAATCGGCCGCGCGAGCGCACATCGGCTTTTCCAGAAACACGTTCACGCCGGCCTCGAGCGCCGAACGCGCCGCCTCAAAATGAAGATCTGGAGGCAGCAAAATATGCACCGCGTCGAGCGTTTCCGCGGCCAGCATCTCTTTGAACGACCCATAGACGCGCGCCACGCCGAACTTCCCCGCCAGCGCCTGCGCCCTCGCCGCCAGTTGGTCGCACACCGCCGCCAGTTCCACGTTCTCCACCGAGCGAAGCCCCAGCGCGTGCCAATCGGCAATATAGCCCGCGCCCACGAGCGCCACGTGGCGCTTTCCTCCGCCGCGTCCCGCGCTCCAGGAACCCTGATTCCCGGCTTGCTCTGGCGCTTCTCCGGTCGACGGCATGGTTATGTCTTTCATGAACTCCTCTTGTATTCGATGATCGCCGGCTCAAGCCCGCGTCCCCGCCGCCAATGGTACTCAAGCATCCCCAGCAGCGCGGGAAACTTGGCCAGCACGGTGGAAAAAGCGTAAGCCGACGCGTCCCCGGCCCGCCAGCCGCGTTTTCTGCCGCGCAAATAAATGCGCGCAAACTGCAGTGCGTAAGCGCCCAACAAAACCGCCAGCGACCACCAGTGCGTGAAAGCCGCCAGCCCCACGGCCAGCAGCGGCAGCGCCAGCCCCCAGAACCAGATGCGGCGGCAATCGCGCACAAAATACCGTTCCTCGCCCTTGCCATGCAGCCCCGCAACCTGCGCATACGCGTGTCCCATCCGCCTGCTTCTGCGCCACCACTCACTGAAGCGCATCATGGCCGCATCGTGCCGCGCCATCTCCGCATCCACCATCAGAATTTTTGAGCCCAGCCCGCGCACGCGCACGCAGAACTCATCGTCCTCGGCCGCGATCACATCGGCCCTGAAGCCGCCCGCCACGCTGAAGACCTCTCTGCGGATCATGAATCTGCCGCCCGAAGTGCGAATCTCCCCCGGCGTCTGCCGCCATTCCAGGTCGCACAGCCTGTTATAAACGCTTGCCTCAGGATGAATTTCGCGCACATGCCCGCAGACTATGTCCACCTCGGGCCTTTCGGTCAGCGCCGCCACTCCCCGCTCCAGCCAACCCTCCACCAACTCGCAGTCTCCATCCACAAACTGTACGAAGGGCGCATCCGGCTCGTGCTTCACCACGCAGGCAAATCCCGCATTCCGCGCCCGCGCCGCCGTGAACGGCCGCGCCGCATCGAGCTCCACCACCCGGCAGCCCACCGACCGCGCATAATCCGCGCTCCCATCCACCGATCCCGAATCCACATAGACTACCGTCCGCGCGCCGCAATTCGCCGAGCGCAAGCAACTCTTCAACCGCTCGCCCTCATTGCGCCCAATAACAACAATAGCGACGTTCTGCGCAGAACCGGGACTCATGGAACTCAATTCTAATGCGCCAAACGGGCAATAGATAGGAACCTTGCACAGGTCGCCTCGATGCCGTTGGTCTCACAGTCGGCCACACCTGGGTCCACGCCCGCGACCGCACCGAATTGGTCCGGCCCAAGTAAGTGCTTCCCGCCCTCTTTTCCGAGTTGGGTTTTATTCCCACGATTCCATCGGGAGAACAGGCTATGACGAGCGGGACGCTAGGGAACCTCTGCACAGGCGCGTGATTTCGCAGCGACCGAGAAAACGCAGGGAAATTTCGCCGGTTTTGATCAGAATCAAGTCGAAAACCAGTCAGAATTCGGCATTCTTGGTGGTTGATCTGGTCTTTAAAGGCCATTGCCCGGCCTCCACAGACACTACGCCCCTTGAGGGGCCAACCGCTTGCGGTGTTGGTGCTGGTTCACCAGCGCGAAGGCCGCACACAGCCACTCATGATTCTTCTTCAACCCCGGTAGCGCACCTTGGTAAATCCGAAGACCCGCTTCAAAATACGGAACGGATGCTCCACCTTGGCCCTCACTCTCGACTTAGTCTTGTTCTTGCCCTCTTCATCTACATAGTTCTTGAACTTGGTGCGGCGGTTGGTCATATCCTGCGCCTCGGGAGCGGCCTCGCGTATCGCCTTTGTCTGCCCTTGATAGCCCGCGTCTCCCCACACCTTCTTCTCTTCACCGTGCAGTAAGTCAGGCAACATATGCGCGTCGGCTACGCTGGCCGCAGTTGTCGCCACCGAATGCACCACCGTCTCCTTGCTATCCACGCCGATGTGCGCCTTGGCTCCGAAGTACCACTGCCGCACTTTCCTGGTCTAATGCATCTCAGGGTGCGCTTGCCGGTCGGCGTTTGCCGTGGCCGTGGCGCAGCAGCGCGATGACCTCGGTGCGCAGCTCGCCACGCGCCGTGACAGAAGATCATATAACCAGGCCGAATGCGTCCCCTCCTCGAAGGTCACATGCAAAGTCCCGCGCAGTCCGCCGATAAAATCCAGAATCGCCGCGGCGCGCGTGGCCAGGATGGACTGCCGGATCAGACGGCCGCTTTCGTTGAGCACTGCCGCAGAAATCGTTTCCCGGTGGACATCAAGCCCGACATATCGCACACTATTCATCTGGGTGTTCCTCCCTGTTGGCTTGGGTTGACTGCTTCACACAGCAACCGCAGCTTACAGGAAAGGGGCGCTCTTTTATAATGCGTGCCCCAGATCTCGATTTCGAGACCTGGGATTTTATCTATCAGACCTCCTGGGTTTGCGTAGAATTTCCCCGCAAAATGGTAGATTCGAGGCAGATTAGCCCTCCGATCGCATAAAGGAGTCCATTGTGGGACAAAGCCCGCCTCAAGTCTTTTCCGGCATCACGCCGGAAAATTACGCAACCCTGATTCAGAAAGCCCAGGCCGCCGGCCTCGCCCTCAGCGGCAACTCCGGAACGGCCTCGAAATTCGGCGTGGAAGTGGTCTGGAATTACTCCCCCGAAACGCAGGAATTGACCCTTCAATGCCTCCATACCCCCTTCTTCGTGAAGCCTGAAGACGTCAACGCCAGGATCCAGGCGCTGGTGAAGGAGACGCTGGGTTAGGAGCCGACCGGCTCCCCGGCGCGCGGATTCCGGTCCGCCAACTCTACCCACGCAGCCCGTAAACCCAGCCCCAAACCGCTTTAACCCCTATTGAAATGTTACAAACGTGTTAATATCGAAGGTCTAGGAAGCTGGCAGATCCCCATTTGAGCGGAATCGGTGTAACCATCTCCTTGCGGAGAGCCTTCCTGATGGCTTTTACTCAAGGAAAAAGCCGCCTGGCGGGCTTGTTTTTGGGGTACATCCATTCTGCTTTCGTTGTAGCTCCGCCAGACCCATTGCTATGAACCTCTACCTGATGCGCCACGCCAATGCCGGAATGCCCCGTGGGAATCCAATTCTGGACGCCAAGCGGTCACTCATCAAAGAAGGAAAGGAACAGTGCATGTTGATGGCGCGCATCCTGAGCGCGCTCAAGGTGCAAGTGGACGTGATCGTCTCCAGTCCGCTGAAGCGCTCCCTGCAGACCGCGCAGTTTGTGGGCACCGAGCTGGGCTACGACGGCAAAGTGGAGATCAGCCCGGCCCTGGGGCAGGATGGAACCTACGCCGACTTCCAGCAACTGCTGGCGAAATATGCCGACCGCGAGGGCGTACTGATGGTGGGCCACAACCCCAATGTTTTCCAGTTCCTGGGCCGGCTGATCACCGGCAACGGCGGCGCCAGCGTGCGCATGCGCAAGGGAGCGATCGCCCACATCGACTTTGCCAACCATCCGCCCCGGCTGCACTGGCTCATCGACCCGCGCACCGCCCGCGCCATCTACGCCAGCGTGCAAAAGAGATCCCGCCCAAAGACCTCGCGGAAGTAACCCGCCTCCTTGCGCAGCGACCACAGCTCCAGTTCCGCGCCCGTCCGCCCCGGCTCCAGCTCCAGATAAACCCGCTTGGGATAAACCCTGACTGCCACTCTGAGCACATCGCTGGCGCGGTCCTGGTTGAGCGCCACCGCCAGGCGCAGCAGCGCCACGGCCCGGTGCACATGCTTGTGCTCCTCGGCGGGAATATTGCGCATGGCGCGGTCGCCCGGCTGGGGACGGCTCTTGCCCAGATAGCGCGCAATGGCCGAAACCGTGGTCCGCTGCTGTTGCGTATAACCGTAAATTTCGGAGCTGGAGATAATGTACTGAGTGTGCCGGTGGTGACCCTGGTGGTTGATGAACTTGCCAGTATCGCGCAGCATGGCGGCGGCGGCCAGCCAGCTCTCATACTCAGGCGGCAACTGGTGCAGCGCCTTCAGCTCGCGGTAGAGCTGCACGGCGTGGGCGCGCACCGGCTCGGCATGGTGAGGATCGACCCCATAGCGCCGCGCCGTGGCCAGCACGCTCTCCCAGCGCTGTTGCTCGAACTCCCGGTGCGCGGTGGCCCGCAGATCCTGGGTGGCCAGCATCTGCGCCAGAATCCCATCCCTCAGCCCCAGCGGCGAGTAGCGGAATCCGGTCAGTCCGAAGCTCTCCAGCAGTTCGGCGAAGACCTCCGCCCCGGCCACGATGATCTCCGCCCGCCGCGGTCCAATCCCCGGCACCGCCTCGCGCTCCGGCAGCGTCATCTTCGCCATTTTGCTGGCCAGCCTGCGCACCTGGCGCGTGGGGGCAAGCCCGGCCTTGAGAACGGATTTATCCTTGCCAGCTCTCTTGCCTGCCTTGCCGCTTGCTTTCCCGGCGGTGGCGCAGGCATCGCTCAGCGCCGCGGCCGTGCCGGAGGTGGCAATGACCAGCGACACGTTCCCCGGCTGAATCTTTCCATGCGCCCGCCTCAGTTCGCGGGCAATCCACCGCCGCATGCGCGCCAGTCCTTCGGCCGGCGCCGGGTTCCCGGCGAGAAACTCCTCGGTCAGCCGCACCGCGCCCAGGGGCAGGCTGATGGTTTCCTTGATGCGCTTGTGTTCGGAGAGGGTAATCTCGCAGCTTCCTCCGCCCAGGTCCACCAGCAACACCCGGCCGCCCACTCCCGGCTCCGTCGGTCCGAATTCGCCCCCCACCACGCCGAGATGGATCAGCCTTCCCTCTTCCAGGCCGGAGATGACCTCCATGTTCCAGCCCGTCTCCGCCTTCACCCAGGCCTGAAAGGCTGCCGCGTTGCGCGCGTCGCGCATGGCCGAGGTGGTCACCACCCGGATGCGGTCCACCCCGTGCTCCTGCACCGCCCGCTGAAACCGCTTCAGCGCCCGCAGCGTAGCCGCCATGGCCTCCGGCGAAACCAGTCCCGACTCAAAGACGCTGGCCCCCAGCCGCGTTACCTCGCGATCTTCATGCAGCGTCCGCAACTGGTGCGCCACAACCCTGGCAATCTTCAATCTGCAGGAGTTGGAACCGACATCGATGGCGGCAAGAACAGGCATTGCGGTCTAAGGCCTTCTCCGGGAGGATGGAATCAAGCTTCAGGGCCAAGATACACGACCGCAGTGGCAACGGCTGAACAGGCTGCGGAAAAAACGGTAGTGGGTCAATTTGAGAAAACTCTCCCTCAGGGGCTAAAAGCCCGCAGTCATTTTGCTCAGTTTATGTACGGGCTGAAGCCCGTACCCTTCAAATTGACGCACAACCGGAAAAACTCGTTCCCAGTCCAGGCTGATACCCTGAAGGCGAGGGCTGGCATCAGAATTTCGCCTTCGAGTCATTGGAGCCATGCTCAGCAATGAATAAGCTCATCTTTGCCAATCTGCTGCAACGCCCTGTGCGCTCCATCATCAGCGTGCTGGCAGTGGCCATTGAAGTCATCATGATTCTTTCCATCGTGGGCATCTTCATGGGCATGTTGAACGACCAGAAGCAGCGCACCAACGGCATCGGCGCGGACCTGCTCCTGCGCCCTTCCAATGCCAGCTATATGAACGGGGTGGGCGGCGCTCCCATGCCGGCCAAAAACATCGAGGCCATCCGGCGTCTGCCGCACGTGGCCGCAGCCTCGCCGGTGATTCAAAATCTCTCCACCGCCGGCAAGATCGAAGTGTTGTATGGCATCGACTACCCCAGCTTCAATGCGCTGAAGCCCTTTGTCTTCATCTCCGGCGGGCCGTTCCGGGGATCCTATGACGTAATCGTGGACGATGTCTTTGCCGGCTCCGATCATGGCTATCATGTGGGCGATACGATCACCATCATGAAGCACCCATTCACTATCTCGGGCATCGTGGAGCACGGCAAGGGCGGGCGCAAGCTGATACCCATCGATACCATGGGCCAGATGATGGGCGTGGAGGGCAAGGCCTCGGTCTTTTACATCCGCTGCGACAGCCTGGAAAATCAGGATGCGGTCATACGCGAGATCCATGCCACCCGCGGCCTGGAAGACAGCCAGGTGCAGACCATGGACGAGTGGCTCTCCATGATGACCCCGGAAAAACTGCCCGGCTTCAATATCGCGCTGAATGTGGTCACCGGCATCGCGGTCATCGTGGGCTTCCTGGTCATCTTCCAGTCGATGTATACGGCGGTGCTGGAGCGCACGCGCGAGATCGGGATTCTGAAGTCCATGGGCGCGTCCAGGATGACCATTGTGACGGTGGTTCTGCGCGAGACCGCGGTGCTGGCGGTGGCCGGCGTGCTGCTGGGGATTGTGGGCGTTTTTGGCGTGAATATCCTGATGAGACACGCGTTTCCCACCCTGCACTTTGAGATCACGGCCGCCTGGATCGCCAGGGGCGCGCTGATCGCCTTTGTGGGAGCGTTGTGCGGCGCGCTCTACCCGGCATGGATGGCCGCGCGCAAGGATCCCATCGACGCGCTGGCGTATGAATGAATAGCTTATGAATTGATTGTGGACGGCGGCGGCACGGAGCGTGGCCGGCGTTGCCCAAAGCGGCACTTTCCTGTTCTGGAAGCCGCCCGGAAACCTGTGACTGCAATCACTCGACAGTGGCCTGTGCGGATGATAGCCTTCGGTTGGCTTTTCCCCGCTGTTTCGAGAGGTCGTGTATTCCAGAGTCGTTCGTCATACGGCTTCAAACCTTAGTCTGGGAGGACATGTGACTGTACTGTATTGGGTGTACTTTTTTCTGGGTGTGAGCGCGCTTTCGCTCGTTGTGGCTTTTTTGTTTGCGCGCCAGGTTATCGGCGCGGATAAGGGAACGTCGGCAATGCAGCAGATTTCCGCGGCCATCAAGGAAGGCGCGGAGGCATTCCTGAAGCGCCAGTACAAGACGATCTACGCGCTCTCCGTCGTCCTGGCGATTCTGATCTACGCCCTCTACCTCTTTCTTGGCAAGGGGCAGGATCTGGCCCTCAAGACAGTCATCAGCTTCTTTGCCGGCGCGGTCTGCTCGGGGCTGGCGGGATTTTCCGGGATGTTCGTCTCCATCCGCGCCAATCTGCGGGCAGCATCGGCGGCGCGCACCAGCCTCAACGGCGCGCTCAAGATGGCGCTGCGCGGCGGCGCGGTCACCGGCCTCTCGGTGGTGGCGCTTTCGCTTCTGGGAGTTGGGCTGCTTTTCTTGGCCTTCCACGGCATGTCCGATCCGACCCATGTTCCTTACCTGATCGTTGGGTTCGGCTTCGGCGCCAGCTTTGTGGCCCTGTTTGCTCAGTTGGGCGGCGGCATCTACACCAAGGCCGCCGACGTGGGCGCCGACCTGGTAGGCAAGGTCGAGGCGGGCATTCCCGAGGACGACCCGCGCAACCCGGCGGTCATCGCCGACCTGGTGGGCGACAACGTGGGCGACTGCGCCGGCCGTGGAGCCGACCTGTTCGAGTCGACGGCCGCTGAAAACATCGGCGCCATGATTCTGGCCGTAGCGCTTTTCAGCACTCTCAAAAACACCGCCCCGGAAGCGGCCCTGCTGGCCATCTTCTTTCCGTTCGTGGCCCGCGCCTTCGGCCTCATCGCCTCGATCATCGGCATCTTGAGCGTCAGGTTGAAGAATGAGGCCGAGGACCCCATGCAGGCTCTGAACCGCGGCTACCTGATCACCACGATCCTGGCGGCTGGCGGATTCTACATTGCTGTCAAGTTCCTGCTGGGTGACATCCCAGGGTCCAGTCCCATGTGGTTCTTCTATGCAGGCCTGATCGGCATGGTCATGTCCTTCCTCTTTGTCTGGATCACCCAGTACTACACCGAGGACCGCTATCGCCCGGTACAGTCCATCGCCAAGGCCTCGCTCACCGGCCCGGCCACCAACATCATTTCCGGCCTGGCCGTTGGCATGGAGTCGACAGCGATGCCGGTGATCGTCATCTCGGCTGCCATCCTGGGCAGCTATTTTTGCGGCATCCAGGCGATGCCCGGGACTCCTGGCGCCGGGTTCTTCGGCACCGCCATCGCCACCATGGGCATGCTGGCCACCTGCGCCTACATCCTGGCCATGGACACCTTCGGTCCCATCACCGACAACGCCGGCGGCATTGCTGAAATGTCGCATCAGCCGGAAGAGGTACGCAGGCGCACCGACCGTCTGGACGCGGTGGGCAACACCACCAAGGCCCTCACCAAGGGCTACGCCATCGGCTCCGCGGCTCTGGCGGCCTTCCTGCTCTTCTCCGCTTATCTCGATGAGGTTGCGGAACTGGTCAGGGCCAAGACCGGAAACATGGCCTTCGTCTTCGACTCCGTCAATCTGGCCAAGCCTCCGGTCTTCGTGGCCTCGCTGATCGGCGCGGCGCTGGTGATCCTGTTCAGCTCGCTGGCCATCCAGGCGGTGGGCAAGAGCGCCTACGCGGTCATCGAAGAGGTCCGCCGCCAGTTCAAGGAAGATCCCGGCATCATGGCGGGAACTTCAAAGCCGAACTATGCGCGCTGCGTTGACATGGTTGCCAAGGCCGCGCTCAAGCAGATGGTAGTCCCTGGCCTTCTGGCCGTGGGCGTGCCCATCGGCGTGGGGTTCATCTTCAAATTCTTCAACACCGCAATCGACCCAACCCTGGCAGCCGAGTCCGTAGCCGGCCTGCTCATGGTGGGCACCATCAGCGGCATCCTCTTCGCCATCTTCATGAACAACGGCGGCGGCGCATGGGATAACGCCAAGAAGCTCATCGAGACCGGCAAATACGGCGGCAAGGG
>JBEKNO010000074.1:0-19484 GCA_049522735.1 Occallatibacter sp.
ATCTCCCTGATCGTATGCGGAAAGAAACTTTTGGCGCAAATCATCCCCATATGGCTTCGCCATCGTGTTCGTCGTCGCGGAGGATGCCAGAGATAGTCTATATTATATCCTAAAATGCTCTATTATCCGCTGAATCTTGCGAGGATGGAATCGTTTGGGTGGAGATTGGGCCGCTTTCTGGCCCGCGTTTCCGTGGAGTAAGAGACTCTTCTTTCAAGTATCGCCGATTTTTCTGGGCGAGAGGGCGGGGGTGGGTTTGTGGGATCCCACCCTTGCGACAGAAAAAAGTCGCAAGGATGGGGCACGGGGCATTTGTTGACGATCGAAGAGTGGACCCGGCTTTGTGGGAAATGAACAGGGAGTGGATCCTGCTTTATGGAGAACACTCTTTGCCGCGGTCAGATTTCTAGGATTACGGGCATGATCATGGGGCGGCGGCCGGTGGTTTTCTGGATGAGGCGCTTTAATTCCGCACGGACTTTTTCCTTGACCATGCCGTAGTCGGATTTCTGCTCGGTGGTGAGGCCGTCGAGGGTCTTGAGAATCAGTTCGCGGGCCTGTTCGGTGATGTCTGCGCCGCCAAAGCCGCGCATGACGACTTCGGGCGACTGCTCTACCTTGCCGGTGCGCTTGTCAATGGCGAGCACCGCCAGGACGATGCCGTCTTCAGAGAGGATGCGGCGGTCGCGGATGACGAGGTCTTCGACGACATCAATGGAGGAGCCGGAGTCGATGAGGATGCGGCCGGCGGTTACCTTGTCGCGCTTGCGGGCGTCGTTTTTGTCCAGCTCGAGGACGTCGCCGTCTTCAATGACCATGGCGTGCTCGACAGCGCCGGTCTCCATGGCCACCTTGGCGTGGTGAGCGAGGTTGCGGTAGTCGCCGTGGATGGGGATGAAGAATTTGGGGCGGACGAGGTTGATGAGCAGGCGCTGCTCCTCCTGGCTGCCGTGGCCGCTGACGTGGATGAGGCCGTTGGCGCCGTCGTCGCAGATCACGTTGGCGTCGCGGCGGCAGAGGTGGTCGATGACGCGGAAGATGCTCTTCTCGTTGCCGGGAATGATGCGCGAGCTGAGAATGACGGTGTCGCCGGAGTCAACGCGGGCGTGCTTGTGGTTATCGACGGCGGCGCGGCTGAGGGCGCTCATGGGTTCCCCTTGCGTTCCGCTGATGAGGATCATCAATTGCTCGGGGCTGTAATCGCGCATCTGGGCGGGCTGGATGAGCAGGCCCTGAGGAATGTCGATGTAGCCCAGATCCTGCGCAATCTCAGAGCTCTCTATCATGGAGCGGCCGATGATGGCCACCTTGCGGCCGTGGCGGCGGGCCAGATCGAGGGCGATGCGGATGCGGTAGATGGAGGATGAGAAGCAGGTGAAGAAGAGCTTCTTTTTGGCCTGGGAAAAGATCTCGTCGAGGCGAGGGATGACGGCGCGCTCGCTGGGCGTGTAGCCGGAGCGCTGGACGTTGGTGGAGTCCTGGAGCAGGGCGAGGACGCCGCGCTTGCCGTATTCGGCGAAGGTGTGCAGGTCAAAGGCGTTGTCGTCGAGCGGGGCGAGATCGATTTTGAAGTCGCCGGTGTGGATGACGATGCCGACCGGGGTTTCAATGGCCAGGGCCACACAGTCCACCAGGGAGTGGGTGACGCGGATGGGCTCGATGGTGAAGGGGCCGAGTGTGAATTTTTCCTTGGGGACGATTTCGATGAGGGTGGTTTCGTCCAGCAGGTGATGCTCTTCAAGCTTGCCCTCTATGAAGGCCAGGGTGAACTCGGTGGCGTAGACGGGGATCTTGAGCTCGCTCAGAATCCAGGGCAGGCCGCCGATGTGATCCTCGTGGCCGTGGGTGAGGACGATGGCGCGCACGCGCGATTTGTTTTCAATGAGGTAGGTAATGTCGGGGACGACGATATCGACGCCCAGCAACTCCGACTCGGGAAACATCAGCCCGGCGTCGATCACGATGATGTCGTCTTCCCAGCGCAGGGCGAGGCAGTTCATGCCGAATTCGCCCAGTCCGCCGAGGGGGATGATTTTCAGTTTTTTGGTTTGCATCTGTTAGTTTGATGGTAACACTCGTGGAGATTGAGGTGGGTTGGTACTGATCAGTTGCACCTATCCCAGGTCTTCCGCCGCGGCGGACGAGACCTGGGGCATCCGGCACCCGGCGATAAGAAGCTGTAGATAGGTGGAACTATCCCACCTTAGGCACGATAAAACTGCGCCGAAGGTGGGGCACCCGGACTACCGGAGGAGGTCTTCGAGGGTGGCGCTGAAGCCGGTTTTTTCGTCGCGGTATTTGACGATGACGGGGGCGTAGAGACTGAGGCCCCATTCCTGGCCGCGGCCCTTGGTCACGGCGCGGGAGCCGGGGACGACGACGGCGTTCTCGGGGATGATGAGGGGCAGCTCGGCGGTGGCGCGGAGGATTTGGCCCTGGACGAGGTCGAAGACGGGAGTGCCGCGGGTGAGGATGGTTCCGGCGGCCAGGACCGCGCCGCGGCGGACGATGGTTCCCTCGTAGACGCCGGAGTTTCCACCTACCAGGACGTCGTCTTCAATGATGACCGGGCTGGCGTTGACCGGCTCCAGGACGCCGCCGATCTGGGCGGCGGCGCTGAGGTGGACGCGCTTGCCGATCTGGGCGCAGGAGCCGACCAGCGCGTGGGAATCGACCATGGCGCCCTCGTCCACCCAGGCTCCGGCGTTGATGTACATGGGCGGCATGCAGACCACGCCGCGGGCCACGTAGGCTCCGGCACGGATGGAGGAGCCGCCGGGAACCAGGCGGACGCCGTCGCCGGCGGTGAAATGGCGGACCGGGTAGGTGTGCTTGTCGACAAAGGAAAGGCTGCCGGCGGGCAACTCCCCAAGGACGCCGAGACGAAAACCGAGCAGGATGCCCTGCTTGACCCAGGCGTTGACGCGCCAGCCGGTGGGCGAGGCGGGGTCCGGCGACGCGGCGCGGAGTTCGCCGCTCTCCAGGCCCGAGCGCAGCGATAAGAAGGCCGTCATGGCGGAGGGATCGCCGATGGCGGAGGGTCCGGCGGCAAAGTGCCGCTCGATGGCCTGTTGGAGTTGGCTCAGGGTCATTGCAATTCGAGTGTAGCAAGAATAGGGAATAGGGAGTAGGGGGCTGAGGCTGGCTTGTATGCAGGGAGGATGCTTCTGCGGTTGTAGACAAGGGCGGCTGGTTAGCCGCTTCGCGGGGTTAGCGAGTTAGCGGCCACTGGCTACGGGGTCAGGCTTCGGGTATAGGCGCCTGTCTGATTTTCGACTGCCCGTTCAAGGAGACGGGCTGCAGCCGGAAGGAGTTGTTTCCCGCCGGAATCATGGCCAGAGGGACAGGTGTCCGATCCGGCTTACTGTGGAGGTTCTTTGACTCCAGCCAGGCGCCCAGCCTGGGATCGTGGATCTCCGGCTGGCCTTGCCAGAACTCGGGCGACAGCCAACACTGAATCTGCAAATGATCGAGATGCAACTCGATTTCGGAGATGCGCCGGGAAAAATAGCGGCGGACATTGTTCACACCCACGTGGAGTCCGATTACGGCGAGGCCTTTGCATTTCGTTTTGACCACCATAACTACCTGCTTTTCAGCGTTGACTAGAGGCCATCTCGTAAACACCATTCAGTTTGTGCAAAGCGTCCCTCAGGGGCTAAAGCCCCCAGTTTTATTGGACATTTTGCGGTACCCTTCGGTTGCGCTCAGGGCAGGCTTTAAAGCCATGCCCTTTCAAAACCGGTTTATGAGATAGCTTCTAAGGACAGTCTAGGGAGTTAAGTGAATGGATCGATTGCGGATGCGGGGAATTTTACGATGCGAGTTCCTCATTTGAGACAGGCAGGGCGGAAAGGCCAATCCGGGAAGATGATGCGCTGCTGATACAGCCCTGTCCGGAAATCATCCAGTGCGCGATTTTTTGCCGGCCACCTCACCTGGATAGTGGCGCGCTCATGCGTGGATAGGTTGTAGCCGAAATTATTTGGAAAGAGGCGAGAATTTCTGTTCACTTTTGCACATTTTGGCTGGAATATTTTCAAAAAAACGAGAGGGATGCGACGTTTCCCTGGGGGAGCGGCTGGACCGTGGCGGGTTTTTTTCTTTGCAGGGCAGCTCTTGCAGCTATGATGGGCGGAGAAAAGGAAGCGAATGGCGAATATAAGGATTTTGGTTTTTGGCAGCCTGGGGCAGGTGGGATGGGAGTTGCGGCATCGATTGGCCTGCCTGGGCGGGATAACCGGAGTTGAGTATCCGGAGGTGGATTTCTCGAAGCCCGATTCGATTCGCAGGGTGGTGCGCGCGGCGGCGCCGGCGGTGATCGTGAATGCGGCCGCCTACACGGCGGTGGACAAGGCGGAGAGCGAGCCTGAATTGGCCATGGCGATCAACGGCGCGGCCCCCGGCGTGCTTGCCGAGGAAGCCAAAAGGCTGGGTAGCATCCTGGTGCACTATTCGACGGATTACGTCTTCGACGGAACCAAGCAGGGCCCGTATGCGGAGAGCGACGCGCCCCATCCGCTGAATGTTTACGGCAGGACGAAACTGGCGGGGGATGAGGCCATCCAGGCGGCGGGCGGCGATTATCTGATCTTGCGGACGAGCTGGGTTTATGGAGCGCGCGGAAGCAACTTCCTGCTGACCATGTTGCGGCTGGCAAAGGAAAGCGCGGAGCTACGCATTGTGGACGACCAGAGGGGCGCTCCGACCTCGAGCGAATGCATTGCCCAGGCGACGGCCGGGATTTTGGCGCAAGTGCTTGCGCCGGCGGGGGGTGGATTGCAGGGGCGCAGCGGAATCTACAATCTGACCTGCGCGGGCGAGACTACGTGGTTTGGATTCGCGCAGGCTTTTTTGGGCAAACGGGCTGGAGGCGCGGCGCCCCGGCTGATTGCGATTAAAACCAGCGAGTTTCCACGTCCCGCCAAGCGTCCGGCCAACTCGCGGCTGTTGTGCCAGCGCGTGGAGGAGAGCTTTGGGGTGGTCATGCCGGGTTGGGAGGAGGCGCTGGCGCTGGTTCTGGAGACGCTTGGGGTGGGAACTGGGCAGGGGAGCGGCAAGGGCTGATTACAGCTATTGAATTGCGGCAGGAATAGAAAGACAAGTGCAACCGCAGGTTCCCGCCACAGCGGGCAAGCTTTCGACTCCCCTTCGTCCGCCGCGGCGGACTCAGGGTCGCTCAGATGGGATGAAAAGAGGGCGTACCTTCCTAATACGTGCTCAAGGCACACAGATTGCTTAGGAGGAAGGTACGCCATGAAGACCCACATAGGAGTAGATCTCCACCAACGATTTTGACGGCGGTGGATGCAAGTGGAAAGACGCGCAAGCAGGGACAGGTAGCCAACGAGGGTTCTGCGTTGCGGGCCTGGCTGCGGGGCTTGGAGCGGCCCCGGCAGGTGGTGGTGGAAGCCAGCGGTTTCTGGCCGGCGTTTGCGCGCGCGGTGCGGCCGGAGCAAGAGCGGCTGGTGATGGTGCATCCGCAGCGGGTGAAGGCCATTGCATCGGCGAAGTTGAAGAACGACCGGGTGGATTCAGAGACGCTGGCGCATTTGTCGCGGTGCGATCTGCTGCCCCAGGCATGGATGGCCGATGAGGCCACGCAGCAACTGCGGCTGCGGGTTCGGCTGCGGATGGCGCTGGGGCGGCAGCGGGCGCGGGCCAAGAATCAGTTGCAGGCGGTTCTGCATCAGGAGGGGTTCAAGAAGCCGGTGACGGATGTGTTCGGCAAGCGTGGTCGGGTGTGGCTGGGTGGGTTGGAGTTGAGCGCGGCGGGCCGGTTGGCGGTGGACACGTGGCTGCGCGCGGTGGACCACCTGGACGGCGAGCTGGCCGAGCAGACGCGGGAGCTGGAAGGGATGGCCAAGGCGGATGTGCGGGCCAGGTTTCTACAGACGGTGCCCGGGATAGGAGCCTATTCGGCGATGGTGATTCTGGCAGAAGTGGGCGATGTGGAGCGGTTTGGGAACAAGCGCGCGCTGGCCAGCTATGCGGGCTTGACGCCGGTGGTGCGGGAGTCGGCGGGCAAGCGCAAGCGGGGTGGGATTACGCACCAGGGGTCGAACACGCTGCGCTGGATCATGCTGCAGGTGGCGCAGGTGGCGGCGCGGTCGTCGCCGGGGGCGCGGAGTTACTATGCCGGATTGCGGCTGAGAAAACCGGCGCAGGTGGCCAGGGTGGCCCTGGCGCGTAAGTTGTTGACCGTGGTGTGGGCGCTGTTGCATCACGGGGTATGTTTTGACGAGGAAGTATTCACCCGCGGCTGAAAGCAGGCCATGGAAAAGTGGAAAGCTGAAAAGCGCTTCCCACTTTCCCACGGCCACGACGGCGGCTACGGGCATGAGGTATTTGCGACGGTTGCAAGGAGAACCCGGCCAGCTCGTTCATCCTATGTCCATCGGGGATACGCGTAAGCCCCCGGGAGGGCCTTCTCAGATGGAGCGGCCGGGATTCGAATCCCCCTTGTGTGCCACGAGCACGAATAGAAGTCTGTCGGCAACTATTCGCAAATATCGCTGGACAGGTGCGGCCTTTTTCATAGAAGGATGACACGCTTTAGCCGGGGTTGAAAATCCCGGCCTGCCAGCCGCGCCCTTTCACATGGCCATTTCAATGTTCGTGGTTTCCCCACCCAAACTCGGGTTCAGGAGAAAAAGCCGCGCGTGAGGTAAACAGAAGGGGCAGCCCGTGGCGGGCCGCCCCTTTGCGATTGCAGAACCGGAAGGTTCCCGGGGTTATGGGATGTAGTAGCGCAGGGAGGTCCAGAACATGTTGTCGATGCCCTTGGCGCCGGGGATGGTAGCCGAGGACCAGCCCTCTCGGACCGCGTAGCTGTACTGGAAGCCCTGGCGGAAGCGGCCGTGATCGCCCTTGTAGATGTCATACCACCAGCCGACGGTAGCTTCCTGGATGTCGCGGGTTTGCGCGCTGCAGGAGCCGCCGGGATAGTAGCCGGTGGAACTGCCGTTGTAGCCGGGGATGGAGACAACACCGCAAGCGGTGCTGGTTGTCAGCTGCCGCGAACCGTAGCCCACGGCAGTGGTTCCGGCGGCCGGCGTGCTCCAGTGGCCGCCCCAGGAGCCGCCGGACGCGATGTTAGCAGCCGAGGGCGTCTTGGTGCAGGTGAAAGCGCCTGCTGTGGTGGGGCAGAAATACGCGGCGGGCGAGCCCAGCGAAGAGGGCAGGCCGTTGACGCCCGACATCTGGGCGAAGTCCGTACGGGCTGCGTAGTCGCCGCCGTAGTTCAGGTAGATGACCAGGCGAGGAGTGGGTGTGGCCTCGAGAGTGAACAGGCCGCTGGTGTTGTGGATGGGGGCGAGGTTGCCCGAGGCATCGGCCGTAACGTCGGCCAAGGTGGAGTCGCCGTAGCGGCCCACGCCGGGACCGTAGAGGCCTTTGAAGCCGAAGTCGACCTTGTTCTTGACCAGCGGAACGCGCAGGCTGCCGCCCACGCCGCCGAGGACAATGCTGTTGACATAGGAACCGGCCGAGGTGGAAGAGGCCCATACATTGGCGCCGGTGACGATATCCTTCTGGCCGCCATAGAGGACGCTGTTAGTGGTGGTGCCGGGATAGACGGTCTCGTGGGCAAAGCCGGCGATGCCGAAGACTTCATAGTGTCCCCAGCCGGGATCGATGGCGGCCTTCAGGATGATATCGGGCGCGTCGTTGAAGGAGATGTTGGCGATGTTGGTGTTGGCGTAAGTGGTTTTGTAAGCGGGAACGGGGACGCTTGTCGATCCAGCCACGCATGTCGTAGAAGACGACCACTCATAGCACTGGTTGGCATAGTTCGCGATGTAGGTTGTGGGCACGCTGGCGCTGACGGTGGCATTGTAGGCGCCGCCGTTTTGTCCGGCGCTGCCGAGCACGGCGTAAGGCGTGTTGCCGGCCAGCGAGGCGGTGTAGATGAGCTGCGGATTCTCGGCGGCGAAGCCGAAGGCCGCATTCTTGAAGCTCTTGACCACGCGGAAGCCATACTGGCGAGCCCAGATAAAGCCCGTATTATAGTTGGGGTCTATGGTGAGCGGCGTAACGATGTTGCCGGGCTCGCTGGGAATGCCCTTCTTGCCTTCGGTGACCATCGACCACATCTGCCCGCCCGCGATCTTCCAGTGAGAGTTGGTCTCGGCCTGGGCGTAGATGACGCGCTGGCGCATGACGTAGCTGTTGGACTGGTTGTTGTTGGAACTGGTGCCGGTGCCCAACCAATCAGCCTCCCAGTATCCGCGCAGGGTGCCCCATTTGGTTTTGCCCTCGGCCATCAGGGAGATGCGCGACTGGCGGGCGGTGCCGAAGAACTCGCTGAGCGAATAGGCGTCCCCGCCCTCGTAAGGAAGCGAAGTGAAGGCGGTGGGAATGTCGCCGCCGGTGGCCTTGCTGCGCCAAACAGTTTCAGCCGCCACGAAGCCGCCTGGAGTGATGCCGATTCCCTTGTAGTGGAGGACGTTGGGGCTGCTGATTTCCTTCTTGATCTTGGCCGTCTCGTCGGAGACGGTGGTAGCCAGCGAAACCTCATTGCCCTTGAGATCCTTGACGGTGGTCTCGAGGGTGGAGACGGCGGCTGCATTCTCGTTGATGGCCTGGCTGGAAGCCGAGGCGGCGGCATTGGCCTTGTCGGCGGCGGCCTGGGCGTCGGCCGCGGCCTGCTGCGCCTGCTTCAACTGGGCGTCCTTGTTGGCCAGATCGGTTTTAAGGCCGTTAATCTGGCCCTCCAGATCCTGGCGCAGGGACTGAATCTGTTCCTCGACCGTAGGCGGCTTAGGCGCCTTGGCCTTTGGGGTTGCGGTGTGCTTCTTCACCGGAGGTTTTGTGTCCTGGGCGGTGGCGAATGAGGCAACCAGGCTGACTGCCAGAATTGCCGCGGCTGCAGATGCGAATCTGAATTTCATTGAGGCCTCTCTTCTTCTCTCAGAATCAGGTTGGGTTGTGGCTGGCGCCCGCTCACAGAGCGAACACTTTGGACTCCCGCATTCCAAAAAACCTTGCACATAAAGCCGAGCTGCGTTCCAATCGTCATGCGGGAGGAACATTGAGAGCCGGGAAAAAGCCCGCGCAGGCGGTGCTTTTCCCTGGCTGGTCCCGAATTTCAGATTGGCAGAGTTTGATGAATATATGACTAATTCACATACTTTTAACAAAGTTATCGATGATGTTATCGCATTAAAGATACGAGATAAATTCACATACTTTTAATAAAGGGGCCCCTCTTGTCTTGAGGCGAATGGATGTGATTGCAGCCTGAGATATGCACGGCCCGCGATGGATCACAATTTGCGGCCGGCGCTCGACGGATAGCAAGTTCATTCCGCTTCATATCCATCAATGGGTTGAGGAAAAAACCGATCTATAGCGGGTTGTGTCCCGACGTGTAGCCTCTCATGCTCAGGACAAATCATGAAAAAACTTCCATTTTTCCTATTGCTTATGCTGTCCACGGCCAGTGTGTATGCGCAAAGCGGCTCGGCAAGCGCCGCTCCAGGCGGTTTCTTCAACCAGTGGCTGGCCCGCGCCTCGGCCACGCAAGCCAAACAGCCCGCCTGGGCAGTCCCGCTGGTCACCACCTACACCGGGCTCATCCAGGTGGCGCGCACCGACATTGTCCGGCAAATCACGCCGGCCCGCACCGACACCTGGAACTTCGACAGCAGCAAGGGAGTGAACCTGATTCCCTGGGCCAGAACCGAAGTGGTTTTCAACCTGCCGCCGTATATCCAGCACAACAGCACGGCGGCGGACGGCTTTGGCGACGTTTCGTTTCTCGCCAAGTACCGCATCGCCTGCGGCAACGCGCAGCACGGCAACTACACGTTGAGCGCATGGGTGCTGGCCACCATCCCCACCGGCAGCTACAAGAACGGCTCACCAAATGGCAGCGTTGCGCCCACCGTGGGCGTGGGCAAGGGCTTGGGGAACTTCGACGTGCAATCGACCCTGGGCGCCACGCTGCCCACCGGCAACCCAGCCATCACCACAGCCGGCCGCCCGGTGGCCTGGAATACCGTGGCGCAATACCGCATCGGCAAGCTCTTCTGGCCGGAGATCGAGAGCAACGCAACTTTTTACAAAGGCGGCACGAACGATGGCAAGACTCAGGAGTTTATTACGCCAGGAGTGATTGTGGGCAAGTGCGCCTTGCACCCCTCCGACCCCAAATCGCGTCCCGGCCTGGCCTTTGGCGGCGGTTTTCAGATCGCCACCAGCCAATTCCATAGTTACAACCACGGGCTGGTGCTGACTGCGAGGTGGCTCTTCTAAGATGCTTTGAACGAGCAGGAAGGATGAGGCAATCATAGTGTTTTGAAAGGGCGCGGCTAAAGCCGCGATCTGTTTTGGGAGTTCTACAGCACGGCTAAAGCCGTGCCCTTTCAAAACCGGGGTTCTCTGAGCGTGTTACCTTGATCCCGGTCAACTGCGGCGTCCCTGCCCGCGCTGAGCAGATTGGCCAGCAACCGATAAGCACCCGGGACTAACTCGGGTAACTGGCGATGCAATGCGAAGGCTACATATATGTAAGTGCCTTTGCCGGGATGGGCGGCCAGCAGGCCGCCACGCTGCGGATCCTGGCCGGGGTCGGCGGTCTCAGTGAGCGCGGTGTAAGCGGGATCCCAGGTATCGAGGAAGGAGTGGCCGCGCTCCTCGACCCAGCCGTCAAAGTCGGCTGCGGTGATGACGTTGGGCGAGGTGAGCAGAGGATTGCCGGGTTGGAGCAGCTTGACGGGAGCCTGCTCATCGACGACGCGCTCCGGGGCGCGGCCCATGGAGAGCGGCAAGGGGGCAGGGAAGTTGCCGTTCTGGTACTGGACGATCAGGGTTCCGCCGCGCCGGACAAAATCCTGAAGGCGCGGCTGGGCCGCGGCCAGTTCAGGGCGCGCGGAGTAGGCGCGGATGCCGATGACGATGGCATCCCATGCGGAAAGATCTGTTGATGCGAGTTCGGCGGCGGTGAGCAGGTGAGGAGTTGCGCCCAGGGCCTCGATGGCCTGGGGAACCAGGTCGCCGGTGCCCATGACGTAGGCCACGCGCAGGCCCGGCGCAAGTTTTACATCGACCTTGCGGGTGAGCAACTGGGCGGGTTTGTAAAGGTTATAGGGCGGCAGGCCGGGGTAGCCGATGCTCTGCCATCCGGTTTGGTAGGCGCGGCCGGCGGAGCGGGCTATGGCCTGGATGGTCCAGGCGGCCTCTTGCTTGGCGGTTGGAGTAACGGAGAAGAGGATGGGCTCGGTGTCGCCGGCGCTGTCGAGATGGAAATGCGCCTGCGCGGGATCGGAGCGCCATCCGGATGGGAGCTTGAGTTCGAGAGAGCCTTCGGCGGCGGCCTGGGCATGGACCGTGACGCGGACGGGGAGGGCGGAGCCGTCGAGAGGAAGAATGCGGGCCTCGGGGTCGATGCTGAGGCCGATGGCGGGAGTGACTACCAATGGCTCGTAGACGCCGCCGGAGCCGGGGACGCGCTGCATGGTCTGGACTACCTGGCCGAGGCGGATGGGAAGGCCGTCAAAGGTGAATTCAGCCCAGGCGGCCAGCGGCCAGGGGACGAAGGAACGCAGCCGGTACTCGGGTTGGGTGAGGTCGTAGTAGGGCTGCTCGGTGTTGAGGCGGGTGAAGCAGGGCTGGGTAGGGCCGGCATTTTCCGCGGCTTGCACGTGGAAGATGGGGTCGGCGATGGGGGCTGCTGGGTCGATTGCGCTTGTGGCGAGGGTGGTCTTCCACGGGTCGCCGCTTTGGCTCTCCAGCCAGATTTTTTCAAGACGGGTTTCGGATGTGGCCTGCGCGGCGTGGGCGCGGACGCGGAACTCCTGACCCGGCGTTACGCTGCGCGGGGTCTCGTCCGCCGAGCCGCCTCTGGGGCCGCCGCTTTGCGCGCTGTCGGCTTTGGTGGTGAAGGCTACGAGATCGAGGCCGAGCAGATTTTTGAGCCCGGATTGGAATTGGTCGATCTTGGCGTCCAGTTCGAAGAGCAGGCCTGCTTTGGATTGCGGGTCGAGATCGCTGTCGGCGATGCGGGTGCGCAGAATGAGGGTCTGGCGATAGATGGGCGCGAGCAGACGCGCAACTTCGACGCTTTCGCGACCCTGCCGTTGCCTTTCAAACTGCTCGAGATCGGCGCCGATCTGGTTTAGGCCATTGGAAAGCCACTCGGGCGTATTGCCTTTCGCCAGCCTTGCAATTCCGTCAATGCTGGTATCGATGGTGACATTGCGGTTGTGGAAGAGGTCCGCTTTATCCGCGATGGCTCCGTCTTTGGCGGCTGCTTCCGGCGCTACCGCCCAGAGGTGATAGTTCGTGGCCGCCGGACCGCTCAGGGTTGGGTTCGCGCCGCCGTTTTGCGACTTCTGTTGGCCCCAGCCCTGGCGCGCAATCTGCACATAGCTGAGGCCGAGAACGGGGTCACGCGCGCCAACCTGAATGGTGACGTCGGTAAAGGGGACGCCGGTGATGGATTCGCCGGTGACGTAGTTGCGAAATTTGGCAGGAGCCCATTTACCGGTGGCGTAGTCGAACATGCCTTTCTCGGTGACGGGGGCAAAGGGGACCATGGAGTAGACGGCGAGCGGCTGCCAGGGCTGAAGGCCGTCTTTGAGCTGCTCGGGAAAGACTTTGGGGTCGGCGGCGGCTTTGAAGACCTCCTGCGCGATTTCGCCGGAGACCTGGTGGTGGCCGTGGCCGTCGGTGATGCCGCCGACAAAGGTGGAGACGATGACCTGGGGGCGCTCGCGGCGAACAGCGAGGACGGCGTCGTAGAGCACGCGGTCGTGGCCCCAGCGGGCAAAGGACTCCTCCTGAGTTTTGGAGAAGCCGAAGTCCACCTCAGTGCCCCACAGTTGCTTTGCTCCGTAGAATTCACCGGCCTTGAGCAGTTCGTTGGTGCGGATAAGGCCGAGGGCGTCGTAGGAGTCGGCGGAGATGGCGTTCTGGCCGCCTTCGCCGCGGGTCAGGGTGAGCAGGGTGCAGCGCACGCCCAGGCCGTGGGAGAGATACGTGAGCAGCGCGCCATCCTCGTCGTCGGGATGGGCCACGATCATCATCAGGCTGGCGGTGGTGGAGAGGCGCTTGAGCGATTGCTCGAGGGCGGCCTGGCCGCGATCTTCGGCGATGGGCAGGGCGATTGCATCGGGCTCGGCGGATGGGAGCTGCGCGGGCGAGGCGGCAGCGGGGACGGGCGGCTGGGCAGACTGCTGCGCAGGCAGGCGGACGGAGAGAGCGCCTGCCAAAATCAGACCTGCAAGAGCCGTCGCAGCTGCGGCTTGGCGGGATTTATCGGCAAGGAACATACTTCCCGTCAGTGTACAATCCGGGGAGCGTCGCAGCCTTATGTCTTTGTCCAGCCCCATCTCCGGCAGCAGCGGCACGTTGCAGCGGCGCATCGGCCTGCGCTCCGCGGTGGCCTTCAATATGTTGGAGATGATTGGGGTGGGGCCGTTCATCACGCTGCCGCTGGTGATTGCGGCGGCGGGATACCGGCTGAGCGTGTGGGCGTGGGTGCTGGGCGCGGTGATCGCGGTGGCCGATGGGCTGGTGTGGGCGGAACTGGGCGCGGCATTTCCGCAGGCGGGTGGTTCCTATGCCTTTCTGCGGGAGATTTATGGGCCGGAGGGCGCGGGGAACTGGCTGAGCTTTCTTTACGTCTGGCAGTTGAGCTTTTCGGCGCCGCTGGCGATTGCATCGGGGTGCATCGGACTATCGAGTTTTCTGGGCTGGTTCTGGCCGGGGCTGGAACAGGCTCCGGTGGCGGCGTGGCCGGCGCTGCACTACGCGAACTTTGCCGCTGCGGGAGCTTGCCTGCTGGTAACGGCGCTGCTCTACCGCAACCTGAGTTCCATCACGCGGCTGGCGTGGGTGCTGTTTGCCGGAGTGCTGGCGGCGATTGCGGGAGTGATCGTCTCCGGTTTTGCCCACGCGGCGGCTACTGGCGGCTGGCAGATGCCTGCCTCGCCCGCGCTGCCGCTGGGCGTGGCGCTTGGCGGGCTGGCGCAGGGCACTCTGCTGGCCACCTACTGCTACTGGGGCTACTACAATATCTGCTTTCTGGGCGGCGAGGTGTGGCGGCCGGAGCGGACGATACCGCGCGCGATTCTGCTTTCGGTGCTTTTTGTTTCAGCTTTTTATGTGGCCATGAACCTGGCCGCGCTGCCTTCCATGCGCGACGCGGCGGCGCACGCGGCCGCGGGCGCGACGGTGCGGCTGCAACTGGTGGCGGATATCGCCAAGTCCGCATTCGGGCCGCTGGCCGGGCGGCTGATGGCGGCGCTGATTGTGTGGACTGCATTTGGCTCGGTCTTTTCGCTGTTGCTGGGCTACTCGCGCGTGCCCTACGCGGCGGCGCGCGACGGCAACTACTTCCGCTTTCTGGCTGCGGTGCATCCGCGGCACGGCATTCCCCACCGGTCGCTGGTGGCGCTGGGGTTGGTGGCGGCGTGCTTTTGTTTCTTTTCGCTGACGCAGGTGATTACGATGCTGGTGATTACGCGCATCCTGTTGCAGTTCTTTTTACAGCAGGCGGGGGTGATGCTGCTGCGGGCGCAGAGGCCGGAGCTGAAGCGGCCGTTCAGGATGCCGCTTTATCCGCTGCCGCCACTGGCGGCGATGGCGGGATTCGTCTTCATCCTGGTCAATCGCACTCACGCGCTGGGCGGACTGGGGGTGGCGGCAGGAATCGCGGTTTCCGGCACGCTGATCTATATGGTGCGGGCGCGAAGACTGGAGCAGTGGCCGTTCGCGCGGGGCGGGTAAGCGCCCGCTCATGGCTGTTGGGGCTTATCGGGCGGAGTTACGGCAAGCTGCACCTGAATATCGTCCCCGTCGTCCATTACGTTCAGGGGAAGTTCCTTATCTGTGTAGTGGAGAGGGGGCTTGGGAGCCATTGTCTGGGCATCGCCGGGAGCCGACTGGGAGTCCTTTGGTTCCGCGTCCTGCGCGCCGGAGACCTGGAGAATGTACTTGCCTTCAGGAACATACTCAAAAGAAAAGCTTCCATCCTCGAGGAGCGAAGTCTCCCGCGCCTTTTCGCGGTCATCGGCGTAGAGCAAGCGCACGGTGGCGTGGCCCAGCGCATGACCGTCGGCAAGGGCCGTGACGGTTCCCGCAACCGTATGCAGCCCGGAAAGAGGGATTTCGATGTCTGCGCCGCCTGCAACTTCTCCGGCCTGCACTTTGACGGTCTTTGCATCTTTGATGCGGAAAGTGTTGCCCAGGCAAACGCGGAAGGCATCATCATGCCCCCCGGAGGGCATCAAGGCACATACGGTGTACTCTCCGGCGGAGAGATTGGTCAGATTGAAACGGCCGTGACCGTCGCTTACATCGGAGATGGGCCACTCCTTGAAAAGAGACAGGCCAACCTCCTTCAGACCGCTCTTCTCCGTCTTGCGGAAGAGCTGAAAGTGCATTCCGATGGCGGGACTGCCGTCGTCGAAAGTTACCTTTCCGCCGACCTCCGCGGCGCGCTCCACTTCAAGAGACAGATCGGCGGCGTGATGCGCGCTTACAGTGAATTCGATCAAGTGATCTTTCCACTGTGTGATTGCATCGAGTTCCTTTTCCTGATCGCTGGTGAGTTCGTCAAGCCGGGCAAAGTCAAGACCTCGCATAGGGTCCAGATAGCCCTCCAACGTGGCAAAGGCATAATAACGACCGGGTTCGACGGCCTCGATCCTGAATCGCCCCTCCAGATCGGTAGCCGTGCTTTCTGTAACCGGAAGGGGATTGCCCTGCTCGATCTTTTCATCTTTTTTCGGAGCGGCCGAAAGCGTTACGGCGGCGAATCGCGCCGGTTTGCCTGTATCCGCGCAGAGGACGATTCCTGTAACCACGCCTTTGGTGGGATCGGGTTTTTTGGGCTGGTGCCTGTCGCAGCCGCCCGTGAACAGGCAGGCTACGGATAGAATCCACATGCAACGCAAGCGCGCCAAGTCATGCCTCCAAATTGAATCAGGGTTCAGGAAATTGTAACGCCGTCTGGGCCACGGGGCGATAGCTCTTGCGGTGCAGCGGGGTGGGACCGAGGCGGGCGAGGGCGGCGATGTGTTGCGGGCAGCAGTAGCCTTTGTGGCTGGCCAGGCCGTAGCCGGGAAATTGGCGGTCCAGCTCGACCAGGAGGCGGTCGCGGTGGACCTTGGCCAGGACGCTGGCGGCGGCGATGGAGAGGCTGGTTCGGTCGCCGCGGATGACGGCCTGCTGAGGGCAGGGCCAGTCGATGGTGTTGCGGCCATCGATGAGCAGAAAGTCGGGGCTGAGGGAAAGTTGCTCGACGGCGCGGCGCATGGCAAGCAGAGAGGCCTGATGGATATTGATGCGGTCGATGGTCTCGGCATCTACGGGGGCGATGGCCCAGGCCACGGCGTTCAAGCGAATTACCGGGTCGAAGTCGTTGCGTTGCTTTTCAGTGAGCAGCTTGGAGTCGTTCAGGCCCTGCAGACGGAAGCCTTGGGGAAGAATCACCGCGGCCGCGACTACCGGGCCAAACATCGGTCCGCGACCTACCTCGTCGAGGCCGGCTATGAGAACTGCGCCGAGCTTGCGGGCAGCTCTCTCCAGCTTCCAGCCGCATACCATTAGGTTGGCCATGGATTCAGTATAGGAAGAGAGGTTGGCGGTTGGAGATCTTGGTTTCCCACCCTTGCGGTGGAAAAAACCGTGCCCAGAGGGCGCCCAGATGGGGCACGGAGCATTTGTGGGGAACGAACAAGGGCGGGTCTGCTTTTGTGGTTTCCCGGGTCTCAAAGGCGAGACCCTTCGACAGGCTCAGGGCAGGCTCTGGGGCACCCGGCACCCAGCTATTGTTCCGGCCACAGGATTGAACCATTACAAAGCTGTCATCCAGAGCGTAGGTAGGCGCGTTTTTTGCGCCAAACGGAGTCGAAGGATCTGCGGTTGCTTTTGTTTTTGCTCTTCAATCCGCCGCGTCGGCCTTTCTTGAGGCAGCCCTTGCCGGCGGTTTGGCGGCGCTGGGTTTGGGGATGGCATTCAGGCCCACCTTGCCTTCGGCCAACTGCATGAGGAACTCCTGGCTGGAGAAGGGTTTTGCGTCCCTGAACAGTTTGCCGGCGCGGATGTAGCCGCCGTCGGGCTGTTGCAGGCGGGCCTTGACGGTGTCGGCCAGGTAAGCGGGCAGAATCTCGTCGTGGATGCGGGCGATGGCCGCCGGGTCGCGCACCGGGAAGACCACCTCGCAACGCTCGAAGAGATTGCGCGGCATCCAATCGGCCGAACCCGAATAGAATTCGTCATTGCCGCCGTTGGCGAAGTGGAAGATGCGCGAGTGCTCCAGGAAGCGGCCCACAATGGAGCGCACTCGAATCCTTTCCGAAAGGCCTTTCACGCCGGGGCGCAGGATGGAGAGGCCGCGGACGATCAGGTCGATCTCCACGCCGGCCTGCGAGGCCCGGTAGAGGGACTCAATGACGGAAGGCTCGAGCAGAGAATTCATCTTGGCCACGATGTGGGCGGGCCGTCCGGCCTGGGCGTGCTCCTGCTCGCGGCGGATGAGGCCCAGGAAGCTCTCCGCCATGGTCAGCGGCGCCACCAGCAGGGGGCGGTAGTCGTCGATCTCTGCGTGCGCGGTCAGGTAGTTGAAGACCATGTGCACCTGCTCGGTGATTCGCGGATCGGCGGTGAGCAGGCTCAGGTCGGTATAGAAGCGGGCGGTGACGGGGTTGTAGTTGCCGGTGCCCAGGTGGCAGTAGCGGCGGGTTTGGCCGTCCTCGTCGCGGCGCACCAGCATGGCCAGCTTGCAGTGGGTTTTCAGGCCCACCACGCCGTGAAAGACCTGCACGCCCGCGTCTTCCATATCGCGCGCCCAGCGGATGTTCGAGGCTTCGTCGAAGCGGGCCATCAGCTCCACCACCAGCGTGGCCTCCTTGGTGGCGGCGGCCTCGGTGAGCGCCGTGAACATGGGCGCGTCCTGGCTGGTGCGGTAGAGGGTTTGTTTCATGGAGACCACGGCGGGGTCGTCGGCGCCCTGCTGGATGAAGTCCACCACCGGGTCATAGGAATCGTAGGGGTGGTGGAGCAGCACATCGTGCTGGCGCAACTCGTCGAAGATGTTGGCGGCCGTGCGGCTCAGGAAGAACGGTTTGGGCGTAAAGGGCTGGAATTTCAGATCCGGCCGCTGCACGTCGCTATAAAAGAACATCAGGCGCGAGAGGTTCACCGGGCCCTCGCAGCGGTAGACCTGGCTCTCCTCGAGCTCGAAGTTGACCCTCAGCCGCTCCACGATCTCCTCATCGGCGCCAGTCTCGATTTCCAGGCGCACGGCATCGCCTTTGCGGCGGTTGTGCAGTTCCACGCGGATGGATTCCAGCAGGGAGCGGGCCTCTTCCTCTTCAAAGTAGAGGTTGGAGTTGCGGGTGACGCGGAAGGCGGTATGGGCCAGCACCTCGTAGCCGCGGTACATACCGGCCAGATGCTGCGCGATCAGATCCTGCAGCAGCAGGTAATCGAGGGCTCCGTCAGAGGCGGGCAGGCGGATGAAGCGGGGCAGGGCGCGCGGCACCGTGACCACTCCCAGCACCTGCGGGCCGGAGCTGCGGCGTTTGGCCCTGAGCAGCAGCGCCAGGCAGAGAGCCTTGTTGAGCACCCGTGGAAAGGGGTGGGCGGGGTCGATGGAGATGGGGGTCAGCAGCGGATCGACCTCGCGCTGAAAGTAGTTCTGGGCAAAGTCGCGGGCCTCTTCGCCCAGTTCGCTCCACTCCAGCAAGCGGATGCCCTGCTTGCGCAACTCCGGCAGCAGGCGCTCGTTCCAGCAGCGGTACTGGGCGTTGACGAAGCCGTGAATGTCGGCGGTGAGCACGGCCAGTGACTCATCGGGGCGCAGGCCGTCGTAGCCCGGCTCGCGGTTGCCGTCCTCGATGCGCTGCATCAGCCCGGCCTGGCGAACCTCAACGTATTCGTCCAGGTTATTGCCCGTGATGGCCAGGAACTTGACCCGTTCCAGCAGCGGGTTGGTTGGGTCTTCGGCTTCCTCAAGGACACGCCCATTGAACTGCATCCAGGAGTGGTCCCGGCCGTTAAAGAGCTTTTGTTTGTGTGAAGTTCGGGCCATCGTCCGTCCAGTGCGCCGTGTTGGCAGTCTACAGCGTTTTGGCGGAAACGTGTACTTTCAATGCCGTTTTTTCCTGAAAAATTCCCATTAGCAATCCATACAGGACACAAGGGACAAACGATGTTAAGGGCCGGAAAAAAGCAGAGGCGGCTGGCTTTGCACTGGCTTCAGAGCGATTGACCGAACTGGGAGTTTGAGTGAGACGAGCCTGGGAAAGTCTGGTCGTGCCGATGGGAAGAACTGCCCGTAATCCGTCCGTAAGGATTTGAAAGGCATTTGAAGCGGCGATTTTTGCAATATGGCAAGAACCGGGCTGGAGTCGAGGCTGTTTGAGTGAGGCGGAACGCCGGGGCAGGATCGCCGATGCGCGGTAGTCGCTGCTGCGCGGCGATTTGCAGACAGACCGCCCCCGGCCTCTTGCTTTGCGATCGGTTTTCTTTCC
>JBEKNO010000075.1:0-12930 GCA_049522735.1 Occallatibacter sp.
AGCGCGGATAATCGACTTCGGTTCGATTCCACTCAAGCAACTGAACGGGTAACATGAAAGTTCTCCAGGAATAGGAACTCGATGCCGGTTCCGAGAAAGGTCTCGATGGCCTCGACGGGGGTATTCACGATGGGTTGCCCTTTGACGTTGAAGCTGGTGTTGAGCACCATCTGGCGGCCTGTGGTCTCTCCCACGGCCACCAGCAGGGCGTGAAAATCCGGATTGTCCTTCACGCTCACCGTCTGCAGGCGCGCCGAACCGTTCACGTGGGTGATGGCGGGGAGCTGCGCCTGCGCCTCGGGAAGAACATCGACCACGCTGATCATGTAGGGGTGTTCCTCGCCGGGAATCACGTCGAACCACAGATGCGCTTCTTCCACCGCGCAGGCGGGCGCAAAAGGACGGAAGGCTTCGCGCTTCTTGACCATGGCGTTGATGCGGTCCCGCATCTCCGGGTGCCCCGGATCGGCCAAAATGCTGCGATTGCCCAGCGCGCGCGGGCCGTACTCCATGCGGCCGCGATACCAGGCGATCACCCGCCCCTCCGCAATCAGCTTGGCCGCGGAGGCGCAGGTGGCTTGCAAGGAATCGAAGCGCTGCCATTTGATCTTATCGCCAAAGCCGCGAAGAGCGGCCTCAATATCGCTGCTGGAGTAGTGGGGACCAAAGAGCGGGGCGGGCAGCCGGTGGTTGGGAATCTCCCGGGTAAGCGAGGTGCGATAGAGCGCGGCTCCCAGGGCCACGCCATCGTCGCCGGCCACGGGCTGCACGTAAACTTCGTCGAAGAGCCCGGAACGCATCAGCTTGCCGTTGGCGGTGCAGTTCAGGGCCACGCCTCCGGCCAGGGCCACCCGCCGCAACCCCGTCTCCTCCGCGAAGTGCCCGCAGACGTGAAGAATCACTTTGTCGAGGCACTCCTGCAGAGCGGCTGCCACGTCCTCATGGTCGGAGGTAATGGGGGCGGCCGGATCTCTGCGCGGGATGAGGTGCTCGTCGAGATATGCGCGCGTGGCCGTATAGTTCTCACGCTCTTCGCGGGTGCGGTTCAATTTCAGCATGGGGATGCGAATGGAGCCGTCGTTGCGCAGCTCCACGGCCTGCTCGAAGAACGCACGGAAGCGTTCGGGCTTGCCGTAAGGAGCCAGCCCCATGATCTTGTATTCGTCGGAGTTGAAGTCGAAGCCCAGGTGCAGCGTGACCAGCGAATACAAAATGCCGATGGAGTCGTTGGCGCCTACGGTGTGGATCTTCTCCAGGTAGCCGTCATCAAAATCGTAGACGCTCAGGCTCTCGATTTCGCCCATGGCGTCGTTTACGATCACCAGGCATTCGTCCCAGCCCGAGGTATAAGCCGCGCTGGCGGCGTGCGCCAGACGGTGGCCCACCGAATGCACATTCTCTTCGGGAAATCCGGGCAGATGGCGGCGCACCTGGGCCAGCAACGCTTCTCTTGAGAAGACCTGGTTGTAGAGCCTGGCCGATACTTCATCTTTCAGGTAGAGGTCGCGATACGGAGCATAGTTGAATCCGTGGGCGATCTCGTCAATCTCGTCAATGGAAATGCCCGACTCGCGCAGGCAGAAGCGGATGGCGTCGATGGGAAAATCACCGGTGTGCTTTTTCCCGCTGAAGCGCTCCTGTTCCGCGGCAGCGACCAATCGGCCGTCGACCACCAGAGCGGCCGCCGCGTCCATCCCCTGTGCGATGCGGTACTCGCGTTCCTCCAGACCGGGCCACGTCGCCTGCTTGAACGGCATGGAGTTTTCCAGCCCGCTGATCCCTATGACTTTCATGGTTGTCCCTTCATGGTTTATCGAGCACTGGACTCACTACCGGGTTGAACCCCGGCAGGGTCATTCTATTGCAGGAAGACCTTACTTTAAGCCTACTTTATTCAGAGGAGTATCTGTCTTGCACATCTAGCTTGCCCCATTTGTCCTATCCTCAAGAAATGCGATCCGTGCCGGCCCATTCCTTTTGCGACTCCGAGCCGGGCGAACTGGCCTTGCTCCGCCACATTCGCAGCCGCGCGGCGCAAGCTCCCTTGAGCGCCCTGCGCCTCGGCATCGGCGACGACTGCGCCCTGCTCCGCCCACGCCTCGGCGAGGAACTGGCCGTCAGCACCGACCTCTCCATCGCCGGCCGCCACTTCCGCCTCGACTGGCACCCGCCCGAATCTATCGGCCATCGGGCTTTGGCTCGCGGTTTAAGCGACCTGGCCGCCATGGGCGCCCGTCCCATCGCCGCCTTTCTTTCCCTGGGCTTGCCGCGCGAGCTGACGGCAGCCTCTGGCCGCAAACCAGCCTGGATACAACGCTTCCTTGACGGCCTGCTCGCCCTGGCCGCGGCCCACAAAACCCCGCTGGCCGGCGGCGACCTCTCCGAAGCGCCCATCCCCATCGCCGATATTGTTCTCATTGGCGCGGTTCCCCGCGGAAAAGCCCTGCTCCGCTCCACCGCGCGCCCCGGCCACCTGCTCTATGTAACCGGCGCCCTCGGCGGAGCCGCCGCCGCCCTCGCCCGTCTGCAAGAACTGGCCGAAGCCCAGGCGGCCAGCCAGCAGCCGCCCCGAATCCCCAAAAAGCTCGAAGCTCAGCTCGCCCCGCACCTCTATCCCCAGCCCCGCGTCCGTCAGGGCCTGTGGCTGGTGCGCCACCGCCTGGCCTCCGCCGCCCTCGACCTCAGCGACGGCCTCTCCACCGATCTCGCCCACCTCTGCGAGGAATCCGGCGTGGCCGCCGAGGTCGACGCCGCAGCCCTGCCCATCCACCCCGCCGCAACCCTCGCCCAGGCCCTTAACGGCGGCGAAGACTACGAACTCCTGTTCACCGCCGCACCCGCCGCCCGCCTGCCCCGCAAAATCGGTGGCATCCCCGTTACCAGAATCGGCCGCATCCTACCACTCCGCTCAGGCCGCCCTGCCGTCACGCTCCTCACCCCGCAAGGCTCCCAACCCCTCAAACCCCAGGGCTGGGAACATTTCGCCTGATACCATCTATCATCAAACAGCGCATTGAGCAATTTGCAGGAGTTTAAGCACCGTGAATGAAATCTTCTGGATCATCGGGAACCCGCCTGCGCCCCTGGCAATTGTCCTTTGTCCGCGCGGCGGCGATTGGCTTGAAGACGAACTCATCAGAATGAAGCAGGACAGCATCGAAACCCTGGTCTCGCTTCTGGAAGCGGATGAGGCGGTGATGCTCGGCCTTGCCGAAGAAGCCCGCCTTGCCCAACAGGCAGGGCTTACGTTTCTCTCCTTCCCAATTCCCGATACACAAACTCCGCCCGACTCTGCCGTTTTCCAGAAATTCGTCCGGGATCTGGCCAATCGCCTCCGCGCTGGCGAGCATATCGGCATTCATTGCCGGGGAAGCATCGGCCGCGCCACCGTCATAGCCGCCTGCACGCTTATCCAACTGGGCTGGACTCCCAGGGCCGCTCTGGCCACCATTCAAACCGCCCGCGGTTGCGTGGTTCCCGATACACAGGAGCAGGAAGACTGGATTCTTCACTACCAGGCAAAGCCATGACCGAACATCTACCCGCTCCAACCTTCGACCTCAGCTTCCCCCATCACTGGCAGGCCGAAATCCTCCCCGCGCGCCCCATCATCCTGCCCACCCGCCACTTCGTCTATCCCCGCGAAGCCGAAGAGATCGAACGCGGCGCGCTCGAAGTCCTGATCCGGCCCGACACTGCCGAAGTTGGCCAACAATCCGAACCAAAAGATTCGCCCTGCGCGCAGCAGTTCCTGGCCACCTGCGCCCTTGGCTTCCACGATCCGGTAGTCCCCACCGGCATCTGGTCCACTCCCAATGCGGAAGAAATCTGCGCCGTCTCCGGCGGCTATGCCTACCTGATCGATACCACCGCCCCGGAGCGCTTCACCATGATTGCTTACCGGCCGGTGCTGGAGATTCGCCCGCTGCCCGCGCAGGGCCTGCTCCTCTTCGTCGGCCATCACGCCATCCTTGCCTGGGACCGCGACGGCCAAGCCTGGCAATCCGGCCGCCTCTCCTCTGAAGGCCTGACCATCACCGCCATCGAAGGCAGCGTCCTCCACGGCCTGGGCTGGAACCTCATCACGGACAAGGAAACCCCCTTCGCCCTCGACCTGAAAACGGGGCTGCGCCTCACATAAATTCATTTCCGCTTGGTTTTAAGGAGAATTCCAGTCCTATCCAGCCGCTGCGCTTTCATTCGCCGCGGGCAGCATCGTCTCGTATCCCGCATATACCCCTTCAAAGACCGAGTCCCAGCTCATCGTCAGCGCGAATGCACGCGCCGCCCTCCGCATCTCGGCATGCTTTTTGGGGTCCGCCAGCACTCCCGCAACCGCCGCGGCAAACTCCCCGTCCGGCACAATCCGCCCCGTCTCGCCGTCCCGCACAATCGTGCTCGGGCCCCCGTCTGGAGTCACAATCGCCGGCACTCCACTGGCCAGCGCCTCCAGCACCACGTTTCCAAACGTATCGGTATGCGAGGGAAACACAAACAAATCCATATTCGCGTACGCCGTAGCCAGTTCCTCGCCCCTCAGCACTCCGGGAAACTCCGCCCGCGGCAGCCGCTCGCGCAGCCAGCCTTCCTCCCCGCCGTGCCCCACAATCAGAAACCGGAAGCTCCTGTGGCCGAGCCCTTCCAGCTCTTCCTGCACGCGCGCCAGCAGGGTCACATTCTTCTCCACAGACAGCCGCCCCACAAACCCCAGAACCTGATCACGATCTTGGGGGGGCCTGTCCTCTGGATTGCGCTTCCGCTTCTCCGGATGGAACAACTCCGCATCCACCCCTCGCGGCATCAGGTGGCAGGGCCGCCCCGTCGTCCGCTCCAGCAGCCGGCAAAGCTCCGGGTTGGGCGCAAACAGGACTCGCGCCAGCGAGTAGAACCTGGCCGCCACGGCCATGGTCAGGTCTTCAATCTTCTGGCCCGTCGCATCCGAATGGCGCTTGGGCAGCAGGCGCAGAAACCACTTCGACCGCCGCGCCAGGTACTCGTGCACGTTTGTGTGCCAACTGGCCGCCAGCGGCAAATCCAGATGATGCGCCAACCACGCGCCCATCATCCCCAACTCGCTGGGGCCTGTAATGTGAATCAGATCGGGATTGAACCGCCGCAGCGTCTTTGCGATCAGCGATAGATGGCGCAGATAGGCCGGATCGAAGCGAAGATCCTTTTCGAGAGCAAAGGACAGAAAGCCCCGCGGCAGCTCCAGCGTCCACACATTGTCTTCTTCCAGGAAGGCCCGCGTCCGGTCTCCGGCGCGCACGCAAAGAAAAGGAAGATTGCGCCGCCGCGCAAAGGCCTCAAAGTGCCGGCTTGTATGAGCAACCCCGTTGACCTCATGGAAGGAGTCGGGAAAGTACGCCACTCGCGGAACGCGTGCACTCATCGCTTTGCTCTGCAACCCCGGCCGCTATCCCTGTTGGCACATGCTGTTAGATGCAGTTCTTCAGCCTTCGTTCTCGCCCAGCGCCAGCCGCAACTGGTGCGCCTCGCTCCACGCGATGCGCAGTCCGCCGGAAACCAGCCCCCGGCCCATCAGTTGCACCAGCCCTACGCCCAGGCGCATCAACCGTGGCGAGGTTCCCGTGGGCCACAGTTCGCTCAGCGGACGCATCACCCCATTGAGATCGGGGTGATAGACGCGCTCGTCCCAGTTCCGCGAGCCCTGCGGAAACTCAGGATAGTTCCGCACCGCGTCGATGGCCGACTGCAGAATGCGATGCTTCCACGGTTCCGCATACTGCGGCATGAAGAGCATATCGCTCTTCTTCTCCCGCCGGATCTCGTGCACAAATTCCGTAAAGCTGGTGGCGTTGGTCAGGTTGATGTTGGCGTTCGGCTCCACGCCGTGACGGTCCCCGCCGCTGATCAGCAGCATGTTCCACATCTCCGCCAGCCGCCGCGTCCTGCGGTTCTCATCCCAGTGCCGCAACCCGTTCAGCTCCATGGCGTGCAGATGCGCGCCGCACTTCTGTAGAAACTCGTTGACCAGGAACTCGTGCTTATCCGCGCCGATCAGGTACAGATCCCACATGGGATGGTTGAAGATCAGCAGCACGTTCGGTTCCTCATTTAGCGCCACCAGAATGTCGATCAGCCGCGCGTCGTTGGGGTTGGCGGTAAAACCACTCAGTGTCTCCATCCACTCCGTGGCCCGCGCGCTGGGCAGATTATGCACGCCCAGGTGGAACGACTGCGTCCCATACGGCACGCTCCATTCCACTGAAACCGGAATCTGACGCGCGCTGGGAACCGTACGCAGCAGCATCGGCGCCTTGATGTTGTCGTGATCGGAGATGGAAACCATGGCCGCGATGTCCAGCTTCTCGATCTGCTCCCGCTCCAGGTCGAAGGCCAGCTTGGGCGTCATGGGCGGCGTCCAATAGGCAGCCGCATAGTTCACCCGCACCCCGTGGAACGCCTCCGACCGCCGCTCCAGCCGCGACAGCAGAGGGCGCATCACCGGATACTGGTTGCCGAAGTTAGCCAGAAAGTCCAGCGTCTCCTGCGACTGATTGGTGTGGCTGTGCAGCGAAACACCGGTTCGGAAGCCTTTTGGCGCGTTGGGGTCGCGCCATAGGTACGAGATGGTCGAACTGGCCATGCCTGCTCCTTATCCGCGATCGTGCACGGATTACTGTACCCAGTATCCTTTGCCAACCATAAATAGGAGGTTAAGATAGTGCGAACGTGGGTTCAATTGACAAAGGAATCAATAGAGTTACCTGAAACCCCTGATACTATGATAAATCTTCCTGAAAAATCCGGAGTGCATCCCGGCAATGGCTGCGTATCGTGATTTAGTTGCTGGTTCTGGCCATCTCCGGCCCCAGAAAATCCTCCGCCGTCCAACCCGCCATTAGGTCTTCGTCCGCCATCCCCTGGCTTTGGGTGGGCGTTCCCGCCGCTTCGGCCAACAGGTAATTCTCCGTCAGGCCCTGGCGCAGAATCTCGAAGGCCTGCTCAGGCGTGTCAGCAAATGAGAACAACTCCATGTCCTTGGGCGAAATCGCTCCCGTATCCACCAGCACATCCAGATTAAAAACCTTCTTCCAATAATCCTGTCCATAAATGACCACTGTGATCTTTTTTGCCAGCTTCTGCGTTTGCGCCAGCGTCAGAACCTCGAACATCTCATCCAGCGTCCCGAATCCGCCGGGAAAGACCACCAGCGCCTTCGAGAGGTACGCAAACCACAGCTTGCGCATGAAAAAGTAATGAAACTCGAAGTTCAGCCCCGGGGTGATGTAAGGATTCGGCGCCTGCTCGAAGGGCAGCCGTATATTCATCCCGATCGTCTTTCCGCCCGCCTCGTAAGCGCCGCGATTGGCCGCCTCCATGATTCCCGGTCCGCCGCCCGAGGTGACCACAAAGCGGTGCCGACGCGAAGGAATTGTCATTGCCCACCGGGTCAGCATCCCCGCCAGCCGCCGCGCGTCCTCGTAGTAGCGGGCCATCTCCACCGCCGCCACTGCCCGCTTGCGCTGCAAATCCGTGGCCTTGCCCGCCGCAATCTCCGGCGCTTTGGCCGGCTGCTCATGGCTGGGAGCCGGCTGGCTCGATCCGGTGTTCTCCAGCAACTCCAGCTCATGATCGGCCTCCGCCCGCCCGCGAAACCGCGCCGAACCGAAGAACACCACCGTGTCCTGTATCTGCTCCCGGCGGAATCGCGCCAGCGGCTCCAGATACTCAGAGACAATGCGGATTACCCGCCCATCCGCGGAGTTCAGAAACCCGGGATTTTCATACGCCAGCAGAGCCCGCTCCAGCGTCGCCGGCGCAGGACTCCCTTTTGCCTGTTCCTTGTTTTCTGCTCCCTGGCCTTTATCGCTCATCGTTATCCATCCCGATGCCGGATCGCATCGTCAAACGCAATCCACAAGTTCAAAAGCCCCAATCCTGAGACGATGCCCCGCACCGCGCCGTAGGCGGCAAAGCTCCCCAGCGTGGGGAAATGCGCAAAGATCGGGTTCTGGTCCCAGAACATCCTCGACCACGGCGCATAACAAACCGCCAGCCCGATGTACATCCGCAGCAGCACCCGCAGGAACAGCTCCCCGCGCTCCAGCCAGCGCGGAATCCGCTGCGGCGCCGGAGTCCCGGAAGCCGCCTCCATTCCTGGCCCAGCCTCGGAACCGGATACGGGCTGAAGCCCCGGCCCAGGAGTGGGAGCCGGGCTCGCGGGCAACGAAGGCGATGTCAACTCCGGCTGCTGGGACATTTTTGTGTACGCATTTCGCCCTCGATTCCGTTCAAATCGCAGGCCTTCGCCACAGGCCGGAAACCCCGGCCCGGCGCAGGGACGCCGTATTGCAACGGTATCACAGCAAGCGCCGGGAACCCGGCGCCTGACTCTCCCGGATTCCCCCCAGGGGTGCTTCCGGGCTGCGATCCTACATGAGCAATATTGACTAGACAACTACCCCCATTGGAGGCGCATTCTGGTCAATGTGCGCTCACCTCAGCGCTCCCGTCAGGGGATGCCGAAGTGAAAAGAAACGGGGGATTCAGCCCCCGTTCCGCATAGTGGACCTGTGTTTGAGCAGACCGCGATGGAGCCGTCACAATCCATGCCGGAATCTCCGAAAGAGTGAGCTGCTTTCACGCATTGTCCTTCTCCAGATGTGCGTTATCGGGATGCAAGCCCGCCCATCCCAAAATGGCAGGCTTGCATCCCGAAGTCCTTCCCGGTCGACACCGCCTCCACATATACGATTTGCTGTTTGTACGTACTTCCGGCTCCTGATCCTCGCCGCAGCGAGTCGCCGTGTCGACCTATCTCTGCGCCTTCTGCGCTACCATGAAGGAGAGCATTCTCGAAGACAGAAGGGGAGCCAAAGATGTTCGTCGTGGTCTGGAAATTCGAAGTAGCCGAGGAGAAGGTGGCCGCCTTTGAAGCCGCCTACGGCCCCCAGGGCGCATGGGCCCAGCTCTTTCGCGCTTCCCCTGACTATCAGGGAACAGAGCTCTTGCGCGACGCCTACATCCCCGGCAGCTACCTCACCATCGACCGCTGGGCCAGCGAAGACGCCTTCCGCGCCTTCCGCAAAGACCACGATCCGGAATACGAATCCCTCGACCGCTCCTCGGATGAGCTCACCAGCCGCGAAACACGCATCGGCGCCTACACCGTTTGAGCGTCAAGGCGCAGACTATTCGAGGATAAGGACGTTGCGGCTGAATTCTGTTCCGGCCATATACTTGATCCCGCGGTCGAACGTAACCAACATGCCGTTTTCCTTTATTGCCAGCCCCAGAAGGTACGCATCTGTAATTTGTTGATGGCCTGAGATGCGAGTTGCGAAGCGAGCGGTCACAGCAACCCAGCTTTCCGCGTCAGTGATCGGCCAATAACGGTAACCGGGATGCGCCCTGAGCGCTTGAAGGATGGCTATGGCTCGCTCCAGAGTGATTGTGCCTGCCTGCATCGCCGGGTTTGTCGTAATGCGGATGAACCCTGCTTCGGTGAGTGGGCAGACGCCCCAGTTGTCCTTGCCTGTTGAGAGAAACCAGCGCTCTGCCTTCTGGCGATGAATGTGTTCAGGCTCGGTCAAGGCGATCAGTACGTTTAAATCAAGCAAATTTCGCCGGATCAAACTCTTCCTCCTCGAGCTTCTTCACCATCTCGCAAGTAATCGTCCTCCCTGTCGGAGGCAACATCGGGAGACCAATCTCCGAATACTCGATCTCGGGTACAGGAGGCGGTGGCGCTGCCTCCGCTTTACGGATCAGCTCGTTGATCGTGGCGCTCAGGGTCATGCCTTTCGCGGCCGCGTAGACCGATGCGAACTCGTGGACGTCGTCATCAAGTGTGACAGTGGTTCTCATGGACTGATTATGCATCATATTGTGAATTGATGCAATCTGCAGCGCGTGATGCACATTTTTCCGGATCTTCCTGGCGTATTGCACTATTCTCCGTATCTTCGCTATTTTCTTCTGTCATTGTCTGTCCAGCCCTGTTACAATCCCATCGAAATCCAATCCAGCCGCCGCGCCGTTTCCTGTAAAGAAAAGCAAGGCGAGCATTTAGAGGAGCCCTCCCATGGCCATAGCCGATGACCGCGCCAAAGCAGTAGAACTAGCCCTCGCGCAGATCGAAAAACAGTTTGGCAAAGGTTCGATTGTGCGCCTCGGATCCAAGGAGGCTCTGCTGCCCATCGCGGTGATCTCCACCGGTTCCATCAGCTTTGACGCGGCCCTGGGCGTGGGCGGCATCCCCCGCGGCCGCGTCAGCGAGGTCTTCGGCCCCGAGTCCTCTGGCAAGACGACGATCTGCCTGCAGGTGATCGCCGAGGCGCAAAAGGCGGGCGGTCTGGCGGCTTTTGTGGACGCCGAGCACGCCCTGGATCCCGCCTACGCCAAAAAGCTCGGCGTGGATGTGGACAATCTGCTGGTTTCGCAGCCCGATAGCGGCGAGCAGGCCCTGGAGATCACCGAGGCCCTGGTCCGCTCCGGCGCCATCGACGTGCTGGTGATCGATTCGGTGGCCGCGCTGGTGCCCAAGGCCGAGCTGGACGGCGAGATGGGCGATTCGCACATGGGCCTGCAGGCGCGCCTCATGTCCCAGGCCCTGCGCAAGCTCACCGGCACGGTTTCCAAATCGCGCACGGCGCTCATTTTCATCAATCAGATTCGCGAAAAAATCGGCGTCATGTTCGGCAACCCTGAGACCACCACCGGCGGCCGCGCGCTCAAGTTTTACTCCTCGGTGCGCGTGGATATCCGCCGCATCGCCGCCGTCAAGGAAGGCGATGTGGTGACCGGCTCGCGCACCAAGGTAAAGATCGTCAAGAACAAGGTGGCCGCGCCCTTCCGCGAGGCGGAGTTCGACATTCTCTACGGCGAGGGCATTAGCCGCGAGGGCGACGTGCTCGACCTGGCCGTGGCCAACAACATCGTCGAGAAGTCGGGCGCGTGGTACAGCTACGCCGGCGAGCGCATCGGCCAGGGCCGCGAAAACACCCGCGCCTTCCTCAAGGAGAATAAGGAACTCTTCGCCAAGCTCGACGCAGAGGTGCGCAAAAAGCTGAATATTGGCGGCATCAAGGCCGAGGTGCCCGAGGTTCCCGCCGCCGGCCCCGCCGAAGCCAAGGAAGCAGTACGCGGGCGTAAAGGGTAAGGACTTCGTGTCCAGTGAAAATCCCAGGTCTAATGCGGGGTGGTCATTCACCACGCAATACTTCATGTCACATCCATCGGAAGGAGCCTTGTCATGAAGTTTCCTTTCAGAGCACGTGGAATTTGTCTGTTCCTTCTTCCGTTCGCCTTCCTCAGCGCCGCTTCAGGGCAAGACTCACCTATCGTTCGCGGACCATTTGGAAAGCCTGTCGGAGTGTATGACGAAGGTGGCAATCTAACCATCCCGATCACAGTCTATGAGGATTCGCGGGTTGAAATATTGATCTCCGATATCACCGGCGAGGGATGGATGCAATGGCACATTGATCAGTACCGAGCAGAAGGGAAGTATTGGGTCATCCTCTATTCTTTCTTCAAAGGTAAAGGTCACTGCCTGAAGACAGTCGGGGGCTCGGCGCAATCAGGCTGCGTTGATTATGCGCGCTACGAGAAACAGATCATAGTTGTTGATACTAAGCTGCATACCGTGAAGTTCACCGAAATCGCGGCGTACTACGGAGAACGAACGCAGTCTGTGGGATTTGAGCGAGAGCCGTCCGGATCATATGCGATAATCTCTCTCGATCCGGCCTTGGCGAAGGCCATCAACAGAATTTCGGCCATCGTAGAGAATCAACTGAACTCCTATACAGGATTAGGAGCCTGGAAGATCGGGGAAGAACAGTCAAAGATAGTAGCGAGGATGGTTACGAATTCGATGCATCCAGATACTACGAACTCTTCCACAAAATCTACCAACGCCAGCGGCACCACGAACGACGGAATCTACGGATTGGCTGCCCGCAACGCAGCCGAACAAGGAAATGCGAATGCACAATTCAGCCTTGGGAATGCGTACCGTATCGGACAAGGTGTGCCGCAAGACTACACGCAAGCTGCTTTATGGTATCGCAAGGCTGCCGAGCAAGGTAATGCGAATGCACAGATCAACCTTGGCACCTCATACGCTTTAGGACAAGGTGTGCCGCAAGATTACACGCAAAGTGCTCTCTGGTATCGTAAGGCTGCCGAGCAAGGTAACGCGAATGCACAATTTAGCCTTGGTGCCTCATACGATTTAGGACAAGGTTTACCCCAAGATTTTGCGCAGGCTGCTATTTGGTATCGAAAGGCTGCCGAGCAGGGTAATGCGGATGCACAGATCAACCTGGGTGCCATGTACGACTACGGGCAGGGAGTTCCCCAGGACTATGCAGAAGCCCTTTTCTGGCTAGACGTTGCTGCATCGCGCAAACTTGGAAGCATCAAAGAGGAAGATGCATATAAATTGTTGAAAGATGATGCTGCCTCTCACCTCACCAGCGCAGTCCTATTGCAGATTCAGGAACGGGCACGGAAGTGGGTTGAGGATCATCCTGTAAAGCCGTAATATGAACCGTTTTTCAAGTATGACAAATGAGGACTGAGGTGTTTATGAATGAATTGTTGAAGCTGCCTGCCACACTGTTCTCCCCAGCGAAGATGGTTTACATCGCTTATGTCATACTGCTGGTTTGGAAAACAACAACTCCGTCGCATTGCGAATTCCTCTTGGTATCTTTGTTGTTTCTTGCTGTTGAGATTACTCACAATGACTGGGGCCGGATTCGGCTGAATAACTCCGGTGAAAAGAATAGACCGGAATGGTTGAGACCAAAATGAGGCTGAGCCGCAGGCGGCCGGGTGCCCCTCGATAAGGACGAAGGCTTTGTCAAGCGCACACTCGTCCCGGGCGGTGCGCCAGCACCGCTTTTTTTGCCAGCTTGGTTTGAGGGCCAGAGCCTTTGCGAATCACGCTACATC